>NZ_JADKSL010000014.1:0-116385 GCF_015351275.1 Pseudoclavibacter sp. VKM Ac-2867
CGCCGAGCATCCGCTCGGCGCCGTCTGCCATTTCACGCGAAGGGCCGTCGACGTGCCGGTCAGCAGAAGGTGACGCGGCTGCTACAGCCGCAGCCCAGCGCCGCGCACGGGTTCACTTCCCGTCGCCTGTTCGATGATGCGCCGCAGCTGCCCGAGCTCGGTCGTGTTCTCGCCGAGCTGGTTGGGCTTCCCGGTCCCGTGGTAGTCGCTGGAGCCGGTGACGATCAGGTCGTGCTGCGCTGCGACCTCGAGGAGCATCGCTCTGCTGGCTGCGTCGTTCTCGCGGTGCCCGACCTCGAGCCCGCCGAGGCCCGCCTCGATCAGGCCTTCGAGGGTCTCCGTGTCCATGCCGCGCCTCCCCCTCGAACCCGGATGCGCGAGGACGGGGACGCCACCCGCTCGGCGGATGAGCTTGACGGCGTCGAAGGGGCTCGGGGCGTAGTGCGCCACGTAGTAGCCGCCGCGCCAGTGGAGGATCGTCTCGAAGGCGGCGACTCGGCTCTCGACGAGTCCCTTCGACACCAGCGCGTCGGCGATGTGCGGCCGGCCCACCGTCGCACCCGGCTCCGTGACGGCGAGGACGTCGTCCCAGGTGAGGTCGTGGTCACCGCCGATCATCTGCACCATGCGCTCCGCTCGCGAGACACGCGACTCGCGAACCTGCTGCATCTCGGCGAGCATGACCTCGTCTGCAGGGTCGATGAGGTACCCGAGCACATGCACGCTCGCGTGGTTGAGCTGCGAGGAGAACTCGATGCCCGGGATGAAGGTGATGCCCACGTCGACCGCGGCGGCTCGGGCCTGCGCCCAGCCTGCCGTCGTGTCGTGGTCGGTGAGCGCGACGGCGTCGAGGCCGGCTCTCGCCGCCTGCCGGATGACCTCCCCTGGTGCCTCGGTCCCGTCGGAGACCACCGAGTGGGTGTGGAGGTCGATGCCTGGCTTGTCGAAGGTGGTCATGCTCCGATCAAAGCACAGGGCCCGGATGGGCAATCGCCATGCGCCTCCCAGGCTCCCCGCTCGACGGAGACTACGCTGGGGCGGTCATGCCGAGTACCTCACCTCCACGCAGAAGATCCTCCATCGCCGGCTACCGGGCGGCGGGGCTCGTCCTCGGGCTCATCGCGCTCGCAGCGGCGGTCGTGCTCGGCTGGCCACAGTTGCTTGACCTGCAGCGGGCACCGCTCGTGGCCCAGGCGATCTCGTTCCGACTTCCCGTGGCGATCGGCGCGACGGCGATCATGCTGCTGCTCCTCATTCCGGTCCTGGCTTCCCGGAAGGCACGTGCGGTGCTCGGGATGACGACCCTCGTCATCGCCATCTTCGTCGCGTCCACGGCGGCGGTGCTTGTCGACCGGGGTCTGGGCTCCCCCGTCGCGGGGAGCGATTCGCCGGAGAGCATCAACATCCTCAGCTGGAACACCCGCGGCGATGCGCCCGGTTCTCCCTCGGTCGCTGAGCTCGCCGTCGAGGTCGGTGCCGATGTCGTGGTGCTGCCTGAGACGACGGAGGAGCTCGGCGTCGAGATCGCGGCACAGATGTCCGAGGCGGGTTCCCCGATGTGGGTGCACACGCACACGGTCGACGAGGACTACAAGGCGACCTCCACGACGCTGCTCATCTCCCCTGACCTCGGCGACTACGAGGTAGTCACCGATCGAGGCGACACGAGCACGCTGCCGACCGTCATCGCGGTGCCCGTGGATGGTGACGGGCCGACGATCATCGCGGCGCATCCGGTCTCCCCGACTCCAGGCAACATGAGCGCGTGGAACGCCGACCTCGAGTGGCTCGCCCAACAGTGCTCGAGCAACACGATCATGGCGGGCGACTTCAACTCGACCCTTGATCACCTCTCCGGCCTCGGGGTCGACGATTCGAGCCAGCTCGGTGCCTGCGCTGACGCAGCGCTCGCGACAGGCAATGGGTCCGTCGGCACGTGGACGGCAGGCGTCCCGCCGCTGCTGGGCGCGAACATCGACCGCGTCATGGCGACCAGCGAGTGGAGCGTCACGGGCTTCGAGGTGCTGCTCTCCCGCGACATGGCGGGCAGCGACCACCGTCCCGTCTTCGCGCAGCTGACACCGTCCTCCTCGGGCTGAGCCTGTCCGCTCGCGTGGTTCGGTCCTGCTGACCGCGCCACCCAGTTTTCCGCGCGAGAATGTGGGGGTGACTACTTCCGACCGCGCCAGCACCCTGTCCGCCACAGCCGCCCCCGCCGTCGCTCCAGCGACCGATGAGGCTGCCGAGACCGCAGGAGGCGTCAAGCCCGGCGAAGCGCCAGCGAGCGAGAACGAGAACCGCAGCACGACTCCGAAGAGCGATGCCTTCCGGGCGCAGATCATGCGCGGCTGGGCAGATCGAGACGAGCCCCTCCCCGAGGCTCGGGTCTCCGTCCCGACCGCTGCTGGCCACCGCGAGGCGATCTCGGCCAGGCACCGCGGGGCGCGACTCGTCGTGCCGGCCGGAAGCCTCAAGCAGCGCTCGAATGACACCGACTACCGGTTCCGCGCTCACTCGGCCTTCTCGCAGCTGACCGGATGGGGTTCCGACGCCGAGCCCGGGGCCGTCCTGGTCCTCGATCCGGTCGACGACGGGCACGAGGCGACGGTCTACTTCCGGGAACGTGCTGGTCGAGACAGCGATGAGTTCTACGCGAACTCCGAGATCGGCGAGTTCTGGATCGGGCCGCGCCCGTCGATCGCGCAGACCGCAGCCGACCTCGACGTCGCCGCCCGCGATCTGAGCGAGTTCTCCGAGCTCGGTCTCGTGACGAACGCCCGCACCCTGGTGCTTCGAGAGGCGGACCCGGACCTGACGGGGCGCGTCGACGAGGCTCGGCGCACCATGTCGCTGCCTGACGCCGAGTTCGACGCCCTGCTCGCAGAGGACGCGCTCCTCGCCCAGGACCTCAGCGAGCTCCGGCTCGTCAAGGACGCCTACGAGGTCGCTCAGATGCGCGAGGCCGTCGCCGCGACCGCGGCTGGCTTCGACGACATCGTCGGCTCCCTGGCGAGGGCAGCTCAGCACCCGCGTGGTGAGCGCATCGTCGAAGGGGTGTTCCAGGCGAGAGCCCGCCTCGAGGGCAACGACGTGGGCTACGACACGATCGCCGCCTCTGGCAGCCACGCGTGCATCCTGCACTGGACCAAGAACTCAGGAGCTGTGAACGCGGGCGAGCTGATCCTGGTGGATGCGGGAGTCGAGGTCGACTCGCTCTTCACCGCGGACATCACCCGCACCCTCCCCGTCACGGGCCGCTTCTCCGAAGAGCAGCGCCTGGTCTACGAGATCGTGCTCGAAGCCGCTGACGCCGCGCTGGCGATCGTCCGCCCAGGCATCACCTTCCGCACCATCCACGACACGGCGATGGAGGTCATCGCGGCGCGGACGCAGGAGCTCGGGATGCCTCTTGGCGTCGAGGGCACCGACCCCGCCGAGCAGCTCTACCGCCGCTACATGGTGCACGGCACGAGCCACCACCTCGGCATCGACGTGCACGACTGCGCGAAGGCGCGTCGCGAGCTCTACCTGGACGGCGTGCTCGAGGCCGGCATGGTCTTCACGATCGAGCCGGGACTCTACCTGCAGCCCGATGATCTGACCGTGCCGGAGCAGCTGCGGGGCATCGGCGTTCGCATCGAGGACGACATCCTCGTGACCGCCGACGGAGCGGAGAACCTCTCACGGGGCATCCCGCGCACCGTCGAAGAAGTCGAGGCCTGGCTCGCGAGTCGCATCTCCGACTAGCTCAGGTGCGGGCCGCCCGGGTCAGGACTGCGCGCTCGGCCCGGAGCGGTCTTCCGCGGCCTGCTTGGCTCGCTGCTCGCGCTCGAGGCGACGCATCTCCGCCTGCGCCTCCGAGTAGGTCCGACGGGGGGCCGCAGGCTCCTGCGACTCGGGAGTCGGCGCAGCCTGCCCGGCTGGTGCCGGCTCCGCACCCGGAGCGTGCGGGGCGGCCGAAGGCTGCTGCGGCGGCTCCGGGGCGAGCGCCGTCGGACGCGGAGCGGAGGCTGGCTCCCCGGGCACGTGCTGGGCCGGCGTGGCACTGACTGCCCCCTGCGGCGTTCCAACGAGGCCACGCGCCTTCGCGGCGTGCTCACGGGGAACGACGACGTCGAAGTGCGTCGCGACGACCTGCATGACCGACGTGAACTGCCTGCGCTGCGGGTTCAGCGCGTAGCCGATGACGCTCCAGATCACGGAGAAGCCGATCGCGACCGGGAGGATCGCGATGAGCGTCTCGAAGCCGACTCCAGGCGTGATGATGAGGACGAGGAGCCCGACGAAGAGGCCGAGCATCACGCCCGTGCCCACGGCGCCGAGCGCGGCCTTGCCGAACGACATGCGGCCCGTGACGCGTTCGACGGTGCGCAGGTGGCTGCCCAGGATGGAGACGGTGGAGACCGGGAAGTCCTGCTTCGCGAGACCGTCCACGACGGCGCGAGCAGCCTCGTAGCTGTCGAGGCTGGCGATCACGTCTCCCTCGGGAACCTTGGGGAACCGGCTGCGGGCGCCACGTGTCGTCGTGCCTGGGGTTGTCATGCCGCCATTCTCTCAGCACGTGCCTTGGAATGGCGGCGGACTGGTCACATGTTCGCTGTTGGCTGGCGAGTCGCCCGCGGCGACTACCATTGGCCCGTGAGCGTCTCCAAGGTCTTTACAGCGCGTCTTTCCGCGTGCCCCGTCTTCGACGAAGACGGCGACCGGATCGGCAAGGTCCGCGATGTCATCGTCGAGTACCGCGCGGCACACTCGCCGCGCGTCAACGGGCTCGTCGTCGAGACGAAGAGCAAGCGCCTGATCTTCATCCCCATCCGGCAGGTCGAGTCGATCGGGTCCGGTCAGATCGTCGTGAGCGGCGAGATCGACTCGCGCCCCTTCGTGCAGCACGGGCAGGAGGTGCGTGTCCTCGCGGACCTCGCCGACCGAGCTGTGACGTTCAACGACGGCACCGCATCCGGGACCATCGAGGACGTGCAGATCGAGGAGGACGCGCAGGGGAACTGGAGCGTCGGCCAGCTCTTCGTGCGCCTGCCCCGCAAGAGCAAGCAGCTGTTCGGGACGGGGCCGACCCGTTTCGCGCCATGGGGAGAGGTCACTCCTGAGCTCACCATCGGCGAGCAGCAGGCGGCGACGCAGTTCCTGACCGCGCACTCGGACATGAAGCCGAGCGACTTCGCCACGGCGCTCCTCGACCTGCCGGATGCACGCCTCAAGGAGGTCGTCAGCATGCTGCCGGACGAGCGGCTGGCGGACGTGCTCGAAGAGATGCGCGAGTCCGACCAGGTCACGATCATCGAGTGGCTCGACGAGGAGCACGCGGCCGACGTGCTGGACCGCATGCAGCCCGACGACGCCGCCGACCTCGTGGCGAAGCTCGACGCCGTGAAGAGCGAGGCGCTCCTGCAGCGCATGGACCCGGAGGAGGCCGAAGAGGTTCGCATGCTCCTCGAGTTCGCTCCGGACACCGCCGGCGGGCTGATGACCACGGACCCGGTGATCCTGCCCGGTGACGCGACGGTCGCCGAAGCGCTTGTGCTCATCCGCCGCAAGGACCTCCCCGCGGCACTCGCGACGAGCGTCTTCGTGACCCTCTCCCCCTACGAGCCGCCCACGGGCCGCTACCTGGGCCTCGTGCACTTCCAGCGGCTCCTCAGATATCCCCCGCACGAACGACTCGACACGATCCTGGACCGCGAGATGGAGCCTGCGCCCACGACGATGCGCGATGCCGAGGTGGCGCGCGTCCTCGCGAGCTACGACCTCGTCGCGCTTCCCGTCATCGACGACGCGCACCGCCTCGTCGGCGTCGTGACCATCGACGATGTTCTCGACCACCTCCTGCCGGAGGACTGGCGTCAGGTCGACGCCGAGGGCGAGGTCGTCCCCAGTCGCGTCTCGCAGCGCGTCGGCACCAAGCGTGTCGTCACCGCCCCTGCCAACTCTCCAGCCGCCCGGAGGACTCATGGCACGTCGTGAAGACGATCTCGAGCGCCCCAAGGTGAAGGGCCTCCATCTCCGACGCCCACGGCCGAAGCCGCGGCGTGACTCCCGCGACCCGCGCGATTCGCGCGGGGATGACTCGGAGAACCGCGACCACGACCGGAGCGACGCATTCGGCCGGGGAATGGAGGCGTTCGCGCGTGCCATGGGCACGCCGGCCTTCCTCGTCGGTCTCTCGCTCTTCGTCGTGTTCTGGGTGGTGTGGAACTCGATGGCTCCCATCGAGCTGCGCTTCGACTCCGCTGACCTCGGCTTCATCGCCTTGACCCTCATGCTGTCGCTGCAGGCCTCCTACGCGGCGCCCATGCTGCTGCTCGCGCAGAACCGGCAGGACGACCGCGACCGGGTGCAGATCGCCCAGGACCGGCAGCGAGCGGAGCGCAACTCCGCCGACCTCGAGTACCTCGCGCGCGAGATCGTGGCGCTCCGAGTGCTCACGAAGGACCTCGCTTCGAAGGACTTCATCCGCGCCGAGCTGCGGGCCCTCCTCGAGGACATCGAGGACCTCGATGACCCAGACGAAGACGGCTCAGAGACCATCTCGCGCGAGCAGCAGCGGGTGAGCGACTCGGCGAGGCGCCGCGCCGAGGCGATCCGAGACAGGAAGCGCGCAGCCAAGTCGGCAGAAGAGTCGGTGTGAGCGACGTGACGACCGCCGACAGCATCTGGAGCGCGCTCGCTCTCGTCAGCGACCCCGAGCTTCGCCGACCGCTGACGGAGCTCGGGATGATCGAACGCGTCGACGAGCGCCGCGACGGGTCCTTCGAGGTCGAGCTGCGGCTCACCATCGTCGGTTGCCCGGCAGCGCGTCAGATCGAGCGGGAGGTGCGCTCGGCGATCGAGTCTGTCATCGACGTCGCCGAATACGACCTCGAGATCGGGGTCATGACGCGCGAGCAGCGGACGGCCCTCACGGAGCGCCTGCGGGGCTCCCGCGCCGGCCGCGTGCATCCCTTTGGCCGTGATTCGCTGACCCGCGTCATCGCCGTCACGAGCGGCAAGGGCGGCGTCGGAAAGTCCACGGTCACCGCGAACCTCGCCGCGGCCTTCGCGCGTCGTGGCCTCAGCGTCGGCCTCATCGACGCCGATGTCCACGGCTACTCCATCCCCGGTCTCTTCGGGCTGGACCACGATGTTGCCCCAACTCGCATAGGGGACATGATCGTGCCCCCTGAGTCGCACGGCGTGAAGCTCATCTCCATCGGCATGTTCCTGGGCGACGACGCTCAGGTCGTCGCGTGGCGCGGCCCAATGCTGCATCGCACGATCGAGCAGTTCCTCACCGACGTCTACTTCGGGGATCTCGACGTGCTGCTGCTCGACCTGCCACCTGGCACCGGCGACATCGCGATCTCGCTCGGCCAGCTTCTCCCGAACGCCGAGGTCGTCGTCGTCACGACTCCGCAGGCGGCTGCCGCCGACGTCGCCTGGCGCTCAGGGGCACTGGCCAGGAAGACCGGTCAGAGAGTCGTCGGTGTCATCGAGACGATGTCGCCGTTCGCGTCGACGGACGGGGGCCGGGTCCCGCTCTTCGGCGAGGGCGGAGGGTTGGCTGTCGCGGAGCGCCTCAGCGCGGAGGGTGACGCCGTTGCCCTGCTCGCCGAGGTGCCAGTGAGCCAGACGCTCCGCGAGTCCGGAGACGCCGGCACTCCCCTGCTGCGGACGAAGCCCGCGGAGCCTGCGGGCGAGGCCCTCCAGCGTGCAGCGGATGCCCTGCTCGCTCAGCCTCGCGGCCTCAGCGGTCGAAGGCTTCCGGTCTCGCTCGTCTAGGCTCCCGGGCTCGCTCGTGTCTGGGTCGAGTGACGGGTGCGCCGACGACTCGGATCAGACTCGGATCAGGTGGCCTCGGCGTCGAACGGCACTGGGCCGACGATCGATGCGGATGGCAGCGCGCTCGAAGCCCAGCTCGGCCGCGAGGCGCTCCCGGGCGCGGCAGCTGCTGCTGCCCCGGCCGCGAGAGTCGCGGCGCTCGCAGTCGCAGAAGCGGCATTCACGGGGGCCGGCTGCGGCGCTGCCGGCTCGTCCTCGGCGAGGAGGGCATCACGGATGATGCGGCGAGGGTCGTACTGGCGAGGATCGAGCTTCCGCCAGTCGACATCGGCGAAATCGTCGCCCATCTCCTCTTTCATGCGCGACTTCGCGTTCGTGGACGCGCCACGAAGCCACTTGACCGCATCAGCGAGACGCTCGGCAGCTTTCGGGAGCTTGTCGGGACCGATGATGAAGGCCGCGATAATGCCGATCAACAGCAACTTCTCAAACGTCAGCCCAAACACCGTCCCATCATAGGGTCTGGGATGCGCCGACGGCTCACCCCGAGAGGCCAGAACCCGGATGCGGGAATCGGACTCCGGGACCTCGCCCGCCGCTAGTCTTGAGGAATGTCTGAACTGGAGCTCAGCTCGCGCTACATCAACGAGCGAATCGTGGACGACGCCCTCGTCCGGGATGCTCGTCAGCTGACGCTCGAGCTGGGACTGCCGCTCCCCTCTGCCGCAACCGCGGCTCACCTGACGTTCCTCGCGGCTGCGACAGGAGCATCCACGATCATCGAGATCGGGACCGGCGCGGGAGTGCTCACGCACGCCGTCTGGCGTGGGGCGCCGAAATCGACGATCACCTGCATCGACGCAGAGCCCGAGTATCTCGGGCACGCGCGGCGTCTGCTGATCTCCGCCGGCGCGCGCGGTGCGAGCCTCCGCTTCATCACGGGTCACCCGCAGGACGTGCTGCCTCGGATGACCGAGGGCGGCTACGACCTCGTCGTCATCGGAGGCGACATCGCGCACATCGGCGCACATCTGCAGCATGGTCTGCGCCTCATCCGCCCCGGCGGCACGATCGTCGCACTCGGCGCGCTCAACGGCGGCAAGGTCGCCTCACCCGCTCGACGCGACGCGCTGACCAGCGGCCTGCGCGCCCTCTACTCCGAGTTCGATCTCCAAGAAGACCTGCGCCTGGCCCTGCTGCCGCTCGACGGCGGCATCCTCCAGCTCACGAAGCTGCGCTGAGCGCAGCGCACTGAACGCAGAAACGAGGAACACAGAAGAAAGGCGCCGACCGTGGTGGTCGACGCCCTTCTCTCCGTGCGAATCGGCTATTCGCCGACGACTGCGCTCAGCGCGTCGCGAAGCTCGCGGGCCTCGTCGTCGTTGACGGACACCACGAGGCGCCCGCCACCCTCTAGGGGTACACGAACGATGATCAGCCGTGTTTCGCGGATGGCTTCCATAGGTCCGTCACCAGTACGCGGTTTCATCGCGGCCATAATTGCGCCTCCAAGATTTGTGCAGTGTCTCCCTAGTATCCCAAATTCGCGGACCGAGTGTGCATTCGGCCCTCCGGAATGCGAAAACTCGTGGATCGAATTCGGTCCGACTTGCGAGGAAACGGCGAGGGGAACGGCCAGAACCGAGGTGTAGCGTCGAATTTCGTTGGCGTCGATGGCGCCTTCTGCCCTGGCCAGATGATCGAAAGGACCTCACGTGGCTGAATACACGCTTCCCGACCTCCCCTACGACTACGCGGCACTCGAGCCCCACATCTCGGCACGCATCATGGAGCTGCATCACGACAAGCACCACGCGACCTACGTGAAGGGTGCCAACACGGCACTCGAGCAGATCGCGGAGGCACGCGACAGCGGCAACCTCGCGAACATCAACAAGCTCGAGAAGGACCTCGCCTTCAACCTTGGCGGGCACGTCAACCACAGCGTCTTCTGGACCAACCTCTCGCCGGAAGGCGGAGAGCCTGCTGGTGGCATCAAGGATGCTATCGACGAGCAGTTCGGCGGTCTCGAGAAGTTCCAGGCGCAGTTCACCGCTGTGGCGCTCGGCGTGCAGGGCTCCGGCTGGGCCGTGCTCGGCTACGACCAGACGGGTGGCAACCTCACCACGTTCCAGCTCTTCGACCAGCAGGGCAACATCCCCTTCGGCGTCACTCCCCTGCTGCAGCTCGACGTATGGGAGCACGCCTACTACCTCGACTACCAGAACGTCCGGGCCGACTACATCAAGGCCTTCTGGAACATCGTCAACTGGGAGAACGTGGGCCAGCGCCTCGACGCGGCGCGCGGCTGACGCGAACCCAGCACTCACCGCAGACGGCGATCGCCGCATCCAGTGACGGATGCGGCGATCGCCGTCTTGCTCGGGGCCGAAGGGTCAGCTCTTCGCGATGGTGAGCACCTGCTCGAGCGCGGCGACACACTGCCCGTCCGTCTCGCGCACGATCGTGACGACGGTCTGCCCCTCGACGTAGTGGCAGATGTCCGCGGGCACGGTCTCGCCGTGGGTCTTGTTCTCGAGGAGGTAGACGGTGCCGTCGCCGAGCCCCTGCGTCGCGTAGGGGTTCGTGCCGACCGAGATCCCCTCCGTGAAGCTCTCGAACTCGTCGAACATCGTCGCGGTGTCGACCGCCTCGCTGCCCTGGAGCGTCGCGATGTGCAGGAACGTCGAGCGCCACTTGCCATCTGGCCCGCCGCCACCGGTTCCTTCGACGTCTCCAGCCCTCGACGGAACCCAGTTGCAGAGCTCGGGAGCAGCAGCTGAGAGCTGTGCAAGATCGGGGTGCTGCTCGAGCGAGAAAGCCTGCTCGAAAGGCACGAGCCGCGGAGCGTTCAGCTCACCCAGCATGGCGTCGGTGAAGAGCCCGCACTCCTCAGCCGCGCCGATCGAGGAGATGCTCCAGGCCGCCGCGGGCTGCTCCGTCTCCTCGGGCATCGCCGCTGCGGTCGCGCTCGCAGTGGCCTCGGGCGCCGTCGAGGCGAGAACGGTGGCTGACGACGTGACCGCCGGAGCGGCACCCCCTTCTGTGCCCTGGCAGCCAGAGAGCGCCAGTATCCCGACCGTCGCCAGCACGGTGATCCGCCCAACCCCGAGTAGTTCCATCCTGATCTCCCCACGTCCTCGCAAAGCAGACGCGCCTGTACCGGCGTCTGCACTCAATGTAGGGCCTGACCTGGGTTTTGCGAGGCCGAGGCGGTAACGCTCCGGACACGGAACGGTGACGGTTCGGACCGGGCTAAGCGGGGGTCCAGTCACCCTCCACGGTGTACCAGCAGAAGTAGAGCCACAGGAGCTGCCCGACGAGCATGAGCACGACGACGCTCACCCGGTAGAGCGGGGACTTGGGGATCGCGACGGCACCGAGGATCGGGAACATCGGCATGAGCAGCCGGAACGTGCTCGACTGCGGGAAGAACACGGCGAAGAGGTACGTGAAGTAGCTGAAGAGCCAGATGCGGATCTCGATGCCGAGCCTGCGCATGATCGGCAGCGCGATGGCGCCGACCACGACGATGACGAACAGCACCACGATGATCGCCCCGATCGGCTGGCCGAACCAGAACGTCGAGCCGTGGAACCACCCCGTGAACGGCTCCAGCTCGATGGGCCCCGTGTAGTGGATGCGCCAGGCGAGCTCCGTGTCGATGTAGGCGGATGGGACCCCGGTCACGGCCCACGCGATGAGCAGCCAGCCGAAGCCTGCGACCGCAGAGAGCAGCCCGGCGGCCATGACCTTGATGACCTCAGGCCGTGGGAACGCCTCGCGTCCCTTCGCGTGCATCCACCAGCGTGCGAGGAAGTAGAGCCCGAGCGTCATGGCCCACGCGAGCCCTGTGGGACGCGTGAACGAGGCGAGCACGATGACGGGAAGCATGACAAGCCACTGTCGCTTGATGAGCAGGTACAGCAGCAGCGCGACGAAGAAGCTCTGCGCGCTCTCCGCGTAGCCGAGCTGGAGCAGCGGGCTCGTCGGTGCGATGCAGAAGAGCAGCGTCGCGAACGCCGTCGTGCTCTTGTCGACGACGAGCGCGAGGGTGCGGTTGAAGACCCAGGCCGCAGCGAACCCGAACGCCGTCGCGACGAGCACGGAAGCCACTTCCCACGGCAGCGTCGTCGCCACCATGAGGCCACGGACGAGGACCGGGTAGAGCGGCATGAAGGCCCACGCGTTCTCGGTGACCTGACCCTCATCGTTCCGAGGCAGCTCGCTCGAGTAGCCGAACGGCCCACCGGTCGCGATGCGCTCGAACCAGGCCGAGTCCCACAGGTTCGAGAAGGTCCACAGGTCGGGCTTCGCCGGCGACTGCCAGGTCTCCTGCTGCTGGGACGCGAACGCCAGCAGGAACACGGTCGTCACGACCCGTGTTCCGAAGAAGATGATGGCGACCTGCGCCAGCGCCGGGAGACGACTCCAGTAGTACGAGAAGTACGTCGGCCTGGTGTCCGCGGCGATCGTGAACTCCTCGCGGCCCGTTCTCGCTAGCGTGAGGTCAGCCACGTCCGCAGCCCCTCCTCGACACGCGTGATCTCGGAGAGCAGCACCCGTTCGTCGTCGGCGTGCGCCTTGAGCGGGTCGCCCGGACCGTAGTTCACGGCCGGGATGCCGAGCGCCGAGAACCTGGCCACGTCCGTCCACCCGTACTTGGGCTTCGCCTCGGCGCCGACAGCCTCCAGGAATCCGCGCGCCAGAGGGGCGTCGAGACCCGGCCTCGCGGCGGGAGAGCGGTCGACGAAGTCGAGCTCGAAGTCGCCGAACCATGCCATCAGCTTCGCCTCGGCTTCATCGAGCGTCTTGTCGGGGGCGAAACGGTAGTTGACGTGGACGACGCACTCGTCGGGGATCACGTTGCCGGCGACCCCGCCCGAGATGCGGACGGCGTTGAGCCCTTCCCGGTACTCGAGGCCCTCGACGGGCACCGTCGCCGGCTCGAACTCCGCAAGCCGCTCGAGGATCGGTGCCGCCTTGTGGATGGCGTTCTCCCCCACCCACGCGCGTGCCGAGTGGGCCCGCTTCCCCCTGGTCCGGATGTCGACGCGGATGGTGCCGTTGCAGCCGCCTTCGACCTCGCCCTTCGTGGGTTCGCCCAGGATCGCGAAGTCGGCGGCCAGGAGCTCCGGCCGGGCAGCCGCGAGCAGCCCCAGCCCGTTCAGCTCGGACGCGACCTCCTCGTTGTCGTACCAGATCCATGTCACGTCGACGGCGGGCTCCACGAGCTCGGCTGCGAGCCTCAGCTGCACGGCGACGCCGGCCTTCATGTCGACCGTGCCGCGCCCCCAGAGGTACTCCCCCGCCGGCGTATCCGGCACATCTGCCGCGGCCTGCTCGGGCGAGAGGACCTCGAGGCGCGTCGGGAGGTTCTCGTTGATCGGCACGGTGTCGATGTGCCCCGCGATCGCGACGCGCTGGGCCCGCCCGAGCGAGGTGCGCGCGACGATGGTGTTGCCGAGCCGCTGCACCTCGAGATGCGCGAACGGCGCCAGCGCGGCCTCGATGGCATCGGCGATCGTCGCCTCGTCGCCGGAGACGGACGGAATGTCACACAGCAGGCGCGTGAGCTCGGTCGAGGGTCGCGTCAGGTCGAGGGCGTCGCCACTCGCGAAGGAAGACATGGGTTCAAGCCTAAGTGCTCGGCAAGAGCACAGCGTGGTGCCCGCGCGGGCCCTTCGCTGGGTAGCCTGGAGCGCATGACCAACGATGCACCCACCTCCCACGACCAGCGGACAGCCTGGGGCGACGGCCTCGCCACGATCACGAACGACGGACAGGTGCTCGATGCCTGGTTCCCGACCCCCGCACTCGGCCCGCTGCCCGAGGGCCGCGACCCGCACATCTCTCCTGCGAGCTTCGCGGCACTCTCCTACGACGACGAGCGTCGCCAGGTGCAGGTCAGCCCGGTCACCGTGACGGTGCGGCTCGATGAGCCCGTCGAGAGCGTCGTCGACGCCTACCTCCGCCTGCACCTCCTGAGCCACCTCATCGTCGAGCCGAACAGCATCAACCTCGATGGCATCTTCGGCCACCTGCCGACCAACGCCTGGACCAACGTCGGCCCCATGCGACCCGACCTGGCCGCCTCGTCGCGCGCGATCCTCCAGCGTGAGGGCATCCAGGTCTACGCGATCGACAAGTTCCCGCGCCTCCTCGACTACGTGATGCCGGCGGATGTGCGCATCGCCGACGGCGGACGGGTCCGCCTCGGCGCGCACCTCGCACCAGGCACGGTTGTCATGCACGAGGGCTTCGTGAACTTCAACGCCGGCACCCTCGGCCGCTCGATGGTGGAAGGGCGCGTCTCGCAGGGCGTGATCCTCGGAGCCGGCAGCGACATCGGCGGCGGGGCATCCATCATGGGCACGCTCTCCGGCGGCGGCAAGGAGCGCATCCGCATCGGCGAGCGCGCCCTGCTCGGCGCGAACTCCGGCATCGGCATCTCGCTGGGCGACGACTCGATCGTGGAGGCCGGCCTGTACGTGACCGCCGGAACCAAGGTCTCGCTCATCGGCCAGAGCGACCCTGATGGCCAGATCGGCGAGCCGCAGTCGGTCAAGGCGTCGGCACTCTCCGGTGTCCCGAACCTGCTGTTCCGCCGGAACTCGCTCAACGGCGCGGTCGAGGCCCTCGCACGGACCGGGGCTGGCATCCAGCTCAACGACGCCCTGCACGCCTGACCCGGAGCAACTCCGAACTGAGGCTCCAGTCAGCACCCTGGAGACAGAACAACACTCCCCGCTGGCCACCTGTCGTGCGGCTCGAGCGGGGAGTGTCTTGTTCGATCAGCGTAGAACGCGTGCCGTCGCAGCGGAACCCCTCACAGGTGATTCCAGGCTGCGGCGGCACGCGTCGCCTGCGCGGGTCTGACGTCAGAGCAGCTGGAAGCCGCGGTTCTCCGGGTAGTGGCGCTCGGCCTCACCCGTGTAGAGCTGCTGCGGGCGCCCGATCTTGGTCTTGGCGTCCGCGTTCGCCTCACGCCAGTGCGCGAGCCAGCCTGGGAGGCGTCCGATGGCGAACAGCACCGTGAACATGCGCGTCGGGAAGCCCATCGCCTTGTAGATGAGACCCGTGTAGAAGTCGACGTTCGGGTACAGGCTTCGCTCTTTGAAGTAGTCGTCGCTCAAGGCGACCTGCTCGAGCTGCGTCGCGAGCTCCAGAAGCGGGTCGTTGACGCCGAGCGCGGCGAGCACCTCGTCCGCGGACTCCTTGACGAGCTTCGCACGGGGGTCGTAGCTCTTGTACACCCGGTGGCCGAAGCCCATGAGACGCACGCCGTCTTCCTTGTTCTTGACTCGCTCGACGAAGCGGTCGACGCCCTCGCCGGATTCCTGGATCTGCGCAAGCATCTTGAGGACGGCCTCGTTGGCGCCACCGTGCAGCGGGCCGTTGAGGGCGCTGATGCCGGCGGAGATCGAGGAGTACATGTTCGCCTCGGTCGAGCCGACGAGGCGCACCGTCGAGGTCGACGCGTTCTGCTCGTGGTCGGCGTGCAGGATCAGCAGGCGCTCGAGCGCCTTCGAGAGCACGGGGTTGACCTCGTAGGGCTCCGCGAGGTTGCCGAAGTTGAGCTTGAGGAAGTTGTCGACGAAGTCGAGCGAGTTGTCCGGGTACAGGAACGCCTGACCGATGCTCTTCTTGTGCGCATAGGCGGCGATGACCGGGATCTTCGCGAGGAGGCGGATGGTCGACTGCTCGACCATCTCAGGGTTGTGGACGTCGAGGGAATCCTCGTAGTACGTCGAGAGCGCGTTGACCGCGCTCGACAGCACGGACATCGGGTGCGCGTGCGGCGGCAGTGCCGTGAAGAAGCGCTTGAGGTCCTCGTGCAGGAGCGTGTGGTGCCGGATGCGGTCGGTGAAGTTCTCGTACTCCGACTCGGTCGGCAGCTGGCCGTAGAGCAGCAGGTACGCGACCTCGAGGAAGCTCGACTTGGAGGCGAGCTCCTCGATCGGATAGCCGCGGTAGCGGAGGATGCCGTTGGCACCATCGATGTACGTGATCGCCGACTTGGTCGACGAGGTGTTGACGAAGCCCTGGTCGAGCGTGGTGTACCCGGTCTGCTTCATGAACGTCGAGATGTCGACCGCGTCAGCGCCTTCGGTGGCGCGCAGAACCGGGAACTCAGCTGTCCTGTCGCCGATCCTGAAGGTGGCTGAGTCCGCCTCATTCCGGTGGGCCTCAGCCTGCTTGTGCTGTTCAGTCACAGATCCTCCTCGAGCGGGTGGGGGATGCTCCCCGGCGAGCACGCAGAACGCGCAGTGTTCTCATAGCCTAATCGGTCGACCAGGTGACTATGCGAATCCACAATGAAAGTCGCGATGTGCTGTTCGATACCTACTGAGCTTGCGCGGAATGGTCAGAAGTTGCCGCGAGGAGCCGCCGCGCGGCCTCGTCGATGTGCGCATCCGTGGCCGTCAGGGAGACTCGGACGTGCCGCCCGCCGGCTTCCCCGTAGAAGACCCCGGGACCCGCGATGATGCCGAGCTGCGCGAGCTCTTCGATCGTCACCCAGGAGTCGTCGCCCTTGGTGCCCCACAGGTAGAGGCCCGCCTCGCTGTGCTCGATGCGCAGTCCCCAGGCCTGGAGCGCGGGAAGGAGCACCTCTCGGCGACGGAGGTAGCGGTTGTACTGCTCGACGGCATGCTCGTCGTCGCCAAGCGCAGCCACGACGGCCGCCTGCACCGGAGCGGGGACGATGAGCCCCGCGTGCTTGCGTGCAGTGAGCAGCCGGGAGATGAGCTGCGGGTCACCCGCGACGTAGGCGGCCCGGTAGCCCGCCAGATTCGACCGCTTCGAGAGCGACGAGCACGCGAGGATGTTGCTCAGGTCGCCGCCCGTGACCCGCTCGTCGAGGATGCTCGGGATGCGCTCCCCCGACCAGTCCCCCCAGCCGAGTTCCGCGTAGCACTCGTCGTTGATGATGACGGCGCCCAGTTCGCGAGCACGGGAGACCGCGGCCGCCAGCTCCTCGACGCCGAGCACTCGTCCGTCGGGGTTCCCTGGACTGTTGAGCCAGATGAGCTTCGTCGATTCCGGCCAGGCCGCGGGGTCGTCGCCCGCGAAGCCCTCTGCTCCGGCGAAGACCGCGCCGATCTCGTAGGTCGGGTATGCCCGGGCAGGGTAGACGACCGTGTCGCCCGCACCGAGTCGCAGGAAGAAGGCCGTCGTCGCGACGAACTCCTTCGAGCCGACCGTGAGCATCGCGTTCGCGCGCAGCAGGCCGCTCACACCACGGCACCGCGCGAACCAGGCGACGACGGCGTCCCTGGCCTCCGGTGTGCCGATCGTGGTCGGGTAGGAGTGCGCGTCGGCGTGCTCCCGCAGCGCCGCGCGGACGACCTCCGGCGTCGGGTCGACGGGAGAGCCGATCGAGAGGTCGAGGGCGCCGTCCGGGTGCGCGTTCGCCTGGTCGATGTACGGCGTCAGCTGATCCCAGGGGTAGTCGGGGAGCTCGCCCAGCGTCACGCGCCCTCTCCCTGCGGTTCGAGCGCCGCGATGACCGGGTGGTCGTGGTGGATCACGCCGACCTTCGCCGCTCCCCCTGGCGAGCCGATCTCGGAGAAGAAGTCGACGTTCGCGGTGTAGTACTCGCTCCACTCCTCGGGCAGGTCATCCTCGTAGTAGATGGCCTCGACGGGGCAGACAGGTTCGCAGGCACCGCAGTCGACGCATTCGTCGGGGTGGATGTAGAGCATCCGATCGCCCTCGTAGATGCAGTCGACGGGGCACTCATCGATGCAGGCCCGGTCTTTCACGTCGACACAGGGAAGGGCGATGACGTAGGTCACTGAGGTGACTCCTCCTAGCTCGGTTGCGATCTCTCATCGTACTCGCCGCCGCCGGTCGCCGTTCGCGATCGGCGGCTGGGCAGGGCGGGCCAGAACGCGCAGCCCGCCGCGATGAGGGACGCCAGGGCGAGCCACGCGAGGCCGACCACGTCACCGACGACGACGACGCTCGAGCCGGGATTCCAGACGCCGAGGCCGACGACCGCGACGATGACCCCCACAGCGAACCCGGTGCTCATCCACCGGTCGACGAGGTACAGGCGCAGCCCGATGCCGAGGCACAGGATGCAGGCGAGGCCGAGCACGATGCCCACCCAGAGCGTCGTCTCGAAGAGCTCGACGCGGCCACGGTGGAGGAACGTCGTCACGGTGCCGACGATGAGGCCGAAAAGCGCGTAGAGCAGCGCCCCGAGGATGCGTTCCCCGGTTCGCTGCTCTGCGGCAGGCTGTTCGATGACTTCCGTCATACGACCTTACTGTTCACGTGTTGCCGTGCGAAGGCGCACGCGCAACTACTGCTTCTTGGCGCGCGACGTGGCACGCGCACGCGCGTTGCCGTCGAGGAGCAGCTTGCGGATGCGGATCTTCTCGGGCGTGACCTCGACGCACTCGTCCTCGCGGGCGAACTCGAGGCACTCCTCGAGCGTGAGCTGACGAGAAGGCGTCATCGACTCGAACGTGTCCGCGTTGGCGGAACGCATGTTCGTGAGCTTCTTCTCCTTCGTCACGTTGACGTCCATGTCGTCGGCGCGCGAGTTCTCGCCGATGACCATGCCCTCGTAGACCTCTTCGGTCGGCTGCACGAAGAACGACATGCGCTCCTGCAGTGCCTGCATCGCGAACGGCGTCGCGACTCCGGCGCGGTCGGCGACGATCGAACCCGAGATGCGGGTCGTGATCTGGCCGGCCCACGGCTCGTAGCCGTGCGAGATCGCGTTCGCGATACCGGTTCCACGCGTGCTCGTCATGAACTCGCTGCGGAAGCCGATGAGGCCTCGCGACGGGATGATGAACTCCATGCGGACCCAGCCCGTGCCGTGGTTCGACATCGACTCCATGCGGCCCTTGCGCGCGGCGAGAAGCTGCGTGATGGCACCGAGGTGCTCTTCCGGCGAGTCGATCGTGAGGTGCTCGTACGGCTCGTGCGTCTTGCCGTCGACGATCTTCGTGACCACCTGCGGCTTGCCGGCGGTGAGCTCGAAGCCCTCGCGGCGCATGTTCTCGATGAGGACGGAGAGCGCGAGCTCGCCACGACCCTGGACTTCCCAGGCGTCCGGGCGTCCGATGTCGAGAACGCGGATCGAGACGTTGCCGATGAGCTCGCGGTCGAGGCGGTCCTTGACCATGCGCGAGGTGAGCTTGTGGCCCTTGACCTTGCCCATGATGGGCGAGGTGTTCGTGCCGATCGTCATCGAGATGGCTGGCTCGTCGACCGTGATGCCGGGAAGCGGACGGATGTCCTCGGGGTCGGCGATCGTCTCGCCGATCATGATCTCGGGGATGCCGGCGACGGCGACGATGTCACCTGGGCCAGCGGAGTCGGTGGGGACGCGGTCGAGCGCCTTCGTCTCGAGCAGCTCCGTGATGCGCACGTTGTGCACCGAGCCGTCGTTCTTCACCCAGGCCACGTTCTGGCCCTTCTTGAGCGTGCCGTTGAAGACGCGCAGCAGCGCGAGACGACCGAGGAACGGGGAGCTGTCCAGGTTCGTCACGTGCGCCTGCAACGGCGCCTCTGGGTCGAAGGCCGGCGGCTGGATGTGCTTGAGGATCGTCTCGAAGAGCGGCTCGAGGTCGTCGTTGTCCGGCAGCTCTCCGTCGGCGGGCTGGTTGTGCGAAGCGGCACCAGCGCGGCCCGAGGCGTAGAGGACGGGCAGGTCGAGGAGCGCGTCGATGTCGAGATCGGGCGCCTCGTCGGCCATGTCGGAGGCGAGACCGAGGAGCAGGTCCTGGCTCTCGGCGACGACCTCGTCGATGCGCGCGTCCGGACGGTCGGTCTTGTTGACGCAGAGGATGACCGGGAGGTTCGCGGCGAGCGCCTTGCGGAGCACGAAGCGAGTCTGCGGGAGGGGGCCCTCGGAGGCGTCGACGAGCAGGACGACACCGTCGACCATGGACAGGCCGCGCTCGACCTCGCCGCCGAAGTCGGCGTGGCCGGGGGTGTCGATCACGTTGATCGTGATCGGCCCATCCGTGGCGTGCTTCCCCTTGTAGGAGATCGCCGTGTTCTTGGCGAGGATGGTGATGCCCTTTTCACGCTCGAGGTCGTTCGAGTCCATGACTCGGGCTTCGGTCGAGTTGCTGTCGTGCTCGCCAAACGAGCCCGTCTGCTTCAGCATGGCGTCGACGAGGGTCGTCTTGCCGTGGTCGACGTGCGCCACGATGGCGACGTTACGGAGTTCAGAACGGTGGGCGACAGGCACAGCAGTCATTCAGGGGTGCTTTCATTTGAGAAAAGGGCAGTTCATCCTACGTCACGGAGGACACGCCTCCCGACCAGCGTGAGATGGCCCCACGCTGGTCGAAGTTTCTACCGAGTCACTGGCCGGATTCGCGCTCCTCCGCCTCGGCCCGCAGGATGTCCTCCTGCTGTGCCGAAGGAGCATCGGAGGCCACGATGTCGTCGCCGAGGACCTCGGACGTGACCGCACCCTCGGTTGCGCGCTTGAGTGCGGCCCGCTCGGCTCGGCGGATCGCCTGCTCGTCGGGGTCCGGCACCGGCACGGCGGCGACGAGGCGCTGCGTGTACGGGTCCTGCGGCGCACGGAGGATCTGGTCCGTCGGCCCCTGCTCCACGATCTTGCCGTGGTTCATGACGATGACCCGGTTCGCCAGCTGGTCGACGACGGCCAGGTCGTGCGTCACGAACAAGACGGCGAACTGCAGCCGCTGCTGGATCTCCACGAGCAGCTCGAGCACGCGCTTCTGCACCGACACGTCCAAGGCGGAAGTGGGCTCGTCGGCGACGAGGAGCTTCGGTTCGAGCGCCAGGGCGCGGGCGATGCCGATGCGCTGACGCTGTCCGCCGGACAGCTCGTTCGGGTAGCGGTTGCGGAACGAGCGGGGAAGCTCGACCTGGTCGAGCAGCTCGCCGACTCGGGCCTCGATCTCCGCCTTCGTCAGCTTCTTCTCGAGGATGAGCGGCTCGGCGATCGACTGCCCGACTGGCCACCTCGGGTTGAGCGACGAGCCCGGGTCCTGGAAGACGATGCCGATATCGCGGCGCACCTTCGCGAGGTCGTGCCTCGAGACCCCGTTCAGCTCGACGCCGTTGAGCTTCATCGAGCCGGCGGCGACCGGCAGCAGTCCGACGACAGCGCGAGCGACCGTGGTCTTCCCCGATCCCGATTCTCCGACGACGCTCACGATCTCGCCTGGGTAGATCTCGAAGGTCGCGTCCTCGACAGCCTTGAAGGCGGGGACGCGGCCCTGCTTCGGGTACTCGATGTCGGCGTTCTGCACGACGAGCGCCGGCTCACCCGTGAACTCGCGCGCATCCAGTCCGCTCGCCTCTCCGGTCCCCAGGTGCGGAACCGCGTCGAGCAGCGTCTTGGTGTAGGCGTGCTGCGGGTTCTTGAAGATCTCCCGCACGGTGCCGCGCTCGACGATCTCGCCGCCCTTCATCACGATGACGTTGTCAGCGATATCGGCGACGACGCCCATGTCATGCGTGATGATCACGATCGCCGAGTTGAGACGCTCGTGCAGCGAGCGCATGAGCTCGAGGATCTCGGCCTGGATCGTCACGTCGAGGGCCGTCGTCGGCTCATCGGCGATGAGGAGGTCCGGGTCGCAGCTGAGCGATTGCGCGATCATGGCGCGCTGTCGCTGTCCGCCGGAGAGCTGGTGCGGGTACGAGTCGAACGCCTTCGACGGGTTGGGCATCTCGACGAGACGAAGGAGCTCGAGCGCACGCTCTCGGGCGGCGTTCGGCGTCATCGTGGGGTTGTGGATGCGCAGCGCCTCGGAGATCTGGAACCCGATGGTCAGCACCGGGTTGAGCGCCGTCATGGGCTCCTGGAAGATCACCGCGATGTCGTTGCCTCGAGCGCGGCGCAGCGTCGACTGCGGCGCCCCGATGAGCTCGGTGCCGTTGAGCTTCGCGCTGCCCGAGGTGCGCCCGTTCTTCGGGAGGAGGTCGAGGAGCGTCATGGACGACACGGACTTGCCGGAACCCGACTCGCCGACGATGGCGAGCACCTCGCCCGGCCGGACCACGTAGTTGATGTCCTTCGCGGCGGTGACCCAGTCGCCACCGACCCAGAACTCGACACTCAGATCCTGGACCTCGAGGATCGGCGTCGTGTCGTCTTTGCGTGAAGTCGAGCTCATGAGCGTGCCTCCCGGTGGGCTGCGGTTGCAGTGCGTGCTGTCTGGGGTGTGGGCCGTGCGGCCTCTGCGAGAATGGGCGGGTGTCCGAGCGAACCGTTCTCCGCCCCCGTATGGGTCTTGTCGTCTACGGCGTCATCGCCGCGATGGCGCTCGTCGCCGTCATCTCCGTGATGATCACTCCGGGAGCCGAGCGGCACCTGCTCTCGGTGCTGCCGCTGCCCATCCTGGCCCTCGGCCTCGGATGGATCACCCTGGTGAGCCCGAGTGTCGTCTTCACCGACGAGGCGCTCGAGGTGAACAACCCGCTCAAGAAGACGGTTGTGCCCTACGGGCAGATCGAGCTCGTCGAGACGACGCGCGGCTTCACCGTCACGACGCCGGAGGGCAAGGTCAGCGCGTGGGCCGCTCCCCCGCCCGACCGACTCAGCGCTGAGCGCATGGACCCGCGCGATCCGCTCCTCTGGAAGGACCCGCGCCGGCTCACGGACGAGTCCCAGAGCATCCGCACGAGCGCGGCTCCCGGAACCTACTCCGGCGACGCCGCCGTGAACCTCACGCATCGCAGGGCTCAGCAGCAGCGAGACGCCGGAACGCCGATCGGTCCGGTCGTGCGCACCCAGAACGTGGTGAACACGGTTGTGCTCATCACGACGGTGCTCGTGGTCGGCGCGCTCATCGCCATCTAGCCCGTCGAGGACCAGGCGAGGGGCGCGCTCTGCAACGAGGCGCGTCACGCATCCGCCTTGCTTGCGTCACCCGTGCTCGTGTCGCCCTTGGTGGGGCGTCCGTCGCGCGACGAGAGCGTGCGCCACATGCGCGACCAGGTGCCGTTGCCCGGGATCTTGCGCTGGCGCGGGTCGAACGCGTCGCGCAGGCCGTCGCCGATGAAGTTGATGCACAGCGCGATGGCGACGATGAAGGCACCTGGGAACCAGAACAGCCACGGGCGAGTGGCGAACGCACCCTGGTACTCCTGCACGATCTGACCGAGCGAGACGTCTGGCGGCTGGATGCCGAAGCCCAGGAACGACAGGTTGGCCTCGAGGATGATGGCCGCGCTCATGAGCAGGGTCGTGGAGACGATGACCACGCCGAGGGCGTTCGGCAGGATGTGTCGGAAGATGATGCGGCGACCTGATGCACCTGCGACGCGCGCCGCGTCGACGAACTCGCGCTCACGGAGCGTGAGGAACTCTCCGCGCACGAGGCGGGCAAGCGACATCCAGCCGACGAGACCGAGCACGACGGCGAGCGAGACGGCACCGTAGGCCCGGAGGACCTCGTTCTGGCCGGCGAGCTGGCCGAGGACGGCCGCGAAGACGAGCGTCGGGATGACGAGGAAGAGGTCGGTGACGCGCATGAGCACGTTGTCGACCCATCCGCGGTAGTAGCCCGCGATGCCGCCGACGATGATGCCGATGACCGCGGCGAGGATGCCGTAGATGAACATGACCGTGAGCGACTGCTGCGTTCCGCGCATGACGCGGGCGAAGATGTCGCGGCCGATCTCGTCCTGCCCGAACGGGTGCGAACCCCAGTCGAACAGGCTCACGAAGGTCGGGTTGCCGCCGTTCTCGATGGGGGCGATGGAGTTCCAGTCGTAGGCCCACCAGCCGGGGACCTGGATCTGCGTGAACTTGCCCTCGGAGAAGTCCCACCACGGCACGACGATGCCGACGGAGGTGAAGACGAGCAGCACGATGACCAGGAGGACGGCAGTCGAGACCATCGCCCCCGTGTGGCGCACGAAGCGGCGCCAGACGATCTGGCCCTGGCTCAGGCCGATGGTCTCTCGCTGCTCGATGGTCAGCTCGTCCCCGGGGCCGTGCGGCTGGGGTGAGGTGATCTCAGTGAAGTTCGGAGTCGTCATAGCTCAGCCCTCTCTCAGCTCAGGCGGATTCGCGGGTCGAGGACGGAGTACAGGATGTCGGCGATCAGGTTGAAGATCACCGTGAGGGCGGCAGTCACGAGGACGTAGCCCATGAGCGGATTGAGGTCGACGTTGCGCAGCGACTCGGAGAAGATCGAGCCCATCGCCCTCCAGCCGAAGATCTGCTCGGTCACGATCGCGCCGGAGATGATGGCTCCGACGTCGGCCGCGACGATCGTGGTGATCGGGATGAGCGAGTTTCGCAGTGCGTGGCGCATGACCACCGTGCGCTCCGGCAGGCCCTTCGCGCGAGCGGTCCGCACGTAGTCCTGGTTCATGATCTCGAGCAGGCTCGAGCGGGAGTACCGGCTGTAGCTCGCGATGGAGATAACCATGATCGCGATGGTCGGCAGCAGCAGGTGCGTGAAGCCGTCGAGCATCTGCAGCCAGATGGACGGGTCGGAGCCGAGCTGCGGGCTGGATGCGCCGACCGTCGCGATCGGTCGTCCGCCGGTCTGGTCGTAGTAGCCGGACCAGGTCTGCATGACGCGGTCGATGACGAGCAGCAGCGAGACGACGAAGCCGACGATCGCCGCGTTGCCTGCGACGTTGCGCTTGTCGAGGCCGCCGAAGAACTTGCCGACGAAGTAGGCGATGGCCGTGAAGGCGACGATGAGGACGATCGGGAACCAGGCGCCGATCTCGTTGGTCATCGCGAACTGCAGCGGGTACCATAGCGCTCCCCCGACGACTGCGACCGCGCCGGTGACGATGAGGTTGCGACGGTGGGAGAGGCCGACGGTCAGCGCCGCGGTGATGAGCACCGTCGCGAGGCCGAGGAAGATGATCAGCACCGTGCCGAGGCCCGGGTTGCGGAACCAGTCGAGCAGCTCCATCCCGAAGAGGATCGCGATGCTGCCAGCGGTGCCGGCGCCGAACACGATGGCTCGCGTCTTTGCGGGCCCTCCGATGATCGACATGAAGATGAAGCCGATGACCACGCCGATCAGCAGCAGCATCGGTATCGGTATCTGAGGCTCCTGCAGGAAGTCGTTGAAGCCGATGGCCATGTACTGCTTGAGAAGCACGGCGACGAAGAAGATCGGCAGCGAGTACGTGAGGAACGACAGGAACGTCACCGTGTAGTCGTAGCCAGAGTACTGGCGCAGGGCGGTCGTCACGCCGACGGCGACGCCGATCACGACGGCGATGAGCGTCGCGGCGGTGACGAGCTGCAGGGTCTGGCCGACCGCGGAGGCGATGAGCGGTCCCACGTCCTGGCCGACGATGTTGACGCCCATGGAGAAGTTGTTGCCGAGGAAGCCGAACAGCCCGTTCGGGTCATTGAAGGTCGGGATGAAGAACCCGAGGATGCCGCCGAGCCAGATGAAGAATCGGGCCGGGGCGGGCACATCCAGTTGCAGGAGCTCCACGCGCGCGGCGATGAGCTGCTCCTTGTTGGGAGCCGTGGACTCCAAGATGTCCGCGAGCGGGTCCTTCGAGATCGCGACGAGGTTGTACACGATGAAGAGCGCGCCAAGCAGGATGAAGATCGACACGAAGAGGCGTCGGAGGGTGAATCTCAGCACAGAGGTGTCCTGTTCTGGAGGAGGCATTCGGCCGGGGTGTGGCCGCGAACAGACGAGGCGGGAGTCCCGCAGTCGAGAAGACTACGGTACTCCCGCCGTCGCTTGGTCTGACCGCGCGGCGGTCAGCGCGTCGAGAGATCGACGCTGGTGTGACTACTCAGCGGCTTCCACGGGCGCCCACTCCCAGGCGTTCCAGAAGTACTGCGGGGAGAGGAATCCGGGCTTGACGTTCGCGACCTGGTCGCTCCAGGCGACCACGCCGGGGAACTGGAAGATCGGCACGGACCAGGACTTGTCCATGATGATCTTCTCGGCGTCGACGAGCTTGCCCTGAGCCTCAGCTGGGTCGAGGGTGACTTCGACGTCCTTGAGGATCTGGTCGAGCTCGGGGTCGCTCCAGCCGTAGTAGTTGTTGATGCCGCCCGTGATGTAGTTCGGGGACGGCTCGCCGACACCGAGACCCTCGGACTGCCATCCGAAGAGGGCCGCGTCGTAGGCGTCGGTCTGCGTCGTGAGCACGGTGGACCAGTCCTCGGCGCTCGCGTCGACGATCGTGAAGCCGGCCTTCTCAGCCGATGCCTTGATGAGCTGCAGCTCCTGCTGGCGGCGCGGGTTCGACGATGCCGTCATGAAACGGACGGACGGGTTGGCCTCGCCGGCCTGCGCGAGGAGGCCCTTGGCCTCTTCGATGGCCGCGTCGTCGCCCGAGTAGCGGTCGACGCCGCTGGCGTCGACGGATTCCTCGTAGCCGTCGGCTCCGGGGAGGAACACGAGCGAGTCGCGGGTGGTCGCATCCGGTGCGATCGGCGTGATGAGCTTCTCGACGATCTCCTGGCGCGGGATCGTGAGCAGGAAGGCCTCGCGGATCTGCTGAGCCTTGGCCTCGTCGCCGCCGTAGGTTGCGGGGTCGAAGACGCCGCCGTTGGCGACCTGGAGGTCGACGTGCTCGTAGGTGCCCTCGAGCGAGGACTCCCATTCGATGCCCTCGGTGGCCTCGAGCTGCTGCAGGAGGTCGGTCGTCGGCTGGCCGGAAACGATCTGGACTTCACCGTTCTGGAGCGCCTGCACCTGTGCCTGCGGGTCCGGGATGAAGCGGATCGTGATGGTCTCGTAGTGCGGCAGCGGGCCCCACGTGTAGTCCTCGCGGGCCGTGAGCGTCACGTACTGGTTCTCGACGAGATCAGTGATCGTGTACGGGCCGTTGGAGAGCGTCTTCTGCGGCTCCTCGGGCATCGAGGTGTAGTCGTAGCCCGTGCGGTACTCGGACGCGACCTTGCCGAGGAAGGCGGTGTCGTTGTCGTTGACGGCCGCGATGAAGGCATCCTTGGCGGCCTGTGCGTCGTCGTACTCGCCCGGGTAGGCGAGCTGGACGGTGCCGTGTGCCGAGATCGCCGTCGTGTCCGGCGCGAACATGGTCTTCCAGTCCGCGTACGGCTGGTCGTAGACGACCGTGAACGACTTGTTGTCGTCTGCCAGCGTCGGAACCGCGGATGCGAGATCGAGCTGCAGGCCGGGAGCCGGGTCGGTTCCCCAGTAGACACCGGCGTCTGCGGCCGCGTCGATCGCGTCCTGGTTGGTGACGTTGCCCTCGTCGTCGTACTCGGCCTCTGGGACCTCGCCGGCGGAGCGGTGCGTCGTGTTCGCAGCCCAGGTGAGGAGCAGGTCGGCGCCGTCGAACGGCGTTCCGTCGCTCCAGGTCACCGCGTCGTTGACCGTGTACTTGATGGTGAGCGGGTCGCTCGAAACCTCTTCGACGCTGCCGAACTCGGTGTTCTCCACGAGCTCAGGGGTTGGGTCGTAGTCGATGAAGCCGTCCGACGTGACGTGGACGATGTTGGCGTTCGCCGCGGCGTTGTTGGCCGAGGTGTTGACGTTGAACGCGAAGAACGGGTCGTTCCAGGCAACCGTGATGGCGGAGCCACCGACGATCTCCGGATCGCGGTTCGGGGCGGAGCAGCCAGCGAGCACCAACGCGCTTGTGGCGACGATGGCTCCCGTGGCGATAACTCGTGATGTCCTCATAGGACCTCCTTGGGGAAAACATGGGGCTGTGAGCGTCGAAGATCCACGGACTCTGTGAATTCTCGACAAATACCCGTTGAACCTACGCCCCCGCGCGCGCGCCCTCTTGCCAATTCAGAAGATTGTTACGCACACGAAACGGGTCTTGTTCATCTCACACAAGCCCGTCGGCGTTCGTAGACTGCCGACATGTCACATTCGCGCATTGACGTCACGGTCAGTGAAGGTCCCTCACCCCTGGACCGTTCCGCGCGCATCCGCACGCGCTGGGAGATCTGGATAGTCCTCGCGCTGGCGATCCTCCCGTCCAGCCTCTACGCCATCATCTCGCTCACCGAGCGGGCCACCCGCGACACGGCCCTCGCCGACCAGACCACCACGCTGAATGCCTCCCGCGACGCCAGACCGCTCTTCGACGCGCTCCTGCAGCTCATGAGCGTCGCAACCGACCTCGTCCCCGTGGCGCTCGTGATCTGGCTGCTCTGGACGCCGACGGTCTCCGGCTTCCGGAGGCTCGGCCTGGATGCGCGCCAGCCGGCCCGGGACGTGGGCCAGGGACTCCTGCTCGCCGCCTGCGTCGGCATCCCCGGCATCTTGTTCTACCTGGCGACGCGGGCCCTCGGCCTCACGCTCTCCGTTGAGGCGAGCGCCCAGGAGATCACCTGGTGGACCGTGATCCTGCTGCTGCTGGCCGCGCTCAGAGCGGCACTGCTGGAGGAGGTCGTCGTCGTCGGCTACCTCGTGACGAGACTGCGTGAGCTCGGGTGGGCGACGTGGCAGATCATCGTCGCCTCGTCACTGCTGCGCGGTTCCTACCACCTGTACCAGGGGCCGGGGATGGCCCTCGGGAACGTGGCCATGGGCGTGCTGTTCTCGTGGTGGTTCCTGCGCAGGGGACGCGTGGGCGGGCTCGTGGTCGCCCATTTCATCCTCGATGCCGTCTCGTTCCTCGGCTACCCCCTGGCTGCGGCAATCCTCCCCCAGCTCTTCACCTGAGCCCGCGGTCGAAGCGGTTCGCGGGTATCCCCTGCACCCCCCTCATCACGGCGTGAGGGTCATCACTGCATGAGGTTGACGTAGCGGAACGTCTGCTCCCCGTACTCCCAGACGACGTCGAACTTCTTCTTGGGCACGTCGAAGACGAGGTAGCCGGACTCCGCGCCGACCCCGTACTCGCGCTGCTCCACCGAGCCCTCCATGCAGTCCTCGGCGATGGCACCGCCGAGGCGCGACTCGGAGTTCTTCTCGAAGAGCTGCAGCTCGTTCAACCCGAAGACGGGGCCGTAGCCCGCGCCGTCACGCTCTGCCCCCAACGCGCCGTAGCCTTCGACCTGCAGCTGGATGGCCACGTAGCTCCCCTTCGCCTTCGGCGCGCCCTCAGCGAGGCACTTCACGCCGAAGACGACCCCCGTGACCGTGAAACGCCCGACGGGCTCTCCACTCGCTCCGAGAACCGTCGCCCACTGCCCGCGGGTGAAGCGCAGCTCGCCGTCGACCGGCTTGGGGTTCTCGTTCTCGGCGACGCGGGGGGCCGCCACGACCTGGACGTTCACGGGGCTTGAGGTCGCCGTCGGAACAGGCGTCGCCCCCGGAGTCGCGATCACGTCGGCCGCCTCAGCCGGGCCAGGAGAGGGCGCAGGCCACGCTGGCGAGCAGGCCGAGAGCAGCAGAAGGAGCACGAGCGCGCCGACCAGGGGAACGCCCCGGCCCCGCCGGGACCACCACCGGTCGACACGCCTTGTGGACATCACTCAGATCTTGCCGAGGAGGCCGCGATCCTCGCTGCAAGCGGCGAGGCGAGCAGCTCCTCGAGCAGCACCAGACGACCACTCGCATCTGTCATCGGGACGCGCCAGTTCGGGTACTCGTCAGCTGTGCCCGGCTGGTTCACGCCGCGGCGGTCACCGGCCAGATCGGAGACCCCGACGCCGAAGAGCTGGGCCGAAGAAGCCGCCAGGTATTCGTGGAGCGCGACGACGAGGTCCTCGTTGGAGGGATCCTCCCCCACCAGACCTGATGCCCGGAGCTGGTCCACGACCTTCGAGATCGTCTCGGTCTCCTCGGCCCGCGCATCCTCGACGGAGCCCTCGAGGAGGCCGAGACGCTCGCGAACGTCGAGGTGCTCGAGGGCCAGGAACCCGGCCGTCGGCGGAAGATCATGCGTTGTGACCGTCGCCAGGCAGGCGCGCCGGTAGTCTTCCGCGGCGAGTGGGACACCATTCTCATCCCATTCGAACCAGAGCACCGAGGCGCCGAGCATGCCCCGCTCAGCCAGCGCATCCCGAGCCTCGGGCGGCACCGTACCGAGGTCCTCGCCGATCACGACGGCGCCGGCGCGCTCGGCCTCGAGCGCGAGGATGCCGAGCATGGCCTCCGCGTCGGTGCGCACGAAGCAGCCGTCCTTCGCGGTGTTCCCCTCCGGGATCCACCAGAGGCGGAAGAAGCCCAGGATGTGGTCGATGCGGACGGCGCCCGAGTTGCGGAACACGGCGCGGAGCATGTCCCGGTACGGCGCGTAGCCGAGCTCGGCGAGCATGTCGGGGCGCCACGGCGGCTGGGACCAGTTCTGACCGAACTGGTTGTACTGGTCAGCAGGGACCCCGACCGTCACGCCACGGGCCATCGCCGCGCCGAACGACCAGGCGTCAGCTCCGCCTGCGTGCACGCCGACGGGGAGGTCGTGCACGACCCCCAGCGACATGCCGGCGGCCCTGGCCTCGGACTGCACCCGCCTCGCCTGGACTTCGAGGAGGCACTGGAGCCACACGTGGAACTCGGTGTCCTCGGCGTGCGCGATGGCGAACGGGAGCACCTCGGCGCCGCTGGCCGTCGCGAGCTCGCCCGGCCACTCGCGGGAGTCGCGGCCGTGCACTCTCGAGATGGCGCAGAAGACGCCGAACCGCTCGAGCGGCTCTCCCGAGGCTCGTCGGAAGTCCTCGAACTCATCATCGACCACGTTCGCCGACCGCCAGGCCTCGAACAGCGCGCGCAGGGCGGGTTCCTTCAGCGCCCAGGCCTCGTCGCGGTCGATCGTGTCGACGCCGTTCCCGACGATCGCCGCGGCTGCGAGCCCCGAGAGGAGCTCGATCGTCGAGGCCGAGAGCGGCGCGCGCTCCCCGACGAAGACGGCCGCCCAATCGATGTTGAGGATGAGGGGGTCGACGAACTGCCTCGAGGTCGGCAGGTACGGGGAAGGCTCGAGCGGTGACACCGGGGGGTTCGCGTTCAACGGGTTGACGAGCACGAAGTCGGCATCGCGCTCGGCTCCCCAGGCGGTCAGCACCGAGAGATCGCGGAGGTCGCCGATGCCCCAGGACGTCGAGGAGCGCAGCTGGTACAGCTGCGTGAAGAGTCCCCACGAGCGCTGCTCGGGCCATGGCGTGGTCGTCGGCACGACGATGAGCGTGCCAGACTCCGCCGGTTCCACGGCGGCAGCTCCCTCGCCGACGCTGGCGGAGATCGAGTGCCAACCCGTCGGCAGGTCGGTCGGCACGGCGAACGTGGCTCGCCCGACGAGCGCGCCGTCGATGCTGCGCGGGTCGACCCAGTTGTCGACCTGCTCGAGCTGGCGGACGGTGCCATCCTCGAGCCGCACCTCTGCGGTGACGGCGCTGCCGTGTGGCACGTGGATGAAGACGCTCGCGGAGCTCCCTGCTCGCACGGTCGTGCAGGCGGGCACCGTGCGCCGCCAGGGACGCTCCTCGAAGGCGACGGTCGATGCGGTCACCTCGTCATCGGTGTTCGCCGACAGCCCGAGCGCATCGAGCACCGCCGCCAACGTCTCCGGCGACACCTGCTCCTTCTCGCCCCGCCAGCCCCAGTACTCGACTTCCAGGCCGGCGTTCGCCGCGAGCTCGCGAATCGCCTCGATGTTGGTGATGCTCACGAGTATTCGACCTCAGTTTCGGTGACGGTGACGGTGCGCGGGGAGAGGGCCTGGTTGGCTGGTCCGGAGACGGGCTCGCCGGTCCTCGTGTCGTAGTGGCTCGAATGGCATGGACAGATGATGTGCTCCGCGGTGACCTGCGAGACCGGGCATCCCTGATGCGTGCAGATCGAGCTGAATGCGAAGAACTCGCCAGCCGCCGGCTGCGTGATGACGGTCTCGGTGGCTGCGACGATGGCCCCACCGCCCACGGGCACCTCGCTGAGCGGGATTGATCCGCTTGCCGCCGCATCGGCTTCTGCAGCGGAACCGCCGGCACCTTCGCCGTCTGGTCCTCCGCAGGCCGCGAGCAACGCCGCCGTCGCGATTCCACCGCCGACCGCCGCACTTCCCCGTATGACCCCGCGTCGTGAAGGATCCTGTCGTTCGCTCACGGCTCCAGGCTAGTCGGCGACCGCCTGGGGCGAGCTGCGGCGCGCGCTGTCGGCGCACGGAGCAGGGGCTGCACGCGACGCTACTCCTCGAGCTCGGTCCCCATGAGCTCTGGAAGGGTGAATGCCGCCGCGGCCGCGAGGAGGAAGGCCGCCGAGAAGACGCTGAAGACGAGCACGCCTCCGCCGGCGGCCAGCATGACCGGGACAAGCAGCGGCGCGATGATCGATGCGATTCTGCCGAAGCCGGCCGCTGCCCCGGTTCCGGATGCCCGCAACCTGGTCGGGTAGAGCTCGGGGCCGATCGCGTACAGGGCACCCCAGGCGCCGAGGTTGAAGAACGACAGGCACATTCCTGCGGCCAGGATGGTGCCTTCCGTGGTCGCGAAGCCGAACCAGAAGGCGGCACCCGCCGAACCGAGCAGGAAGATCGCCAGCGTCGCCCTCCTGCCGATCCGCTCGATGAGGAAGGCGGCTACGACGTAGCCAGGCAGCTGCGCGAGCGTGATAATCAGCGTGAACTCGAACGACTTCACGAGCGTGAACCCCTGGCCGACCAGCAGGCTCGGGATCCAGATGAACGCGCCGTAGTAGCTGAGGTTGATGCAGAACCACACCGCCCAGAGCGCCGCCGTCCTGCGGCGCAGCGCCGGAGCCCACAGGTCGCGCCACCGGGCCGGCCGCGCGCCGGACGCCGCACTCGCGCGCTCAGCGGCCTGCGCGCGGTCCGTGGCCTCGACGGCCGACGTTCCCGGCGCATCCACCCCCGCCGACTCCTCGAACTGTCGAACGGCGCGTTCGGCCTCGCCGTACCGGCCCTTGCTCTCGAGGAAGCGCACCGACTCCGGCAGCCCGAAGCGCACGACGACCGCGTAGATCGCGGGCAGCAGGCCCGTCAGCAGCGCCCAGCGCCAGCCGTCGTCGGACAACGGGATGATGAAGGCGCCGATGAGCGCCGCGCCGATCCACCCCACGGCCCAGAAGGCCTCGAGCAGCACGACGACTCGACCGCGAATGCGCTTCGGCGCGTACTCGCTCACGAGTGTGGACGCGACGGGGAGCTCGGCTCCGAGGCCGAGGCCGACGACGAAGCGGAGCACGATGAGCGCCGCCACTGACGCCGCGAGCGCCGAGGCTCCCGTCGCGAGGCCGTAGATGAGCAGCGTGGCGGCGAAGACCTGACGCCGCCCGAGCTTGTCGGCGAGCAGACCGCCGAGGCTCGCCCCGATCGCCATCCCGACGAATCCGATGGACGCGATGAACGAGAGCGTCGTGGCGTCGAGACTCCATTGCACCGCGAGCGCGGCCATGACGAACGAGATGAGGCTCACGTCCATGGCATCGAGGGCCCAGCCGATGCCGGAGCCGAAGAGCAGCTTCCGGTGCCTGCCCGTGAACGGGAGCCGGTCGAGGCGCTGGTTGCGCGTGAGGGGTACCTGCGGTGCTGCGGCGGCGGGGCTGTCTGCCGGGCGAGGCTCGGTCATGTGCGTATCCAAGGGTGCTGGAGTGGAGTGGACGCCTAACCGTGCCAGACGGGAATCGGCTCCACCAGTCCCTGTGCCGCAATCGGCAATGGAGCCAGGTGGAGCCGTGGTGCCGAGAGCTCACGCTGGGCGTTCGCCTGTGGGGTTGGCGCCGGCTGGCTACGCCTCAGGCGCGGCCATGTGGAAGACCTCCCACAGGTGCCCGTCGAGGTCATCGAAGGCGGCGCCGTACATGCCGAACTCGTTGGCTTCCGCGGGACGGTGGATCTTCGCACCACCCGCCTCGGCCTTCGACGTGATCTCGTCGACCTCCGCGTCGCTGCCGAGGAGCAGGGCTGTTGTGCTCTCGTGACGGTTGCCACCGAGGATCGCCTCTGCCCCCTCGGGGAGGAAGCCATGGAAGCGTTCCGTCTGCAGCAGCATGATCGCCACGTGCTCGTTCACGACGATGCAGCTCGTGCTGTCATCGGAGAACATCGGATTCACGGTGAAGCCGAGGCTCAGGTAGAAGTCGGTCGCAGCCTTGACATCGGCAACAGGGAAGTTCGGGAAGACCATGGACGCAACCATGAGCGGCTCCTTTGCACGTAGATCATGTGATGACGGGATCTTGTGATGGCGCGGTCCTCGTCGTCTCATGATTCTAGAAGGTGAACGCAGGTTTTCGGGCGCTGCGGTGGCCGATTTCGTGGATCAGCTATCCGCGTCTGCCCCCGCTGCTGACGGACGCAGGATCTCGGCCGCGGTCGCCAGGTGCTCGGCCAGCTTCTCCGGCTCCATCCGGTCGAGGAGCGCGACGGTCATCTGGGTGCGCGGGTTCCGCGCGAACACCGCACGATGGTCGTCCACGAAGGCCCAGTAGAGGGCGTCCCACCGAGCGGTCCAGTCGCCAGCGGGCAGGTCGGACATCTTGCGCAGGTAGTTGCTGCTGGAGACGTACGGCTTGGTCGTGATGTCCGCGCCCGCCGCGAACTGGCTCATCGCGTAGACGTTCGGCACCATCACCCAGTCGTAGGCATCGACGAACAGCTCCATGAACCAGCGGTAGACCTCGTCGGGGTGGATACGCAGCAGCGACATTGCGTTGCCGAGCACCATGAGCCGCTCGATGTGGTGGGCGTAGCCGGTCTCGAGGACACGGGAGATGACGAGGTCAACCGGCTCGAGTCCGGTCGTGCCCCGCCACCAGCCGGGCGCCAGGCGCCCATGATGGTCCAGCGCGTTCGAGGTCCGCAGCTCCCGCCCGCGGACCTGGTAGGTGGCCCGCATGTACTCGCGCCACCCGATGACCTGGCGAACGAAGCCCTCGAGGGAGGCGAGAGGCGTCTCCGCGTCGGCCGCATCCAGCGCGGCTCGGACAACCTGCCTCGGGTCCAGCAGGCCGATGTTCAGCGCCGGGGTCAGGAGCCCATGGTTGAGGAACGGATGCTCGCTCGAGATCGCATCCTCGTAGGGCCCGAAGTCGCGAAGCCGCTCCCGGACGAACTCCGCCAGGTGGCGTCGGGCCTCGTCGGCGTCCGTCGGCCACGCGAACGTCGTGGGGTCACCTGGGGCATCCGGGAACTCGCTGGCGACCCACTCGATGGCATCCTCGACATCGGCGTTCCTGGGCTCGGCGCTCCCTGCCGCCGACTCCTCCCCCAGGAGCGCGTCGAGGTCGAACGTCCCCTCCCGCTGCAGCACGGGGTGCCCCTCGAAGCGTGCGACCTTCGGTGGCGCGTACCCGCGGGGCAGCTTCTTGCGGTTCTCGGCGTCGAACGACCACCGCCCGCCGAGGGGCTCACCGTCTTCGTCGAGCAGGAGTCCGAGTCGCCGGCGCTGCCAGATGTAGAAGGCGTGCATTCGAGCATCGTTGCCGGAGAACCACGTGTCGATCTCGGCTCGCCCCGTGAGGAAGTTGGGCGACTCGAGCTCATCGTCGCCGCTCCACGTGTAGCCACCCGCTTCGAGCGCGCCGAGGAGGTCACGCTCGAGCCAGTCGTCGACCACGTCGAACCACGTGACCCGGCGGGGCGCCTCTCGGCGGATGAGCTCGGCCAGCTGCAGCCTGGATGGCAGCTCCTTCCTGCTCTCGAGGTACTCGACGGCGAAGCCGCGACCGATGAGCCTCTTCGCGAACCGCGCAAGGGAGGCCCGGTGGAGAACCAGCTTGTGCGCGTGGAATCGGTACTGGCGGAAGAGGAGCTCGTGCTCGATCAGCACGAAGCGGGTGCCGGACGGTGCAGCGAGATGCTCCTCGAACAGCTGGTGCGGGAACACCAGCCGCAGGCTGCCGCGCTTCCTGGCCGGATCAGGCAAGGGACTCGGCGACTGCCGCTGCCGCTCGCTGGCCGGCGACGAGTGCCCCTTGGATCGACCCCGTCTCGCGGTGGTCCCCTGTCACGACGACCCGCTCGCCCAGGAGCTGTGGCCCGCGGTCCCGCAGGGGTGGCAGCTGGACCGGAAGCGTGTGCGGGATGACGTGGTGCGTGATCACCTCCCAGTCGGCGGTGGAGGTCTTGTACAGGCGTGCGAGATCGCGGCGCACCTCTGCCTCGCTCGCCAGACCGTCCAGGCGATCGAGCAGGGTCGTCGCCTGCACGAGGTGCGCTCCTGCTGGGGCGTATGAGCGCGCGACCTCCGAGATGACGGCGGTGTTCCAGATGGGCCCCGCGGGTCCCCCGCCGGCTCGCGAGGCGTCGAGCAGCAGGAAGGGGCCGGTTCGCGGCTCACCCGTGGCGCGGAACCACCAGGTCGTCAGCCCGTGGGTCTCCGGTGCCTCTTGGCCTGTCACCGCGGGCAGTTCGTCGGGCGCCACCGCGACGATCGCGGCGCGAGCCAGGATGGTGCCGCGGTCCGTGGTCACCCTCACCCCGCCAGACGTCTCCTCGACGTCGCGCGCCGCGGTGCCGAGCCGCACGGGTTCGTGGAGCCCCGCGGCGATCTGTGCCGGCAGCGCGCGCATGCCGTCCTTGGGGAGTCCCGGTGCGCCGAGGGCGAAGTATCGAACCAGTTGCTTGACGTATGCGGCAGACGAGGTGCCGCTGCTGTCGGCGAGCACACCGGCGAGGAAGGTGTCGAGCAGGTCGGTGCGGAGGCGGCCGGTGAGCCCCGCATCGTCGAACGAGGCGCGGAGCTCCTGGTCGGCGCCTGCCTGCTCCGAGTCGGGTCTCATCAGCGTCGGGCCGAGCCACCGGGCAAGCGCGACGAGATCGGAGAGCGGGGTGTGCGCGCTCAGCAGGGTGGGCAGCGCGTGCTGAGGGTGGCGGATCGGATGCGCGAGCGTCGTCGTCTTCTCGCCTGACCGCACGATCGCCCCGACGCCGAAGCTCTGCAGGTCGAGCGCCCCCAGGTCGACGCACTCCCTGAGCGCCGGGTAGGCGGGGTTGAGCACCTGGAAGCCTCGGTCGCAGAGGAACCCGTCGATGGCCTCGGTGCGGACTCGTCCGCCGACCTCTTCGTGCGTCTCCAGGACGACCACGCTCTGTCCACGAGACTCGAGGCTGTGCGCTGCCCGAAGGCCGGCGAGTCCGGCTCCGATGATGACGACGTCCGTGTCCATAAAGCTCCGTTCGATGGCGTAGTGCGCCATTGTCCGGGAGCAACCCGGGCCGCCCCTGAGCGCTTCAAGTACTTCAGGCACTTCAGGCGGTTCGGGTTCCGTCAGGACTTCTGGCGCCTGCTGGACGAGAATGGCGGCATGGATGGAGCTGACCCGCACGCGGAACGCCTGGAGGCCCTGCGGTTACTCGCTGCGGGGCGCGTCGCGAGCACTGATGCCGCCCTCGAGACGCTGGTGCATGATCGTGCGTCACTCAACGATGACGACGAGCACGACCCCGATGGGGCGCCCCTCTCGGCGGAGTGGTCGAGGCTCGCGGGTCAGTCCGACGCCGCGAAGTCGGAGCTCCGGCAGATCGAAGCAGCGGCGCTGCGCCTGGACGCGGGCAGCTACGGTGTGTGCGTGACGTGCGGCAGGCGAATCCCGGACCAGCGCCTGCGCGTGCGCCCGTTCGCCGAGCAGTGCGTCGCCTGCGCGGAGCGGTCGCTCCCGCGTCGCTGACCGGGTCAGTAGGCGCTTCCGCGCTCAGTCCACCAGAGCCTGCATGGCTGCGTCGAGCCGCGGCGAACGCCCAGACAGGCTGGAAGAACCTGGGCTTCGCCCTCGCCGGCATCAGCGGCGTTCAGGAAGATCTCGCAGTCGCAGTAGGCGCCCATGCGGCCGAGTCGCTCGAGCAGAGCGGTTGCCCGCGGCGCCTGGCGCTCCTGGTACCACTTCGAGAAGCGATGCGTTCCATCGCAGCCGAACTCGTCCAGCTGGTCGGCGACGTAGCAGAGCACGCACTCCCCTGTTCTCGGCGCAAGGAGCTCACCGGCGAGGCTCCGCACGAAGGACTCGGCTTCTCTGTCAATTCGTTGATCTGTCATGCCGACAGTTTGGACCGGACCACCGACATTCCGACGGGCCATGGGCGGGGGTGGTGTGCGGGACGGCGCTCAGGACTCCCGAGACGAGAGGACGCAGAATTCGTTGCCCTCTGGGTCGCGCAGCACGACCCACGTCGTGTCCTCCCCCTGCCCCACGTCAGCTCGGCTGGCCCCGCGGGCGAGCAGTGCGTCGACATGCGCCACCTGGCTTTCGTGCAACGGGGCGGCGAGGTCGATGTGCAGCCGGTTCTTCACGGTCCGCTCGTCCGCGACCGGCACGAAGACGAGTCCGGGCCCGACCTGCTCGAACGGTACCCCCGGGCTGTCCTCGTCGAGCCACTTGGGGATGATCGCTGCCTCGTTCTCATCCTCGAAGCTCACCTGCCAGTCGAGCGTCTCCGCCCACCAGGCCGCGAGCGCGCGATGGTCGTGCGCGTCGACGACGGTCGAATACCAGCGAAGTCCCATGCGTGCCTCCTCAGACCTGCCCATCACGACCAGCCCATCCTGCTGGCCGGAGCTGGGTGCGAGCGGAATGCCGCGGGTCCTCGATGGCGAGTCCGAGCAGTTTCAGAGAAGCACGGAGCCCCGATGGGTCGTACGTTGGTTCTGAACCACCGGTCAGGAACACGGAGAAGGAGCTCGCTATGGCGGAGAAGACGGCTGGACTGTCGAAGGACGAGCGGGACGCGGTCAAACAGCGCGCCGCAGAGCTGCGCGCTGAGCAGAAGGCCGGGAAGAACCGCGCCGCTGGCGACGCCGCCATTCAGAAGGCCATCTCAGAGATGACGGACGAGGATCGAGTGCTCGCCGAGGGCGTCGACCGCATCGTCAAGGAGGTCGCCCCGCAGCTCATGCCGAAGACCTGGTACGGGTTCCCCGCCTACACCGACGCCGACGGCAAGGTCGTCGTGTTCTTCAAGGCGGCATCGAAGTTCACGACGAGGTACGCGACGCTCGGGTTCGAGGAGGCAGCGAGGCTCGACGACGGCGACCTCTGGGTCACGTCGTTCGCGCTCATCAGCCTCACCCCTGAGACGGAGGAGACCATCGCGGACCACGTCCGCAAAGCCGCCGGCTGAGCTGAGCCCCGCGAGGAGAATCGACCGGCAGACTGCTGTCGGCCTGGTGCGGTCAGCGCTGGGCCGACCTCCGGTAGCGGATGTGCGTCGACAGGGGCGAGTGCAGCACCTCGACGGGCTCGTAGTCGAACGCCTCGACGCCGTCGAACATCCGCTCGCCGGAGCCGAGCAGCACGGGCGCAACGTCGAGCGTGAGCTCGTCGACAACCCCCGCGTTGAGCGCCTGTCGAACGGTGGAAGCGCCGCCGGCGATGTCGACGCCCTTGCCACCGGCGGCCTCGACGGCCCTGGCGTAGGCCGCGTCGAAGCCGCCCGTGACGAAGTGGAAGCTCGTGCCGCCCTGCATCTCAATGGGGTCGCGTGCGTGGTGCGTGAGCACGAAGACCGGCGCGTGATACGGCGGCTCGTCACCCCACCACCCGCGCCAATCCTCATCCCACTCGCCGCGAACGGGACCGAACATGTTCCGCCCCATCACGTAGGCGCCGCGAGGTCGCATGAGCCAGCCGGTCGCGACCTCGTCGGCGTCGGTCGCCCGTGGGTCGCCGATGTGCCAGCCGTGCAGCTCGTGCCCTCTTCGGCCGAGCGGATGCTCCGCGCTCTGCTCGGGACCCGCGACGAAGCCGTCCAGGGAGATGGACATGTGGCAGGTGGTGTCGGACATCGGGAGTCCTTCCGTCGACGTGAGATCGGCCCGTGACCGCGACCCTACTCCCGGTCTCCTCGCCCTGTCACTCCCGGGAGCCCGCCGCGGCGATCAGCGTGTGCAGCGTGCTGCTGAGCAGCTCACCGTGCCGCTCGTCGAGCGTCTCGCCGGCCCGCAGGAGGCCGATGACGTACAGTCCGCTGATCGCTTCGGCACGCACGCGCTCGTCGCGCACCTGCCCAAGCGAGCGCACCGCGTCGCTCGACACGTTCATGACGAGCCTCGGCCGCGTGGGCGGCGACGCCGGTGCGCTGAGGAGGTCCGCCCACGGGTCCGCTTCCGCGTCGGCATCTGCCGGCTGGCCCCGGTACTGCTCGCTCGGTGCAGCGACGAACAGGGACGGGGTGGATGCCGGGGCGAACTCCCGCAGGTCGAGATCGACCCCGAGCCGGTCGAGGACGATGCGCGCCTGCGGCTCGAATCCTCGAGCCGCAGCGTCATCGTCACGCGGCTCCGGCAGCTCGTCGAGGAACGAGTGCGGGTCGAATGCCCGAACGCGCGCCGCGTGCCCACGACGCTCGCGCACCTTGCGCAGGATCTCGCTCCCGTACACGTAGGAGCCGTTCACCAGCAGCGCCTTCCTCGCGCGGAGCAGCGGCGCGAACGCCGTGAAGTCGGTCATCGAGGCGGTGTACTGCACGTCGTCCGAGATGCGCAGGATCTGGGCGAGGGTCATCGTGCCCTCGCTGGTCTGCCAGGGCACGTGGCCGATCACGAGGTCGAGCATGTCGTCGTCCCCCGCCGCCATCGCGAGGATGCCCTTCGCGTGCACCTCCATGAATCGGTCGAAGCCGACGGGATCGCGCAGCGCGAAGTGCTCGATGCCCTGCCGGAGCTGCGTCCCGATCTGCGCCTTCACCTCGCCGATCGCCGACGAGTCCTGGAGGGACTCGCGGGACGCGGTCAGGGGCAGGTCGCCGCCCTCGACGGCGAGCCGCACGAAGTAGGCCCAGTTCGGAGCGAGCTGCACGTTGTCGTCGGCGACGAACATGCCGTGCGAGTAGACCGTGTCGCCGTGTCGGTTCCCGACCCGCCCCGGGCTGTCCGAGATGAAGGCGACGCCGACCACACCCGCGGTCGGGACGTCGACGGGGAGCACTGCGAGGGGCGTGAACCCGAGCTCACGGCGACACCACTCGGCTGCCTCGAAATCGGAGCTCCGCCACGGTGGCGTCCTGGTGCTGACGAGCTCCGCCGGCTGCCGGGGAGTCGTTCGCAACGAGATCGGGAGCTCAAGCAGGCTGGCGAAGCGCTCGGCGAGCAGATGCACCCGCACCGGGTCGACCCATTCTCGGTCGTCGGCGCGAGCTTGTACTCGCACCTCAGTGCCCGCGTCCGGCAACGGGGTCTCCGCGGGTGTGATCGTGAACGTGCCGTCCGAGCTCCCAACCCAGCTCATCGTCGGTGCGTCCGCCGAGCGCGCGCTGCGCGAGCGCACCTCGATGCGATCCGCGATGAGGAAGCAGGAGAGGAGGCCGATGCCGAACTGCCCGAGGTACTGTCGGCGCACTCTGGTGAAGTCGCTGCGCTTGCTCGACGCGCCGATGGTAGCGAGCACCGACCGCATCTCCTCCTCGGTCAGCCCGATGCCATGGTCGCGGACCAGCACGGCCCCGCCGTCCTCGACCTCGACCGCGATCTCCTGGGGCGCGGTCGGATCGAGCTCGCTCCTGGCGACGACCGCGTCCCTGGCGTTCTGGATGAGCTCGCGGAGGTACACGCGCGGACTCGAGTACAGGTGATGGGACAGGATGTCGACGATGCCGCGCAGGTCGACGCGGAAGCTCTCGCCACTCATGCGGTCACCCCGAAGGAGGCGTTGCCAGGGAACCATCTGTCGCGCACCCAGGTGCTCCACCGGTCATCGCCGTTTCGCGCGTCCAGCCGGCGGGTGATGTCGGCGGCGCGCGCACGGAGGTCCGGCCCGCGAGGGTCGTCGGGGGCCGTGGCGAGCAGGGCGCTGCCGCACGCGGCGAAGATCATCAGGTCGCTCGGCGACTCGTCGACGTCCGCGAGCAGCGCGTCGATGAGCGGCCCAAGCTCGGTGCCGGGTGCGGCTATCCCCTCGAGCAGCACCCATCCGGGCAGCGGACCGAACGCGTCCACGTCGCCGTCGACACTCTCGAGGATGCGGGCCAGCTCGGCCGAGGCGGCAGCCCTGTCCCCTGACCGAGCGTCCAGCCAGCACAGCCAGGCCGTCGCGGCGCGCACCTGCTCAGCATCGCCGTCCGCGAGGATCCTTCTCGCGGTGGCCGCCGCGAACGCAGGTGCCGCGAACGCGGTGAGGCGAACGACTTCGAGGTCGACCGTGACGCGATCGAGCAGCTTGCCCTCCGCTTCGAGCTGGGGTCCGAGCTGCGAGAGGGCGGCGCGCAGCGACGCCGTGTCGCCGCGGTGAGCCGCCACTTCCGCGCGCGCGAGCGTGAGGTGGGCGGTGGGTCCCCCGGTGACCGCTCGGAGGCGCACCTCCGCCTCGATGAGCTCCTCGATCTCCGGCCACGTGACCTCGGGCGCGGCGACGGCCTGGTCGACGGTCACGGCGAAGAAGCGCTCGCCGATGGCCGCGATGGAGTCCTCGATCGCGTCCGAGTCGTTCCGAAGCTCCACCTGAGCCGCGCGGAAGTCGCGCACGAGCGTCGCGATATCGCCCTGCTGACCAGCGCGCAGGCCATGCAGCAGCGGCACGCAGTACCGAGTGGTGGCGCACTTCAGCTGCTCTGAGCGTGCGGAGAGCGAGGCCGCGAGGGCGTCGGCATCCTCGGATGTCTCGGCGGAGAGAAGGTCCATGGTGGCGCCGAGGTGCGCGACGTAGCGGTGCTTGATGGAGATGGGCGGCTCCTCCATGCTGACCGAGGCGGTGCGCGGCAGCCAGCCGGACGCGAGGATCGTCTCCGCTCGCTCTTCCACGTCACCCCAGACGTCCTCGTCGTCGACCACCTCCGGTCGTGTCGGTGCGGGCAGGCCGGCCCACCAGAACTCGTCGAGCTCCCGCGAGTGCACGTCGGTTCCGCCGCGTCGGTCGAGCGAGGCGGCAGCCTCCACGGCGAGCGCTCGCAGCAGCCCGCCCTCGTCCCCGATCGGATCGGCGAGGATGCTGTTGCGCGCCGTGGCGGCGGTGGCCTCCCAGTCGCTCCCCTCGAGGTGCAGGTTGCGGAGGGTGTGGTCGACGGCCTCGAGCGCGGCCTCCGGACGCTCCTCGAGGACTGGGATGAGGAACTCCGCGACCCCGTCTCGCGCGAGTCGGGAGGCCCCGATCCCGGCGAGGAGCTGGTCGGCGATGAGGTTCGCATCGCTTCGACGGCCGGCGCGCACGTAGAAGAAGGCGAGGAGGATGAGGAGGGGCGTGGCGTTCTCCGCGTCGGAGCGCGTGGCGTCGAGCTGGCCCGGGTCGATCTCGAGCATCCGCAGCCGCTGCTCGAGCGTCTCCGTCGCGCGCGGCAGATCGAAGCGTGCGACGAGCGGCAGCTCCATCTGGATGACGCCGGAGTCGTCCGGCCGCCACTCGACGCTGTTCTCGGATCGCCACCGTTGGATCCAGTCGAACGTCGCCTCGGCGTCTCCCCTGGCCGCGGAGACCACGGCTCGCGCCACGTAGACGCCCACGATGTCGGCACCGCGCTGTCGTATCTGCTGCTCGACGAGGTCGATGGCGCGGGTGATCTGCTCGAGCGGCACCGTCGGGTCGTCGACGAGCCTCATGCTCGCGGTCGCGATGGAATTGAGCATGCGCCCGACGTTCTCGGGCGCGATGAGGTCGCCGTGGCGGTGGATGACCTGCATGAGCCGCACGTACGCATCGAGCGCTGGGACTGCGAGTCCCGCCTTGACGAGGGTCGTGTACTGGCCGAAGCGGGCGCTCGCGATGAGGTGGGGGAACTCCGCGCGTTCGCAGTCCTCGATGAACTCATCCCAGATCTCGAGCTTGCCCTCGTCCTCGGGAAGATCCCAGATCGCGGAGCTGCGTTCGAACAGGGCTTGGATGCGTTCGTGCTGCTCGGGGTCGAGCGTGGCGATCTCTGAGTACGCGATCATCTGGGCCTCCAGGCTGCGGTCTGCTTCCCGAGGTCACCGCACGCTTGGACGCTGGGGAAGGTGGCTGCCGGTCACCCTAGCGAATGTGCCTGCCCGAAATGGGCGTACTGTCAGGGCAGGAGCTGACTCTGGTTCCCCAATGATGGGATCCCATGTCGTCCGCTGTCGCCTACACCCGTGCTCCGCTGCTCTCGCTCGGTGTCCTCGCCGACTCCTCGATGGAGAACGAACGCCGGCTTCCCCTCCACCCGCATCACCTCGATCGGATCGACGCGGACGTGCGGGCTCGCATGATCGTGGAGCGCGGCTACGGGGCCGACTTCCAGCTCGAGCCCGGCTACGTGGAATCGCGTGTCGGCAGGGTCGCCGAGCGAGCCGAGGTCCTCGCATCCGCTGACGTGCTCCTGCTCCCCAAGCCGCAGGCTGCGGATGTGGCGGCGCTCGCACCAGGGAGGGTGCTCTGGGGGTGGCCGCACTGCGTCCAGGACCCCGAGGTGACGCAGCTCGCGATTGACAGGAAGCTGACGCTGATCGCGTTCGAGGCCATGAACCACTGGACGCCGCAGGGTGACATGAGCCTGCATGTCTTCCACAAGAACAATGAGCTCGCCGGCTACTGCTCCGTCATCCACGCGCTCAGCCTCATCGGGCTGACGGGCCTCTACGGCCCTCGCCTCAGGGCCGTGGTGATCGGCTTCGGTGCGACCGCTCGAGGCGCGGTGACGGCGCTCAACGCGCACGGCATCCACGACATCGAGGTGCTCACGCAGCGCGGCGCGGCGGCCGTGGGCTCCCCCATCCACAACGCGCACATCACGCAGCTCAACACGGATGACGGGCCGACGCACCTCAGTACCGTCAGCACCGAGCAGGGCGATTGGCTGCTCCCCGATTTCCTGGCCACCTACGACATCGTCGTCAACTGCACCTTCCAGGATGTCGCCGCACCGTTGACCTACCTCCTCACGGAGAACCTCGCACGGTTCTCGACGGGGAGCCTCATCATCGACGTCTCCTGCGACGAGGGCATGGGGTTCGAGTGGGCACGGCCCACGACGTTCGAGCAGCCGATGTTCACGGTCGGGCAGGGCGTCAACTACTACGCCGTCGACCACAGCCCGTCCTACCTGTGGAACTCCGCCACCTGGGACATCAGCGAGGCCCTGCTCCCGTTCCTCCGCCCCGTCCTCGAAGGCCCGGAGGCGTGGGCTGAGAGCGCGACGCTCACTCGCGCGATCGAGATCCGGGACGGCGTGATCCAGAACCCGAGCATTCTGAGCTTCCAAGGGCGCGATGCCGAGTACCCGCACCGCGTTGCCGCCGCCCAGGTGCCGCTCGCATCCTGACGGAGCATGCCCGGAGTGTTCATGACGCGAGGTCTGCGTCGTCACTCAGCAGGAAGCGAATCCCAGACTTCTCGCCATTTGGCGGCGAGGGTGTCGATCGTCTCGTGCGCGTTCAGCCCGCTGGGCTGAGGGACGACCCACAGGGCGACGTCCTCCGGCCAGCCCACGACAGTCCCCGTCTCCTGACGCCCGAGCTTCGATTTCGGCAGGCCGAACGCGGTGCGGAAAGCGGTGATCCCGGCGACGGCAACTGCCTCGGGCCGCATCTCGTGCACGCGCTCGATGACTCGCCGCCCACCGTCGCGCAGCTCAGAGGGCGCCAGCTCGTCGGCACGCGCCGTCGCTCGGCCCACAAGGTTCGTGAGCGCGATGCCCCGGCCGAGCAGCTGCTGCTCGTCTGGCACAGAGAGGCCCCGCGATGCGTCGACCGTGTGGTCGGTGAGGCCCGCCCGGTTCAGTGATGGCCAGAATCGGTTCCCGGGCCGCGCGAAGGGGGCATTGACCGCCGCCGTCCACAGTCCCGGGTTGACGCCAACGATGAGCAGCCGCACCGTCGCGAGGTCGACGGGGAGGATGTCGTCCATCGCGTGCTCATCCGGCGTCTGGAACTGTGCCAGCTCGGCGGTCACGGGCTTGCGCCCGCCGAGTGGGGACGCGCGACGCTCCCTGGCCGGGACGTGCGAGGAATCCGGCGGGTCGATCTCGACTCCAGCCCCATGAGGCGAAGCGGGGAACGACCGCTTCACGCCATCCGCGGCATCCGGAGTCACTGGGACTGGCATCCAGCGTCGACGACGTCACCGTGCGCAGAGACACCGATCGACAGATCCGTCATGCGACCTTCAACGGTGTGATCGCGGCGACCTTGTCGTGCAGAGCCCTGCGCTCGAGCCGCAACTCGTAGTTCGACTGCAGGTTCATCCAGAACTCCTCCGACGTCCCGAAGTACCGCGCCAGTCGGATCGCTGTGTCGGCGGTGATGCCGCGCTTGCCGTGCACGATCTCGTTGATCCGACGCGGAGGCACACCAATGGACACCGCGAGCTTGTTCTGCGTGATGCCGAACCCCTCGAGGAAGTCCTCCATCAGGATCTCCCCCGGGTGGATCGGCTCGATCGCATCCGCGTCAGTGATAGTCGATGAGCTCGACATCTTCCGCCCCTCCCTCTCTCCAGACGAAGCAGATACGCCACTGGGAGTTCACACGAATGCTGTGTTGACCACGTCGATGGCCACCCAGCTTCTCCAGGCGATTCCCCGGAGGGATCGTCAGATCTTCCGCATCTTTCGCCGCATGGATCAGCTCGAGCTTCCTCAGGGTTGCTCGTTGAACCGCCCGATCGACGCCCTTGACATACCGCTCCCGCCAGATGCGCTCGGTTTCCTTGCTCCCGAACGATCTGATCACGAGGTCAGCGTATAACGCAGAGCGTCAATAACGCTAGACGTTAAAGCGGAACTTCTTCCGCCTGCGGCACAGCTCGGATGACCTGCACCGCGAGCTCGACGGATACTCGGTCGAGGCCACGATGGAGCACCGGCGCGCTCCGCGGACGCGCTCGACGACCGCCGACGTGTAGCGCCGCGCGGCGGGCTCGCACAACTGGCGGGACGACCTCCGGAAGCGGTGCGACGCCGCCGCGGCGCAGGCGAGCAGTGTGGGCGACTACATGAACAGGCTTCAGGCGGTCGGCGTCGAGGTCCTCCGCTCGGGCGGGCGGATCGAGGAGGCGAGGGGTCCCGAATGGCATCGGAGCGCGCTTCCTCCAGGTCCACGGGGAACGCTTCGGCGCTTCCGTGCTCGCGGCGCTGCACGAGCGCGAGGCCAAGAAGCAGGCGGTCAGCGAAGCGTACGAGGAGATGAAGGAACACCACGACCGCACGGTCGAGCTGCGCGAGCAGGGGATGCGCGACGACAAGACCGCCTCGGACAAGGCCTTCAAGAATGCCAAGAAGCAGCACGAAGCCCTCAGGGAGGAGCTGAGCGCGAGCGAACAAGACTCGCCTGCGGACAAGGCGGCGAAGGCGAGGGAGAAGGCGCTCGAGGCGAGCGGCGGCCTCGCCGAGAAGGTCAAGGACAGGGAGGAGCTGTTCAAGAGGGATAGCTTCCGGCGCGGCGCGTACGAGCAGCAGGAGTCGCCAGAGCTCTGACCGAGTCCTAAAGACGCACACCACCGCCCACGAGGGCACGAGCACCCTGCTGCACCGTGCTCTGCTCGCGGAGCGACGGAGCGCTAGCCGAACGTACCGCGTAGCGCGAGCCCCGTGATCGCCTCGACGGCGCCGGCAACGGCGGCGCTGACACCCTCGATCCCGATCCGCTGCGCGACCGAGCTCAACTTCCCAGCTCTCTTGACGACCTCACCAGTGTCAGGCTCGTCGCCGTCTGCTTCCGCGCGGAGCTCCTGAAGAGCTTCGAGCAACTCGTTTCGCTGGTCAGAGTCTTCAACGACCTGCGCCTGGCTCTGGACCGCGCCCATGAGCTGAAGTGCGTCCTCCAGGGTCAGTCCTTGGGTCGTAGTCTTCGCCCTGTTGCCGATGGCGGTGGGGCCGCTCGCCGCGTGAATGGTGGTGTTGTACTGGGTCCCAATGTGCTGGCCCACGGCGGCGTCCACTGCTGCCTTGCCTGGCAGGCTGGTCAACGGAACGCCTGCCGTGAGGTCGGCGACTACCTCGATCAGTTGGGTTCGCACTTTGCCGAGCAGCCCGATGATCACCGAGCCCGACATCTCGAAGCTCATGTCGGTGATCTGCTGGAAGTCACTCTCGAGCTGCCCGTTCCACACGACCTTCGCGTAGGCGAGGCTGTCGTGCTGCAGCGTGAGCTGGTGTGTGCCGGCCAGAGATTCGAGCTCTTCCACGCTCTGTCCCAGCCTCAGATAATCCGGGATGCGCTCAGCAGCCTTAGCAGGCAAGTCGAAGCGACTAATGCGCTGTCCGGTCGCAAAGTTGTTGCCCGAGACATAGTTCATCTTGATCACGGGGACGGGCACGCGCCTGTAGCTCGGCACCTCGACCTCGGCACCGTAACCGTTCAGCTCGTTCCTCGCCCAGTCGCGCAGTGAGCTCGAGCCGGTCTGGGCGCCAAGCAAGAGGCACTTACGAAGCAGCCCTGCGAGCGACTCTGATTCATCCATCAGTTGGCCCCTCAGGGACGTAAGCACCGTGGTCGTCATGTCGTTCTCCTGGCATGGGGCGTGGTTGCGGTGAGACGTCCCCAGTATCTGCGGGAATCGGAGACGCACGCAGATCTGGCCATGAGTTCGAGGCTCATTCCACGCTCTCGAGTTCAGCCTCGCGCTCGTTCTCGAGACCCTCGACGATCCGCACGAGCTGCTCAGTCGCTTCCAGCAGCTCAGCATCGGAGACCGGAGCGTTCCTGTTGTTCTCGGGGTGGTGGATCGAGTTGCGGACAAAGACCGGGAGGGTTCGTTTGTCCGTCTGACGCTCATGGCGCGTCCAGTCCTTGGCCCGCGGCAGACCCTTCAGGAAGAGGAACTCGTCGATCGCCTTCTCGCTCGCGAACGCCCCGTCGCGGCCCAGCTCCATGTGCCACTGCACGCGACCGAAGAGCTCATTGTGGAAATCGTTGCTACAGATTCCGAACGCTCGATAGTTGATCTCGCCCCAGGTGGGCTCCCCCGCCCCGAAGAGGCCGAACTCGGTGTGCGCATTCACACGGCGGCTCGCCCCGGTGCCCGCCAGCACCGTGAGTCGGTGACTGCCCGCGTCGAACTTGCGGATCAGGTATGGCGAGTGCGTGACGATAAAGACCTGTTCGTGTTCTCCAATCTTGCTCAGGGCCTCCCCCAGTTTTAGTTGAGCATTGGGGTGCAGCCAGGTCTCGGGCTCATCAAGCATGAGCACCAGAGGCGCATGGCTCCCCGCGTCGAGGAGCGCCGATGAACGGGCGTAAAGCTGGATGAAGCCGAGCGCGATGGCTCGCTGCATCCCGGACCCCTTGCCGTCCACGGGGGTCTCGCCGGACCCGTCGTCCACGTGCAGTCGCCCCTGCTTCATGAACACGGTCGAGTCGGGAAGGCCGAAGTCGAATCGGTAGCTGGCCGCGCCGTATTGCTCGTCCACGAGCCCCTTGATCTTGCCTGCGAGCTCTTGCGCCTCGGTCAGGAAGGAACCCTCACCCTCCGAGGAGAACGCCGTCTCGTGAGCCGTCTTGAGAGCCTCCCACTGAGGTGTCGTGACGAATCGCTTGAAAGCCGAGTCGAGGAGGCGTCCAAGCGTCTTAGTATTCGCGAAATCGATGTGATCTCCAGGCTGCGCGTCGGCCCAGACTGCCTCGAAGTCGAACAGCGATTTCACGCTGGCGTCGATGCCCGTGACATTCTCGAACTGCTTTCGGTCGGGGTGCCAGAAGCAGACTGCCTTAACGTTCACTTGCTTCGGCTTGCCGCCCTGCTCGACCGTGCGCTCCTCACTGCTGCGATCGAGGCGCAGCACCTGCTGCCCGTCATCATCGAAAATGAAGTCCGCGAACCGCTTGAACTTATCCTGCGTCACGAGCTCTCCGAGGTCTCCAGTGATCTCGACCTCGACGCGAGTCGGCCCGGTCGCACCTGTGGAGTAGAACTTCTCGGGCGGATTCTTCGCTGCGGATGACCCCTCAAAGAGGAAGATCAGCGCCTCCATAACCGTGGACTTCCCGCTGTTATTGTCGCCTACGAAGTAGTTCACGCCTCGCCCCAGGTCGAACCGCTGCTTGCCGCGGAAACTCTTGACGTTCTCGACAGTGACGCTTCTGATGTACATGGATACCCCGCAGCCTCGGCCTCCTCGGTCTCGGAAGCTCCAATTGAGGCCGAGCGTACTGGCGCTGTGCATGCTCGTAAAGCAATAGATCTCCGCGAGTCGAATCCCCATATCGACCCGGACAAGTACCTTTCCACCTCAGAGACATCAGTCACGGAACACTCATACCTAGCCGCCCTAGGCGTCAGCGACGGTGTCCCGGGCTCGATGTCGCGGCTGCACTTGCCTAGTCGACGGAGGGCTCAAGGCCCTCGGGGAGGCGATCGAGGAGGCCCGTGTCGCCGTCCAGCTCCTGCACGTAGCCCTTGAAGCTAGGCCAGCGCCCCGCCTAGGCCTCCACGAACACCTCCACGCTCGGTCGGCCTTCCTCGTCGAGCTCTCGGAAGTGGCCGTGTTCGCCCAGGCCCGCAGCGGCGATCTGAGAGCCTGCTGGACGGACTCGATCAGCCTGGCCAATGGCGGCGCGAGCTGCGGCGAGATCTCGTCATCACCAGGATGTGCTCGTGTTCTAAGACCCGGAGATCGTTGTTCTGGCCCCGCGGCACCGTTTGCGTCTCGCGCGTCCGATCGTCGAGGACGGGTGGACGCTCGCTGCCACCGCCCGATTCTTCCGAGTATTCTGGCCCACCTCCAATCGCTGGGCTTCCCGATACATCGCGCTGGGTAAGGCCGCGATGCAGCAGCGGTCGTCTCGCTCGCATCGCTCACCAACGAGTGACATCTTGTCCACTCGTGAAGCGGATAATCGCGTTGCGGTGGTGTAAGCGGTCGAGTTCACCGGGCAGCTGCACGTTCCGGCATCGACCGTGCACCCGGCCCAGCCCGCCTGATTCGACTCCCGCATGTCGATGTCAGAACCAGGGAGCCATTCCGTAGCTTGGAATTGCCCTGACGCGATGATTCACGTCGAAGTGAAAAAGCTCGGCAGCATCCTCGACGGCGCGGCTAATGCTTCGTCGGGAGACGAAAAGTCGACCGAAACCGCGCCGCGACGTCGGGTACGCCCCGCAACGTCTACCGGAACCCGAAGCTCGAGACCGCGTTCGTGCAGACCGTCATCGATGACCACTCCAGGGTCGCGTCCGCGGTGCTCCACAACGACGAGAAGGCGGTCGCCGAGATCGGGGTGCTGCACCCAGGCGCTTCCTGGTTCCGGGACCGCGGAGTGATCGTCGAACGAGTTCCCTCCGACAGCTGCTCCGCCTACACGTCCCACGCCTTGGTGCGACGCCTGCCGCGACCTCGAAATCACGCCGAACAAGGCGCTCCCCTACCGGCCGCAAACGAACGGCAAGATCGAACGCTTCCACCGCACCCTCGCCGCAGGGTGGGCCTGCGCCCGCCATTACCCGAACTAAACCACGCGTCGCTCAGCACTCCCGACCTGGCTCCACGCCGCAATCAGGAAGACCACCCCCATCAGCAGATTGACCAACCCACCCGAGCAGTTCACATAGCGCAAGATTCTGATGAACGGTGGAGGATCAAATTTCGGGACACGCTGAGATCATGTAGCTATGGCCGCGAGAGAAGAGCGCACGGTGACTCTGTCAGCAGACAACTACAGCATGTGGATTCTCGACTGGAAGGCGAACCAGATTCGCATAGTTATGCAATCGGGTGAAGTTCACGTCGCTCCGATGGACTCTGGTATGCGTCGACCTAGCGATGAGATCGCGCGAACTTTCTTCGACTGGGACCGTTGGTGGCTGACCATAGAGACAGAGAAGGGCCATCTCGTGGTTTCCGAGGTTTGGAGCCCTGTTGGCGATCTTGTCAAGGGCCGGCCGTCCGTTTATCTCGACCAAAATCACTGGAGCACGATTGCTAAAACGGTGGTCAAGCCGGAGGCGGTTTCTGCACAGGATCGCGCCGCCGCACAACGACTCATCAAGCTCGGGCACGATGGTGGCATCAGACTCCCCCTCTCGTCAGCAACGCTGCAGGAGACAGCCGCCCTGTTCGGAGACAGGCGCTACGAAGTCGGCATCACGATTGCATCGCTTAGCGGAGGCTGGCAACTTCGCGACCCGCTCGAACTTCGTCGTCAAGAATTCGCCGCGTGGTTTGCCGAGCGTCTCTCCATAAATGCGAACGTTCCTGAGTCTGACCCAGTCACGCTGGAGCCAGGAAGCGTGTTCGGCGACCGCGTCGCCCCTGCGCCAGACATCGACCTAAGCGACAGCATGCGGAGGTTCATGGACGCCCTAACGTGGCCATCAGTTCTAGTCTCTATCTTGATCGACTCCGAATCCATCCCTAGCGTTCGACCCACGCGTTGGGCCGACAGTAACGGCGACATCTCGAAGCGTGTGGCCTCGCTGACAAAGCCACACCGATCGTCCGCAACTACGTTGGCTGCGATCCGGGACAACGAGGGCTTGATGTCGTCTGCGCTATCACTCATCGGCGCACCCTCGTTACTGGACAGTCGTCTCGGCCCACGGGATATCGCTGATGCGGTAGCTAATACTCGTTTCGGCGGCCTCTACACCGCCGTCATGGCCGAGCGGCATCGAGATCCGAACCGCCGATGGTGGCCCAATGATCTCAACGACATCATGTTCCTGACCTGCGCTGCAACATACTGTGACTATGTAGCTGCCGAACGGTCGACCGGTCGCCAGCTGATGCGACTGTTGGCGCGACGCAACGAACGGCTGAACGTCTACACGAGTCTTCCCGACCTGGTCGAAGCACTTGACCGTGACGACGTCCGTTCTGTGTCCGAAGGAAAAGACCGTCACTCCAAGACCGCGACGAACAACCCCTAAGTACGGGCATGAAAGTAACCGTGGGTTCAGGCAGAAACTAGCGGCTACGACGGCAACGCAACTGTGGCCCACGCCGCTCGGTCTAGACGTTGAAGCGGAACTCCACGACGTCGCCGTCCTGCATGACGTACTCCTTGCCCTCCATGCGGGCCTTGCCCTTGGCGCGAGCCTCAGCAGTGGAGCCGGTCTCGACAAGGTCCTCGAACGAGATGACCTCGGCCTTGATGAAGCCGCGCTCGAAGTCGGTGTGGATGACACCGGCCGCCGCTGGCGCCTTCCAGCCCTTGCGGATCGTCCACGCGCGCGACTCCTTGGGGCCCGCGGTGAGGTAGGTCTGCAGCCCGAGCGTGTCGAAGCCGATGCGGGCGAGCTGGCTGAGGCCCGACTCGTCCTGACCGAGCGACGCGAGGAGCTCGGCGGCTTCCTCGGGGTCGAGGTCGATGAGCTCGGACTCGGTCTGCGCGTCGAGGAAGATTGCCTTCGCCGGAGCGACCAGCGCCGCGAGCTCAGCCAGCTTCTCCTCGCTGCTCAGCGCGGCCTCGTCGATGTTGAAGACGAAGATCATGGGCTTGGCCGTCAGCAGGCCGAGCTCCTTGATGGGCTCGAGGTCGATCTTGGTGGCCGAGAGGAGCGTGCCCTCGTCGAGCGCCGCCTTCGCCTCGTTCGCCGCCTCGAGCACGGAGGAGTCAAGACGCTTCTGCTTGACCTCCTTCTCGAAGCGCGGGAGCGCCTTCTCGATGGTCTGCAGGTCGGCGAGGATCAGCTCGGTGTTGATCGTCTCCATGTCGCTCGCGGGCTCGACCTTGCCGTCGACGTGCACGACGTCGCCGTCCTCGAAGCCACGCACGACCTGGACGATCGCGTCCGCCTCGCGAATGTTCGCGAGGAACTGGTTGCCGAGCCCCTCGCCCTCGCTCGCGCCACGCACGATGCCCGCGATGTCGACGAACGACACGGCGGCGGGCAGGATGCGCTCAGAGCCGAAGATCTCGGCGAGCACCTTCAGCCGTGCATCGGGCAGCTCGACGACCCCCACGTTGGGCTCGATCGTGGCGAACGGGTAGTTCGCCGCGAGAACCTGGTTCTTCGTGAGTGCGTTGAAAAGGGTCGATTTGCCGACGTTGGGCAGGCCGACGATGCCAAGAGTAAGAGCCACGAGCACCTATCGTACTTGCCCACCGGATGCGCCACACCCGATTCGACCGGCGCCAGGTTCGTGCCACCATGAATGACGTGACCATCGACTTCACCGCGATCGACTTCGAGACCGCCAACGGCTCCCCCGCCTCAGCGTGCGCCGTCGGACTCGTCAAGGTGCGGGACGGTGCCGTCGTCGAGCGCGCGAGCTGGCTCATCCAGCCCCCGCAGCCCCACGACGCGTTCCTGCCCTTCAACGTCCAGCTGCACGGCATCAGCCGGGAGATGACGCGCAGTGCTCCGACCTGGGAGGAGCAGCTCCCCCGTCTCCTGGCCTTCGTCGGGGACGATGTGCTGGTCGCGCACAACGCCCGTTTCGACATCGGCGTGGCAGTCACGATCAGCCTTGCGACGAACACGACGCTCCCACCGCTCGCCTACTTCTGCTCGCTCCGACTCGCAAGACGCAGCTACGAGCTGCACTCCTACCGCCTCCCGGTGGCCGCGGAGGCGGCAGGGTTCACGACGCTCGTGCACCACGACCCCGTCTCCGATGCGGAAGCGAGCGCCGCCATCGTCGTCGACGTCTCGCGAAGGCTGGGCGCTGTGGAACTCGCCGACGTGGGCGCGTCGGCGGGCGTCGACATCGAGCGCATCGAGCTCAGCAGGGAGCGGGAACTCGCCGCGACACTCACCGCGGCGGCCACCTTCGCCTGAAATGTCGGAGGTACCTGCGAGGGTGGATGCATGGACCTTCTCCCGCTCGTCATCGGCCTCCTGCTCGGCCTCATCGTCGGATTCGCGATCGCCGCGATGCGAGGAGCGAACCAGCGCCAACAGCTGGCGACCGAGCTCGCGGGTGCCAGCGCACGCGCCCTCGCAGCGAGCGAGGCACGCTCCACCGCCGAGCAGCATCTCGAGGAGGTGCTCGCACGGGAACGCTCGCAGCTCGAGGCGCGCCGCACGAAGGACGTCGGCGAACAGCAGGTGCTCACGGCGCTCGCCCCGGTGAACAAGCAGCTCGAGCTCATGCGCCGCGCCGTCGCCGCCATCGAGGAGCAGCGCCTGCAGCAGCACGGCGAGCTCAGCGAGCAGCTCCGCAACCAGCACGAAGCAGACGAGCGCCTGCGGGCGACAACCGACTCGCTCGCCTCCGCGCTGCAGTCCAACCAGGCACGAGGCGTGTGGGGCGAGGCCCAGCTTCGCAACATCGTCGAGGCCTCCGGAATGATCGAGCGCGTCGACTTCGACACGCAGGTCACGCTCACCGGGGAGCAGGGCGCGGGCCGCCCGGACATGATCGTGCACCTGCCAGGGGGCAAGCACCTCGTCATCGACGCGAAGGCCCCGATGGCGAAGTATCTCGCCGCGAGCCAGCTCAGCGAACTCGGCGACCAGGAAGAGACCGCACGCCGGCGCAGCCTCATGAGCGACCACGCGAAGGCCCTTCGCTCACACGTCACCGCCCTCGCCGCGCGCGGCTACCCGAGCGCGGTGCCCGGATCCCCCGAACTGGTCATCGCGTTCGTTCCCAGCGAGTCGGCGCTCTCGGCCGCAGTCGCCTCCGACCCGTCGCTCCTGGAAGACGCGATCCACCGCGGAGTCGCGGTCACGTCTCCCGTCTCGCTCTGGGCCACCCTCCGCGCCATCGCCTACGCCTGGCAGCAGGACGTGCTCGAAGACCAGGCCCACGCGATCTTCGAACTCAGCACCCAGCTCCACACGCGTCTCGGCACGCTGGCCACGCACATCGACAAGCTCGGCCGGTCGCTGGCTGGTGCCACCACCAGCTACAACGCGTTCCTGGGCTCCCTCGAGACGCGAGTCCTCCCCACCGCTCGAAAGCTGGACGCCCTCAACATCGGCTCCCCCATCAGCACGCCGCGCCCCGTCGAGGAGCAGCTCCGCGGGCTCACCGCGCCCGAACTCACCGAGCATCGAGAAACGCAGCCCGAGCTCACGGAGTACTGACCCCGACCCCTCGAACGGGCGAACTCCCGGAAGAACCGCACGCGAACGGCTCCTCAACGACAGACGCTGCCAGCCCGATGCCGCGACGGTGAACGCCGGGAACATCAGACTGGCAGCGCTTTGGCGGCAGCTCCGGAAGAACTGCGTCAGCTGCCGAAGGAGATCAGAGCCACTTGTCCGCGAGGTGCTCGGCCGTCACACGACGCACGGTGCCGGAACGGGACCGGAGCACCACCGAGTCCGTGAAGATGCGGTTGCCGGACCGGCGAACCCCGGCGCACAGTCCACCGTCAGTCACACCCGTCGCCACGAAGTACGTGTTCTCGGTGCGGACCAGGTCGTCCTGCGTGAGCACTGCGTCGAGGTCGTGCCCGGCAGCGATCGCCCGCTCGCGCTCCTCGGCGTTGCGCGGGTACCAGCGTCCCTGCAGCACGCCGCCGAGCGCCTTGATCGCGCACGCCGTGATGATGCCCTCAGGAGTGCCGCCGATGCCGACGCACATGTCGATGCGACCAGTGCCGCGCGCAGCATTGATGCCACCGGCGACGTCGCCGTCGAGCATGAGCTGCGTGCCGGCACCCGCCGCGCGGATCTCGTTGATGAGCTCCTCATGACGCGGACGGTCGAGCACGGCGATGACCATGTCCTCGACCGGCTTGTTCTTCGCCTTGGAGAGGGCGCGGATGTTCTCGGCGATCGGGCGAGCCAGGTCGATGACGCCGACGCCCTCGGGACCCGTGACGATCTTCTCCATGTAGAAGAGGTCCTTCGGGTTGTACATCGAGCCGCGGTCGGCCACGGCGATGACGCTCAGCGCATTCTGCCGGCCAGCGGCCGTGAGGCTCGTTCCATCGATCGGGTCGACGGCGATATCGCAGTCGGGGCCCTGCCCGTTGCCGACCTGCTCGCCGTTGAAGAGCATCGGGGCTTCGTCCTTCTCGCCCTCGCCGATGACGACGACGCCGGCGAAATCGACGGTCGAGAGGAACTTGCGCATGGCGTCGACGGCCGCACCGTCGGCGGCGTTCTTGTCACCTCGCCCGATGAACGGCGTGGCCCGAATGGCCGCAGCCTCGGTCGCACGCACCAACTCCATAGCGAGGTTGCGGTCGGGGTTCGCGAAGAGCTGCCCGTGCTCCGGAGTTGAAGTGGCGGAAGATGAGGTCACAAGGGTCCCTTTCGCTGGCGTTATGGACGTTCTCGCCGAGCAATCACACGACACCATTGCTCCGCGCCATCCGGTTCTCAACCCTAGTACGCGCGCTCGGAGAAAGTCGGCGGCCCTGGCTAGACTTCAGTCGTAAGTTCCAAGCGCTGAAGGAGCACATATGCCCATCGCAACACCGGACCAGTACGCCGAGATGCTGAACCGAGCCAAGGAAGGCGGCTTCGCGTACCCAGCGATCAACGTCTCCAGCTCGTCGACGATCAACTCCGTCCTCCAGGGTCTCACCGAAGCCGGCTCAGACGGCATCCTCCAGGTCACCACGGGCGGTGCCGACTACTTCGCCGGCCAGTCCGTCAAGGCTCGAGCCTCCGGTGCCCTCGCCATGGCCGCATTCGCGCACGAGGTCGCGAAGAACTACCCGATCACGGTCGCGCTGCACACCGACCACTGCCCGAAGGACGCGCTCGACGGCTTCGTCTACCCGCTCCTCGAGGCATCCGCTGACCAGATCAAGCGCGGCGGCGAGCCGATCTTCCAGTCGCACATGTGGGACGGCTCCGCAGTGCCGCTCACGGAGAACCTCGAGATCGCGTCGAAGATCCTGAAGCTCACGCAGGCCAACAACCAGATCCTCGAAGTCGAGATCGGCGTCGTCGGCGGCGAGGAAGACGGTGTCGCGCACGAGATCAACGAGCACCTCTACACGACGCTCGACGACGCCATCGCGACCGTCGAGGCGCTGGGCCTCGGCGACCGCGGCCGCTACATGGCCGCGCTCACCTTCGGCAACGTGCACGGCGTCTACAAGCCGGGCAACGTCAAGCTGCGCCCCGAGCTCCTCGCGGAGATCCAGGCAGGCCTCGCAGCCAAGTACGGCACCGGTGCCAAGCCGCTCGACCTCGTCTTCCACGGCGGATCGGGATCGACCGACGAGGAGATCGCCGAGGCGGTCCGCAACGGCGTCATCAAGATGAACATCGACACCGACACGCAGTACGCGTTCAGCCGCTCCGTCGCCGACACCGTCCTGAAGAACTACGACGGCTTCCTCAAGATCGACGGCGAAGTGGGCAACAAGAAGGTCTACGACCCCCGCTCGTGGGGCAAGAAGGCCGAGACCGCCATGGCGGCTCGCATCATCGAGGCCACCAAGCAGCTCGGCTCGTTCGGTCACTCGGCCGCGTGAGCGTGACGCCGGGATCCGAGCCGCAGGACTCGGTGCAGGAGGTAAAGCGGAAGAACGACCGCTTCCTCGGCATCGGGTTCCTCGTGCTCGGCCTCGTCGCCACAGTCCTGAACATGACGACGTTCACGGAGAACTCGTTGGCGGGCCAGATGGCCCTGCTCTACGAGGACTTCGGGATCAGCGGCTACGTGCGACCTGAGGGTCTCGGCTCCCTGTCCACCACCGCTGTCCTGGTACTGCCGGCGATCTACGCCCTCACGCTGTACCTGACGCTCGTCCGCTGGAAGGCCGGCAAGCGGGCCATGTGGATCCCGATCATCGGCGCCGTCGTCACCCTCATCACGATCTTCGGCTTCACGATCGCCGCAATCCTGATGCACGGTGAACTGCTCGAGGCCATCTCGAGCGGTGCCCTGCCGATGCCGACGCCAACCTCCACGTAGGACGTTGCGACAGCAGTCCCGCTGACGTCGCCACGTGCCTGCCCGGGCGAGCCACCTGGCCACCCGGGCAGGCTGGGTTCTCCACAGCACTGAAGCATCGGCCGCCGCACGCGATATCCTCGATCTCGCCTGCGGCGGCCGATTCTCTGCGCCCAGCAGCACGCTCCCTCCGCGACCGCAGCGGGAGACATCAGATTCGAGAAGAGGCACGTGGTCGTCATCCAGCCCCCGAAGTCAACGCCGGATGCGCCGTGGCCCGTCAGCGTCGTCTCAGAGCTCGTCCGCGACTGGATCGCACGGCTCGGGTCGGTCTGGATCGAGGGAGAGCTCACCGGCTGGAGCATCCGCGGTGGGCACGCCTACGGGAAGATCAAGGACCTCGACGCGGACGCAACCCTGTCCGTGACCGCTTGGCGCAGTGTCGTGCAGCGCCTCGACGGCGAGTTCAAGCAGGGCGACCGCGTCATCGCCAGCATCAAGCCCGACTTCTGGGTCAAGGGCGGAACGCTGTCGATGCAGGTCTCTGACCTCCGGCACGTTGGGCTCGGCGACCTCCTCGAACGGCTCGAGCGACTCCGCAAGCAGCTGGCCGCAGAAGGCCTCTTCGCCGACGAACGCAAGAAGCCCCTCCCCTTCCTGCCGGGCACCATCGGTCTCATCACTGGCCGCGAGTCCGACGCGGAGAAGGACGTGCGCCGCAACTCCGAGCTCCGCTGGCCAGCGGTGCAGTTCCGCACCATCCACACCCCCGTGCAGGGCGAGCGCACGGTTGCCGAGGTCTCGGCCGCGCTCCGCGAGCTCGACGCCGACCCCGAGGTCGACGTCATCATCGTCGCTCGCGGCGGCGGCGACTTCCAGCATCTGCTGCCGTTCAGCGACGAGAGCCTCGTGCGCCTCGTCGCGACGCTCTCCACGCCCGTCGTCAGCGCCATCGGCCACGAGGCGGACCGTCCGATCCTCGACGACGTCGCCGACCTGCGCGCCTCCACCCCGACAGACGCCGCCAAGCGCGTCGTACCGGACGTCGCGGAGGAGCTCGCCGGCGTCCAGCAGGCCAGAGCCCGCATCCTGCAGCGCATCGTCGACCGTGTGCGCAGCGAGTCCAACGCCCTCGAGTCGCTCGTCTCACGGCCAGCGCTCGCCAACCCATCGTGGATCATCGACCAGCGCGGCGAGGAGCTCATGCGCGCCTCCCAGCGTGGCGAAGAGCTCATCACTCGGCGAATCGACCGAGAGCATGACCGGCTCGAGTCGCTGGCGAGGCACCTGCGTGGCCTCTCGCCGCAGGGCACTCTCGAGCGCGGGTACTCCATCGTCGAACGCGTCGACGGTGATGCGAAGTCACTCGTCACCGGATGGCAGGACGCACCCGCGTCGACCGAGCTCCGCATCCGCACGGCCGATGGCCGCATCTCAGCCTCGTCGCTCGGCGGCGAGGCCATCATCACACCAGGCGCCCCGGACGGCGCAACGGAGGCGAACGTAGAATGACGACCATGCAGGAACAGACCGACATCGCCGAGCTCAGCTACGAGCAGGCACGCGACGAGCTCATCTCGGTCGTGAGCCAGCTCGAGCAGGGCAGCGCCTCCCTCGAGGCGTCGCTCAAGCTCTGGGAGCGCGGCGAGCAGCTCGCCGCGCACTGCGAGTCCTGGCTCCTCGGCGCCAGGAAGCGCCTCGAGGCGGCACGTCGACGCGACGACGAAGCTCTGGACGAGGCCTGATGGCCAAGCAGAAGCAGCCACCGGTCGTCGCGGAGCTCGGACGACCGGAAACCCCGGAGGAGACGTTCGCGCGCAAGGCCGAGTCTTCGCGGCTGTACCGGAAGCGCAAGACGATCAACAACCTCGTCTACTCGCTCCTGGTGTCGCTCGGCCTCGTGCTGTTCATCGTGGCGATCGTGCCGCGCAACGACACTCCCGTGACCTTCGACGTCGATTTCGCGTCAGAGGCGCAGAGCGCGCAGGGCGACTTCGCCGCCCCGCTGGTCGTGCCCCAGGTTCCGGCGGACTGGACGGCGAACGAAGCCGAGATCCGCACGAGCGCCGACGGCGTCAGCGAGTGGTACATCGGCTTCCTGGTCGGGCCGCAGGGCGCCCCCACCGAGTACGTCGGGGTCAGCCAGGGCATCGGCGTCAACCCGACCTGGCTGCTGGACGCGACACGCGAGCGCACTCCGACGGGCACCGTGCAGGTCGGTGGCCTCGACTGGATCGAATACGACGCGACCGACCTCAGCCCGGAGGACGCAGGCAACCGGGCCTACATGCTCGTCCACGAGCAGGACGGCCAGGCCTACCTCGTCTATGGCAACAACTCCCCCGAGACGGTCACGAAGCTGGCAGAGCTGGTCGCGGCCGACCTCGGCTGAGGCCAGGACTCGGTAGGCTGGCTCGGACAGAGATCGGCTACCTGGAAAGGTCACACAACGTGGTGGAAAATCAAGACGAGTACCGCATCGAGCACGACACGATGGGCGAGGTCCGCGTTCCCAAGAACGCCCTCTACGCCGCGCAGACGCAGCGCGCAGTCGAGAACTTCCCCATCTCCGGTGCAGGTCTCGAGCCGGGCCAGATCATCGCCCTCGCGCGCATCAAGCGCGCCGCCGCGATCGTGAACGCGAAGCTCGGAATCATCGAGCAGCCGGTGTCCGACGCGATCGTCGAGGCCGCTGAGCAGATCATCGGCGGCAAGCACCTCGACCAGTTCCCGGTCGACGTCTACCAGACCGGGTCCGGCACCTCCTCGAACATGAACATCAACGAGGTCCTCGCAACGCTCGCGACGCGCGGCCTCGGCGGCCCCGTCCACCCCAACGACCACGTCAACGCGTCGCAGTCGTCGAACGACGTCTTCCCGACCTCCGTGCACGTCGCCGTGACAGACGCACTCCTCAACAACCTCATCCCGGGGCTCACGCACCTCGCCGAGGCCCTGGATCGCAAGGCGCAGCAGTGGGCATCCACCGTCAAGGCCGGGCGCACGCACCTCATGGACGCCACCCCGGTCACGCTGGGACAGGAGTTCGCGGGTTACGCCCGTCAGATCCGCCTCGGCATCGAGCGCGTGCAGTCCACCATCTCGCGCGTCGCAGAGGTCCCCCTCGGCGGCACCGCGACCGGCACCGGCATCAACACGCCGGCTGGCTTCTCGCAGCAGGTCATCGCCGAGCTCGCCGACAACGCGAAGCTTCCCCTCACCGAGGCCCTTGACCACTTCGAGGCTCAGGGCGCACGCGACGGCCTCGTCGAGGCCTCCGGCGCGCTGCGCACCATCGCCGTGAGCCTCATCAAGATCAACAACGACCTCCGCTGGATGGGCTCCGGCCCGAACACGGGACTCGGCGAGATCCAGATCCCCGACCTGCAGCCTGGCTCCTCGATCATGCCTGGCAAGGTGAACCCGGTCGTCCCGGAGGCCGTGCTCATGGTCGCCTCGCGCGTCATCGGCAACGATGCTGCCATCGTCTTCGGCGGAGCGTCCGGCTCGTTCGAGCTCAACGTGCAGATCCCGGTCATGGGAACCGCGCTCCTCGAGTCGATTCGCCTCCTCTCCAACGGCGTGCGCGTGCTCGCCGACAAGACCGTCGACGGCCTCGTCGCGAACGAGGAGCGTGCCCGGGCGCTCGCCGAGTCGTCGCCCTCGATCGTGACGCCGCTCAACCGCATCATCGGGTACGAGGCGGCAGCCAAGATCGCGAAGTACTCGGTTGCCAACAAGGTCACGGTGCGTCAATCCGTGATCGACCTCGGCTACGTCGAACGCGGCGACATCACGGAAGAGCAGCTCGACGAGAAGCTCGACGTGCTCAGCATGACCACGCCCAACCTGTAGGCGAAGAGCCGACAGCAGAAGGCCCGCCGGGGCAACCCGGCGGGCCTTCTGCGTGCCCAGAGGCCCGCGCCTCGCGGGCCCGTGCATCACCCGAACGGCACGGCAAGCCAGACGGCGGGAATCCAGTACCCGGCGAGCAGCGCCGGCCCGAAGGCGATGCTACGACGGCGGTCTCGGGTCCGTGCCAGGACGATGACGCTCTGCACTCCCCCGATGAGGATCGCCAGCACGCCGAGGAGTGCGGCGAGCGAGGGCTCGACGAGCGCCGCCGCCCAGCTGAGCACGGCTCCGAGCTTCACATCGCCCATGCCCAGTCCGCCGGTGAGCGCCAGGACGAACAGGACGGCCCCTGCCGAGGCGCCGGTGACGAGGGCGGGGAGATCCGGCGTTCCGTGCAGCGCCCAGTCGGCGAGCCAGGCGAAGAAGACCCCGATCGCCCCGAGCGCGACGAGGCGATTCGGCAGCCGGTGCTCGCGAGCATCCACCGCCACGAGTCGCGGAGTGACCGCTGCGACCGCGAGCGACGCCGGCAGGAGCTCCGGGTGCTGCGGGAAGGCCGAGGTCACGCCCACCACGAGCAGCGCCCCGACGCACAGCGCCTCCCCGACGCGCGACCACCGTGACCGCGGGGCCGGACCCTGCGCGGCCGAAGCACTGCGCAGGGGATCCGGCCCCATCACAGTAAGGGGGTCGGCCTGCGCTCGTTCTGCCATGCCCGGACACTAGTCAGCTCTCGAGCCTCCCGCAGAAGTTCCCCACAGGCCAGGTCGACGAGGCCCGACTCGGTGCAGCGCAACCGAGCCGGACCCGCGTCCCCATCACACCTCGTAGTCTCCGAGCAGCTCCGTGACGAGCGCCGCGATGTCGCTGCGCTCGGACCGCGTGAGCGTCATGTGGGCGAAGAGCTTGTGCCCCTTCAACGTCTCGATGACCGATGCCACCCCATCGTGCCGGCCGACGCGCAGATTGTCCCGCTGCGCCACATCGTGGGTGAGCACCACGCGAGAGTTCTTGCCGATCCGAGAGAGCATCGTGAGCAGCACGTTCCGCTCGAGCGACTGCGCCTCGTCGACGATCACGAACGCATCGTGCAGCGAGCGGCCCCGGATGTGCGTCAGGGGCAGGATCTCGAGCATCCCCCGGTCCATGACCTCGTCGATGACGTTCTCCGACACGATCGCCGACAGGGCGTCGTAGACCGCCTGGCCCCACGGGTTCATCTTCTCGCCTTGATCGCCGGGCAGGAAGCCGAGCTCCTGCCCGCCGACGGCGAAGAGCGGCCGGAAGACCATGATCTTGCGGTGCAGCCCGCGCTCGAGCACCGACTCGAGCCCTGCAGCCAGGGCGAGGGCACTCTTCCCAGTGCCCGCGCGCCCGCCGAGGGAGACGATGCCGATCGACGGATCGAGCAGCAGGTCGATGGCGAGCCGCTGCTCTGCAGATCGCCCGTGCACGCCGAACACATCCAGGTCTCCGCGGACGAGTCGGACGGCGCCCTTCCCCGACACGCGTCCGAGTGCTGATCCGCGGTCCGAGTGGATCACGAGGCTCGTGTTGATGGGCAGCTCGTCGACGGTGGCGGTCGTGACCGTCTCGTCCGTGTACAGCGTGTCCAGCTCGTCTGCGCCGAGGGATATCTCGGCGACCCCCGTGTAACCGGTGTCGCGGGCCAGCTCAGCTCGGTACTCCTCAGCAGCCAGGCCGATCGCCGAGGCTTTCACGCGCATCGGGAGGTCCTTGGACACCACCGTCACGGCGAGGCCTTCACCAGCGAGGTTCTGCGCGACGGCCAGGATGCGCGTGTCGTTGTCCCCCAGCTGCATTCCGCTGGGGAGGACGCTCATGTTCGAGTGGTTGAGCTCGACGCGCAGCGTGCCGCCTGCCTCCCCGATGGCGATGGGGAAATCGAGGCGCTCATGCTTGATGCGCAGCTCGTCGAGGAACCTGAGCGCCTGGCGGGCGAAGTACCCGATCTCCGGGTCGTGGCGCTTCTTCTCCAGTTCCGTGATCACGACCACGGGGATGACGACCGCGTGTTCCGCGAAGCGGAAGAGGGCCCTCGGATCGCTGAGCAGCACCGACGTGTCGAGCACGTAGGTGCGGGTCGAGATGGACGAGTCGGGAACCGCGGCATGCACGGCGCCCCCTTCCTCGTTCTCGAGGTGGTCGGTGTTGCGCTGTGCGGGTATCACGGCAGTTCCGCTCCTTCGCCAAGCTCTCGCTCGTCGCTGGGTTACGTTCCGACCACAGGGGCACTCGGTAGGGGGAAACGAACTTCGGGAACCTGTGGCCGTTTCGATCAGGCACCGTACCTGATGGCATTAACGTACGACGGCGGGGACCACGCCACGCGCAGGTGAAAGTTAAATTTTGTGTCGTGTCTGGGAGCGTCGCGACTACTGGCCGTAGCGTCGCTGGCGGGACGCGAAGTCGCGCAGCGCGCGGAGGAAATCGACCTCGCGCAGGTCGGGTCCCAGGGCCTCGACGAAGTAGAACTCTGAGTGCGCAGACTGCCACAGCATGAAGTCGCTGAGCCGCTGCTCACCGGAGGTGCGGATGACCAGGTCGGGGTCCGGCTGGCCGCCCGTGTAGAGGTGCTCGGCGATGAGGTCAGGCGTGAGGATGTCGGCGAGAGCCGCGACGTCGCCACCATCTGCCGCGTGGGCGCGCACGATCCTGCGCATCGCGTCGACGATCTCGCTGCGGCCTCCGTACCCCACTGCGAGGTTCACGTGCATGCCTCGCCGCTGCGCCGTGTCGCGTTGCAGACGCTCGAGGGTCGCCCCGAGTCCGGAAGGGAGGTGCTCGGGAGATCCGGCGTGGTGCACCCGCCAGCGTGCGTTGTCGGCGATCTGCATCGCGAGCTTCTCGATGATGTCGATGAGCGCGTCGAGCTCTTCGCTGCTGCGGTTCTTGAGGTTGTCGTTCGACAGGAGGTAGAGGGTCACGACCTGGACGCCTTCACGGTCGCACCAGGCGAGGAACTCCATCATCTTGGCGGCCCCCGCTGCATGCCCCTGGGCCGCATCCCGCAACCCGAGCTGCCTGGCCCAACGCCGGTTGCCGTCGATGATCATCGCGACGTGCTTCGGCTTGGGACGACCGTGCAGAGATCGGCGCAGTCGCCTCGTGTACAGCCCGTACAGGAAGCTCCGCAGGCTCGTGGGAATCATCGACATGGTTCGAACAACGTACCGGACCACGGGTCAGATGCACGTGCACGGGGCCGCGTAGAGTGCGAGGGTGGCTTCAGAACATCACGCGGATTCGGAACTCGACTCGGGCCAGGAGCCCACCGTGCACTTGCCCCTGCTCGAAGCCGAATCAGGCGCGAGCGTCGCCGAGGCGAAGCCGTCGTGGCGCGGCTGGGTGCACGCCGGCACGCTTCCCGTCTCGATCGCGGCGGGGATCGTGCTCATCGTGCTCGCCGAGGGCACGACGGCGAAGCTGGCCTGCACGCTCTACGCGATCTGCTCCTGGCTGCTCTTCGGCATCTCTGCGCTCTACCACCGCTTCAACTGGAGCGAGAAGACGCGTGTCGCCCTCAAGCGGTTCGATCACGCGAACATCTTCCTGCTCATCTCTGGGACCTACGCGCCCATAGCGCTGGTCGCGCTGCCGCCGGAGAAGGGGTGGCCGCTGTTCGCGATCGTGTGGGGCGCAGCGCTGCTTGGCATCTGCTTCCGCGTGTTCTGGATCGGCGCCCCGCGGTGGCTGTACGTCGCCCTGTACATCGCGCTTGGCTGGGCTGCCGTCGCCTACCTCGGCGACATCGCCGCTGTGAACGTGGCCACTGTGGTGCTCATCGTCGTCGGCGGCCTGTTCTACACGGCTGGAGCCGTCTTCTACGCGCTCAAGCGCCCCAACCTCTGGCCGGGGCACTTCGGCTTCCACGAGCTCTTCCACGTGTTCACGGTGCTGGCGTTCCTCAGCCAGTGGACTGGCATCCTGCTGCTCTGCATCGACCCGCCGGTCTTCGCCTAGGGCTTGGCCGCCGGAGGTTCGTGGTCGGGTTCGCGACCCTCAGTCGCCGCCTGCCCCTCGGGCTCCTGGCCGAGCTGAGGGCTCTCGGTGCCCTCGGCCGCCGCACCCTCTTTCGCTGCCATCTCGGCCTGCAGCTGTTCGCGGATACGAGCCCTCGCCTGCACCCGGCTCGTGCGGCGGATGAGGTCCATCACCAGGAGGCCGGTCGCGACGGCGACGAAGATGAAGACGAAGAAGCCGAGCGGGCCCGGCGTCACGTCGTCCGGGTTGAAGGGCAGCTCCTCCCCTGGTGTCGGCGCCGTCGCCGCAAGCGACAGCACCCAGGACTGGGCGGAGGCGAGCAGCATCACTCGGAGGCCTCCGCAGCGCCCTGCTTGTCGTCGTTGCGTTCGTCGACGCCGGAGAACAGGTCAGTCTCTGGCGTCGGGGCATCCACTCGGGAGTCGACGAGCTCGAAGTCGTCGTACGGGTACGCCGCGGCCTCGATGTCGCGCGGAATCGCGAAGAACCCGCTGTCAGGTGCCACCTGGCTCGCATGCGAGCGGAGCGCCGAGTCGCGGGCGTCGAAGAACTCGTCGATCTGGATCTGCGTGGTCACGTTGCTCGGCTTGTCTCGCATCCAGGCGAGCATCTGCTCGAGGCGCTCGAGCAGCGGCGACTCCGGGTCGAGCGCCTTGATGTGCTGCAGGAGGCTGTCCGCACGCTTCCCGTTCATGGTGCGGTCGTAGTACAGCTTCGAGATGCGCCACGGCGAGCCGAGCTCAGGATGCGTCGCGAGGCCCGACTCCCGCCACACGCGCATCGAGATGTCGTGGGTGCGGATGTGGTCGGGATGCGGGTAGCCGCCGTTCTCGTCGTACGTGACGAGCACGTGCGGCCGGAACTCCCGGACCAGGCGCAGCAGTGGACGTGCGGAGATGTCGAGGGGGATGCTCGCGAAGGAGTTCAGCGGCAGCGATCCGTCCTCCGAGGCCATGCCGGAATCGACGTACCCGAGCCAACGGTGCTCGACGCCGAGGAACTCCTGGGCGGCAGCCATCTCGACGCGCCGGAGTCCCGCCAGGTCGCGCTGGGCGTGCGAGACGGACTCGAGACCCGGGTTGAGGATGTCGCCGGCCTCGCCTCCGGTGCAGCTCACCACCATGACCTCGGCGCCCTTCGCACGGTACGCGGCGTATGTCGCGGCGCCCTTGCTGGACTCGTCGTCGGGATGGGCGTGGACCGCCATCAGTCGAAGTGTCACTGGTCTCCTCGTGGAACGTTAACCTAGACAGAGAGCCTATCTCGCGCGGCCCGCACTTTCTGGCCGCGCCCGCCCTCAGCCGAGAGGAATCCACGTGTCAGCTGAACGCGAGACCCGCGCCGACACCGCCGCCACGTCAGCTGACCTCGTCGACCGCTACGGCACACGCGCACCCCGCTCGGAGAAGAAGCCGGAGCGCTGGATCTGGATGGTCGTCGGCATCTTCGTCATCGCCGTCGTCGCCTTCTGGGCGACGACCACGGTGGGCCCCGTGTCCTCTTCCGCGATCCGAGCCGACACCGTGCGCTTCTCCATCGTCGACGACGCGAACGTGAGCTTCGACTACCGAATCACCGCCCCTGCCGGAACCGAGGCGACCTGCGCGATCGAGATCCGCGACGAACAGCAGGCGGTCGTCGGCTGGGACATCGTCGACGTCCCGGCGACCGACGGGGCCTCGCAGGTCCTCAACGCGCAGGTGCGCACCACGAAGGCCGGGACAACGGCTTTGGTGAAGGAATGCTGGTTGCCGTAGAATGGCACCAGAGGCCCTGACTCGCGTCAGGGCTTTGGTCGTATCCGGCTGCACAAGGAGTTCCAGCATGGCTAACCCATCGGTGACCTGGCTCACCCAGGAGACGTATGACCGCCTCAAGGCGGAGCTCGACGAGCTCGCTGTGAACGGTCGCGAAGAGATCGCCAAGCGCATCGAAGAGGCGCGCGAAGACGGCGACCTCAAGGAGAACGCCGGCTACCACGCGGCGAAGGACGAGCAGGGCAAGATCGAGGCCCGCATCAACCAGCTCGAGACGATGCTGAAGAACTCCGAGGTCCGCGAAGCGCCAGAAGCATCCGGCATCGTCGAGACGGGCACCGTCGTGACGGCGAAGATCGGCGGCAAGGAGCAGAAGTTCCTCCTCGGCAGCCGCGAGATGGCTTCGCAGACCCAGTTGCGCGTCTACTCGGGCGAGAGCCCGCTCGGAGCCTCGATCCTTGGCCTCGCGATCGGCGCATCCACGAGCTACGAGGCGCCGAACGGCAACTCCATCGACGTCGAGATCACCGAGGTCGAGACCTTCCACCCGTAGCCGTCCGACGCGGCCACGCACTCGGACACACACGAAGAGGACCTCCCGAGGGAGGTCCTCTTCTCGTTCCTGCGAGGGTGCACGCAGCTCAGGGAAGCGGGGACGCGTCCCTGCTCGTCCGCGGCTGGTAGCCCAGCGCACGCAGAGCATCCATCACCTGGTGGGAGTGCTCGGTGCCTCGAGTCTCGACCGACACCTCGAGCTCGACGTGACTCACCTGCAGACCCTTGTTGTGGCGGGTGTGCAGCACCTCCACCACGTTCGCGTTCACCTCGCTGATGGTCTTCGCGATCAGCGCGAGCTGGCCGGGAACATCCTGCAGCTCGATGACGAGCTTCAGGTAGCGGTCCGAGGCGGCGAGGCCGCGGCTCAGCACCTTCTCGAGCATGAGCGGGTCGATGTTGCCGCCGGACAGGATGGCCACGGTGGTGCCCGCGTCCTTGATCTTGTCCGCGAGGATGGCCGCGACGGCGGTCGCACCGGCCGGCTCGGCCACGAGCTTGGCCCGCTCGACGAGGAGCAGGATGGCCCGCGAGATGTCGTCCTCCGAGACGGTGACGACCTCGTCGACGAGGTCGCGGACCACCTCGAAGGTGATGTCGCCTGGCATGTCGACGGCGATGCCGTCGGCGATGGTCGGGCGAGCCTGGATCTTCACGGGGTAGCCGGCCTCGAGCGAGACGGGGAACGGCGCCGAGTTGGCTGCCTGCACTCCGATGATGCGGATGGGGCGCCCGCGCTGCTCACCGAGGAGCTTCGCCGCGACGCTCACGCCCGAGATGAGCCCGCCGCCGCCGATGGGCACGATGATCGTGTCGACGTCGGGCGCCTGCTCGAGGATGTCGAGCGCGAGGGTGGCCTGGCCCGTGATGATGTCCGCGTGGTCGTACGGGTGGATGAACTCGGCCCCGGTATCGACGGCGAACTGCTTGGCCGCGACCAGCGCATCCGCCACGTTGACGCCGGTCAGGACGACCTCAGCACCGTAGCCGCGGGTCGCCTGCAGCTTCGGCAGCGGAACGCCGACCGGCATGAAGATCGTCGCCTTGATGCCAAGCTCGCGCGCCGCGAAGGCGACGCCCTGCGCGTGGTTGCCGGCCGAGGCGGCCACGACTCCACGCGAGCGCTGCTCCTCGCTCAGCCGCGAGAGGCGGTACGTCGCCCCGCGGATCTTGTACGAGCCCGTGCGCTGCATGTTCTCGCACTTGAGGAGCACAGGAGAGCCGAGCTTCTCGGACAGGAACCGGGCCGAGTCGATGGGGGTCTGGGAGATGACCTGCCGCACGATTTCACGTGCGGCGACGATCTGTTCCAGCGTGATGGTGGGAGCGGTCATACCGTGCTTGCCTTCTTCTCGCGCTTGGCCTTCTCGCGCTTGGATACGGGGGTTTGCGTGATCTTCGTCGGGTCTGGGTCATCGCGCCAAGTGCCACGCGAGATGAACTGGACCATGACCTTGCCTGCAGCGACAAGGGGGACGGCGAAGACGGCGCCGGCGATTCCGCCGAAGATGGTTCCTGCGCTCACCGACAGCAGCACTGCGAGCGGATGCAATTTCACGGCGCTGCCCATGATGAGCGGCTGCAGGATGTGCGACTCGATCTGCATGACCGCGACGACGACGATGAGCATGATGAGCGCATTGAGGAAGCCGTTGTAGGCCAGCGCCACGGCGACGGCGATCGTGCCGGCCGAGATTGCGCCGATGTAGGGGACGAACGACGCGAGGAAGACGATCACGCCGATCGGCAGCGCGAACGGCACCTGCAGGATGACGGCACCGAGGTAGATGCCGACGGCGTCGATGAGCGCGACGAGCACCTGGACGCGCACGTAGTGGCCGACCGAGATCCAGCCCCGCTGGCCAGCCCCGTCGATGGCGGCGCGCGCCTTCTTGGGGAAGATCGACACGATGAAGAGCCAGATGCTGCGGCCGTCGAGGAGATAGAAGATCAGGGCGAAGGCGGTGACGAGCGTGCCGGCGAGGAAGGCGACGACGTTGGAGCCGACCGAGACCGCCTGAGACGCGATGGAGTTCACGTTCGACTGCACCCAGCCGACGATCTCGCTGAGCCCCGCGTCGACCTGCTCCTCGGTGACATGCAGCGGGGAGTCCCTGAGGAACTGCAGCGCCAGCTGGTACTGGGCCTCGAGCTTGCCCAGGTCGAGGTTGAAGCCCTGCGCGAACTGGCTGACGACCAGGCTGATCAGCGTTCCGATCGCGAGCAGCAGGACGATGAGCGACAGGATGAGCGCCGCCCACCTGGGGAGGCCGACACCCACGAGCCACTTCATGAGCGGTGCGAGCAGCGACGCCAGGAGCGCGGCCACGAGCAGGGGTATGACGAGGATCGAGGCCTGTGCGACGAGCCACCCGAGGGGAATCAAGGCAAGCAGGATCGCCACGGTGCGCCAGGCCCAGGCCGCGCCGATGCGCAGCCCGCGGGGCACGAGCTCGTCCTCGCTCTCGTTGCGGAGCGCTGGCGTGGGGTTCTGCGCCAGGGTGGAGCCGGTTCTCGTCGATGCAGCCTTGTCGGCAGGCTCGTCGAGGTCGCGTTCGGTCATAGGCTCAATACTAGGAGCGCCCGCGGACGCTGCGATGCCACTAGAACTGCACCCGAGGGGGCTGCGAGATGGCAGCTCGATCGGCGACCTCGAAGAAGGTCCGCTGCTCGAAGTGGAGCGGCCCCGCGACGAGGTTGTTCGGGAACACCTTCACCTTGGTGTTGTATTCGCGCACTCCCCCGTTGTAGAAGCGACGCGACGCCTGGATGCGGTTCTCCACGTCGACGAGGTCTGACTGCAGCTGCAAGAACTCACGGCTGGACTGGAGCTGCGGGTACGCCTCTGCTGCGGCGAACACACCGCGGAGCGAGCCCTGCACCAGGTTCTCGGCGGCGCTCACCTCTTCGGGTGTCGTCGCGCGAGAACTCGCAGCGCGAGCCTCCTCGAACGCCGCGAAGACCTTGTCCTCGTGCGTCGCGAGACCCCGCACTCGAGTCTCGAGCTGCGGGAGCAGCTCCTCTCGGGCCGCCAGCTGCGTCGTGATGTCGCTCCAAGCTCCGTCGACGCGGGCGCTCAGGCGCTTCAGCGAGCGATTGGTGACGACGACGTAGACGACTACGGCGATGACGATGAGGAGCACGGCTCCGACGGCGATCCAGACTTCGAGCATGCCGGAATGGTAACCCGCTTCGACTGCGAGACGGCGGGGTCAGCCCACCGCCTGGGCGAATTCGCTGGATGCAGAGTCCGCGAGGTGCTGAAGATGCTGCGGGATGGGCATCCCGCGGCGTCGAGCAGCTTGCGCCCAGAGTCGACCGGCGCGGTAAGAGGAGCGGACGAGCGGGCCGGCGAGCACCCCGAGGAAGCCGATCTCCCCAGCCACGGCCTTGAGCGCGATGAACTCCTGCGGCTTGACCCACCGCGCCACGGGTAGATGCCTCGGGCTCGGCCGGAGGTACTGCGTGAGCGTGATGATGTCGCAGCCAGCCTCGTGGAGGTCGACGAGCGCCTGCTCGATCTCGTCGCGCTCCTCCCCCATGCCGAGGATCAGGTTGGACTTCGTGACGAGACCCGCGGCCCTGGCCTGCGTGATGACGTCGAGCGAGCGCTCGTATCTGAAGGCGGGGCGGATGCGCTTGAAGATGCGGGGAACGGTCTCGACGTTGTGCGCGAAGACCTCGGGCCTCGAGGAGAAGACCTCTCCGAGAAGCGCAGGGTTGCCGGAGAAGTCCGTCGCGAGGATCTCGACCCCGGTCCCCGGGTTCTCGGCGTGGATGCGCCGGACCGTCTCCGCGTGCAGCCAGGCGCCCTCGTCCGGCAGGTCATCACGGGCGACTCCGGTCACGGTCGCGTAGCGCAGCCCCATGGTCGTGACGGACTCCGCCACCCGGCGCGGCTCGTCGGTGTCGTAGTCGGCAGGCTTGCCCGTGTCGATCTGGCAGAAGTCGCAGCGACGCGTGCACTGCGAGCCGCCGATGAGGAACGTGGCCTCCCTGTCCTCCCAGCATTCGTAGATGTTCGGGCAGCCCGCCTCCTGGCAGACGGTGTGCAGGCCGCCCGCCTTGACGAGCTCCGAGACCTGCCGGAACTCCGGCCCCATCTTCGCTCTCGTCTTGATCCACTCCGGCTTGCGCTCGATGGGGGTCTGCGCGTTCCGTGCCTCGACGCGAAGCAGTTTGCGGCCCTCGGGCTTGATCGTCACGCCGCGACTCCCGCTTCGACATCCAGGTGAGCGGCGAGCAGTTCCGCTGCTCTCGGAGCGACCTCGGCGGGAGTGATCGGCCGTCCGAGCTCCGCACTCAGGGACGTGACTCCGGCGTCGGCGATGCCGCACGGCACGATGCGGCTGAAGGGCTCGAGGGAGTTGGAGCAGTTGAGCGCGAAGCCGTGCATCGTGCAGCCTTCGACGACGCGGACCCCGATCGCGGCGACTTTGCGAGCACCGTGGTCGTCATCGACCCACACGCCGGAACGGCCGGCGACCTGCACGCCCTCGACGCCGAACTCGGCGATGAGTTCGATGAGGGCCGCCTCGAGGCGGCGGACGTGTGCGACGACGTCGATGGGCTCTGGCAGCTTGACGATCGGATAGCCGACGAGCTGGCCGGGCCCATGCCAGGTCAGCCGCCCTCCGCGGTCGACCTCGACGACGGGCGTGCCGTCACTGGGCCGTTCGCTCCGCCTGGTGAGGCGCCCCGCCGTGTACACGCTCGGGTGCTCGAGGAGGACAAGCGCGTCGCCCCGGTCTCCTCGAACGCGCTCGGCGTGCAGCCGCCGCTGGAGCGCGAGAGCCTCCGCGTAGTCGACCGTGGTGGGCTCGAATCCCGGCGTCAGCACATGCATCATGACGACAGTGTTGCATATTCTGTACGAAGTACAACAACTACTCGCCGGCACGAGGGGCGCCGTCCTGGCCGCCCCTCCCCGGCTCGACGGGCGCCGGTCAGACCGCGATCTGCGCAGCCACCACCTTCAGCTTGTGGCGAGCCAGCGCCAGGTTGGCGCTCGTCCGATTGAGCACGAGATAGATGAACAAACCGCTCGACCCCTGCGAGTTGAGGACGTTGATGAGGTGGTACTGCGAACTCAGCGTGATCAGGATGTCGTCGATCTCATCGGCGATGCCGAGCTCGGACATCGTGCTGAGCTTCGCGCGCACGACGTTGGCGTTACCCGCGGCGGCGATGCCGAGGTCGAACGACGGGTTGCCGCCCTGCACCAGCGCCATGCCGCTCGCGTAGTCGACGATCGCAGCCCCCGTCGCGCCTTCGATGCTCAGCAGCTGGTTGATGGCCTCATCGAGTGAACTCATGTCTTGTCTCCCCTTGTCCTTGTGTCGCCGCCTCACCGACCCCGGAACCTGCAGCTCAGATGCAGTCCTGCATCATCGTCCAGTTCGAAGTGAATGAGGCATCCGAATCCCCATGCCGACCAGAGCACCATCCGCGACCGGACCACCGCACGCGAGCAGTTCTGCTCGCTCACGAAGCGATCGCCTGCCACGTCGGCCGTTGTCCACGCGGCAGGAAAGCACATCTCCCTCATCCGATCGATCGGTGAGGAGAGTGTCTGCGCGTACACATCAGCCGCGATGATGAACGCATCGGCATCGACTGCAGGTAGCAGCCGACACGACAGTAGCGCACACCCGAGGAAGACAATGGACACGAATAGCGCCGATCTCATATAGGTTCGAGTCGTCTGAGTTCGCGGATCTCCGTGAGGGGGCAGACACGCGGAGCTGCTTCGATCTCAGAATCAGGCTTCGCACATCTATCGAGGGGGAACGATGGAAACTCTTGTGCGCATGAGCGGCGCAACGACTTCGTACGGCAGCCGGCAAGTACTCCGGGCGGTCGACCTCACCCTCTTTCGGGGGCAGATCGTCGGACTCATCGGCGTCAACGGCGCAGGCAAGAGCACGCTCGTGAGCACGCTCATCGGACGCCAACAGCTCGAATCCGGAACCATGATTCTCGGCGAGGAGCCCTACGCCCCGGCCTCACCCGAGGAGGCGCAGGCCTGCGGCGTGGGAGTGATCACCCAGAACGCGGAACCACCGAGGGGGTTGACGGTCGCGCAGGCGCTCTTCCGCAACACCTATCGGGCCGATGAGTCGCACGAGGCGGTTCTCGAACGCGCACAAGAGCTCGTCGAGCAGACCAGCACCCGACTCGATCCTCACGCGATGGTCGATGAGCTCGACCGGGGGCGTCGCGCGCTCGTCGAGGTCGTTCGCATGCTCGCCGAGGAGGCGCAGCTTGTCGTCATCGATGAGGTGGCCGTCACGCTCGCCGACCACGAGATCGCGCTCCTGCACCGAGTGCTGCGGCAGCTCGCCTCGCAGGGCCGAAGCATCCTGTACATCACGCACCGCATGGACGAGGTGCAGTCGATCGTCGACCGCGTCCTCCTGCTCCGTGACGGCACGATAGCCGTCGACACCCCCATCGGCGGGCTCGGCGCCGAAGAGCTCACGGTCATGCTCGTCGGCGAGGTGCCAGACGCGGAAGCGAGCCTCGCGAGCTCCGGGGAGGATGCGCACCGTGCAGCGCTCGCTGCATTCGGCGTCGGTGACGGCCGCCTCCTGCACGGCGTCGATCTCCACGTGCGCCCGGGCGAGGTCGTTGGCGTCACGGGGACGCACGACTCGGGTGTGCGTCAGCTCATCGAGATCCTCGGCGGAGCGACCCGGCAGCAGCAGGGCCACGTGGAGCTGTTCGGAGAGCCTGTCGACCTGGCAGAGGCAGGCGTCGCCGAAGCACACGGCGTGAGCTTCCTCCCGGACGCAGTGCCGGCGTTCGACGCCGATCGGAGCCTCCTCCACGGCGTCGGTGCGACGGATGCGACCATCGGCGCGGAGATCTCACGGGCGAGGAAGATGATCGACCTCGTGCACCGACTGCGCATCAGCACCGCGAGCATCCACACCGCGCTCGCCGAGCTCTCCGGCGGAGACCAGCAGAAGGCCGAGTTCATCCGTGCCGTCGAGCGCGGCGGCACGGTGCTCGTGCTCGCTCACCCGACGCAGGGCGTCGATGTCGGCGCGCGTCGTGCCGTCTTCACCTTCCTCCACAGCCTCGCCCAGACCGGCACGGCGGTCGTGTTCCTGGGCACGGATCTCACCGAGCTGCTCAAGTGGAGCCACCGCGTCGTGGTCCTCGCCAATGGCAGGACCGCGCTCGAGGGACGCTCCGAGCTGCTCGACGAGGACATGATCGTGCATGCGATGCTCGGCGCCCAACGCGCAGAACATGTCGGACGCCGAGCAGTCACGACCACGTAGCGGGTCGAGGCCCGCCACTGAGACCGCGGTACTCCGGTGACGTCGAGCGGCCTAGAGCTCGCGAGAGAAAGCGGCCGCGCGCTCGACCTGCTCGGCGGTGATGCTCTCCCCCGTGTACTTCTCGAACTGCCGAGCCGCCTGCAGGGCGGCAACAGCGGCACCGGTGACCACGGGAACACCCTGCGCTCGTGCGAGCCTGATGAGTGGGGTCTCCGCCGGGAAGGCGACGACGTCGAACACGAGTGCAGCGGCGGCCACCTGCTCCTCGCTGAATGACAGCGCGGCCTCGTCTTCCCCGGTCATGCCCAGGGGTGTGACGTTGACCAGCACGAAGGCACCTGGCTCGGGGTCGACGTCCTGCCACCGGTACCCGTACTTCTCAGCGAGGGCGCTGCCAGCGATCTCGTTGCGGGCGACGACGGTGAGGTCGCCGAAGCCGGCGTCTCTGAACGCCGCGACGACCGCCTTCGCCATGCCACCGGCGCCGCGCACGACAACCGGCAGCGACGAGCTGATGTCGTGTTCCGCGATGAGCTCGGCGATGGCCTCGTAGTCGGTGTTCGACGCGACAAGTCGACCGCCGTCATTCACGATCGTGTTGACCGACTCGATAGCCAGCGCGGAAGGGTCGAGCTCGTCGACGAGCGCGATAACGGCTTCCTTGAACGGCATCGAGACCGAGCATCCGCGGATGCCGAGCGACCTGACACCGCGGATCGCCCCCTCGATGTCGTCCGTCGTGAAGGCCTTGTAGATGAAGTTGAGACCGAGCTCCTCGTAGAGGTAGTTGTGGAACCGCGTCCCCAGGTTCGACGGCCGCGCAGCGAGCGAGATGCAGAGGGTCATGTCCTTGTTGAGAATCGGCATACCGCCAGTATCGCGGGTGAGAGCCGAGTGCACCCCAGCAGCTGCGACATCAACGCAGGTCGAGTCGCATGAGCACCCGAGGGAAGCCGTTCAGCACCGAGTCGGTCTCAGCTGCCTGCTCGAAGCCCGCCCTCTCGAACAGGCCGCGTGTGCCGACGTACGCCATCGTGAGGTCCACCTTCTCGCCCCTGTTATCGACGGGGTAGGCCTCGACGACGGGGGCATCGTGGTCTCTGGCGAGCTGCACGGCGCCTTCGACGAGCTGGTGGGAGATGCCTCGGCCCCGGTAGCCGGGACGAACGCGAACACACCACAGCGACCAGACGGGCAGGTCGTCGAGGTGAGGGATGCGGCGGTTGCGTGCGAAGCTCGTCTCGCTCCGCGGATGCACTGCGGCCCAGCCGACAACCTCGTCGCCCTCGTAGGCGAGCACGCCAGGCGGCGTCTTCTGCCGCAGGAGGCGCTTGACTCGCTCGCCGCGCTCCGGGCCCACGAGTGACAGGTTCTCCTTCGAGGGGATGCGGTAGCTCAGGCACCAGCACACGTTGGCATCCGGCCGCTTGGGCCCGACCATCGTCTGCACATCAGCGAATCGCTTCGCTGCTCGAACCTCGATCACCATGGCGGCATGGTGCCACGCGAAGCTCGACGCGAGCCGGAGCCGTTGCGTAGTGCCCCCACTGGGATTCGAACCCAGAACACAAGGATTTTAAGTCCTCTGCCTCTGCCAGTTGGGCCATAGGGGCGTACACGTCGGGGCCGCCGCATCCGAAGATGTGACGGCCCCGACGAGGTCAGCTACTTGCTGTCGCCAGCAGGCGCCTTGGCCGAGCGCGCGGCGGGCTTCGGAGCAGCCGATCCCGCTTCAGCGGCGACCTTCTCGGTCACCGTCTTGCCGCTGGTGTCAGCCGCAGGCTTCTCGGTCGAGGCGGCAGCCTTGTCGCCACCGTGCTCGCTCGACGCGGGGAGCTTCTTCGGGGCATCCGCCTTGGCCTCGGGGGCTGCGGGGCGGGGACGCGAAGCGAAGCGCTCGAAACCGGCGCGAGGCGTCTCGCGGGCGCTGAGCGAGACGAAGTCGCGGCCGAGCACGAAGTTGTTGATCCAGCCCGTGAGCACGCGGATCTTGCGCTCGACAGTCGGGATCGCCAGGTCGTGGTAGCCACGGTGAGCCAGCCAGGCCAGCACGCCGGTCAGGGCGAAGGTGCCCGACTGGAATGCGCCCACGCCGATGCCGAGACCGGCAACCGCGCCCATGTTCTCGTGGTAGTAGTCCTTCGGCGTTCCGCCGCGGAGCGTCGCCACGAGGTTGGAGGCCATGAGCTTGCCCTGACGGACCGCGTGCTGGGCGTTCGGCACGCAGAAGCCGCCGACTCCACCACCGGAGAGGTCGGGGACCGCCGAGACGTCGCCGGCTGCCCAGGCGTCCTGGACAATGCCGTTGTCGCCCTCGACGCGGAGGTCGGCGCGTGCCCGGAGGCGTCCGCGCTCGTCGACCGGGAGGTCGCTGTTGCTCTTGATGATCGGAGCTGCCATGACTCCAGCGGTCCAGACGATGACATCGGTGGGGAACTTGTCGCCAGCCGAGGTCTCGACGACGCCGTCGAGTGCAGAGGTGACCTGCGTGTTGAGGTGCACCGTCGCGCCGCGCTCTGCAAGGTTCTTGATGACCCACAGTGCGGTGTCTTCCGACACCTCGGGCATGATGCGCCCGGCAGCCTCGATGAGGTGGAAGTGCACGTCGTCGAACTGCAGCGACGGGTAGTCCTCGAGCAGCGCGGTCGCGAGCGAGCGCATCTCGGCGAACGACTCGATGCCGGCGAAGCCACCGCCGACGACGACGAACGTGAGGAGGCGCGTGCGCTCCGGGCCCGGGGCCATGGTCGACGCCTTGTTGAAGTTGTCGATCATCGTGTCGCGGATCCACGTGGCCTCTTCGACCGTCTTCACGCCGATGGCGTTGTCGGCGATGCCGGGGATCGGGAAGGTGCGCGAGACGGCGCCGGCGGTGACCACGATGATGTCGTAGTTGACCGTGTACGGCTCGCCGATCTGCGGCGTGATGGTCGCCGTCTTCGTGGCGTGGTCGATGTTCGTGACCTCAGCCGTGATGACGCGCGAGCGCTTGAGGTGGCGACGCAGCGAGACGACTGCGTGACGCGGCTCGATGTTGCCGCTGATGACCTCTGGGAGGAATGGCTGGTACGTCATGTACGGCAGCGGATCGACGACTGTGACCTGGGCTTCGCCCGGGTTCAGCTGCTTCTCGAGCTGCCACGCCGTGTAGAAGCCGGCGTAGCCTCCGCCAACGATGAGAATCTTAGTCACGTACTTGTACTCCCTGCATGCGATGGTTGGGCGAGGAAAACCTTGTCAAGTCTACTCCTGCGCGTCACGGGCGAGTGCATCGCCCGGGTTCGCGCACACGCAGCGCTTCGGAGACCAGGTGGACAGCTCGAGCGCCCAGTCTCCGACGGGGTTCACTCCGGGCCCCGCGACCAGCGAATGGGCGGCCAGGGCGTGGAGGCACTTTACGCGCGTGGGCATTCCGCCGGCGGTGACTCCGGTGATCTCCTCGACGACCTCGAGCGATTCGCGTTCGGCGAGGTAGCGCTCGTGCGCGGCCAGGTAGGCGGCACGGAACTCCTCGTCGTCGCTGAGCCGCTGCTGCATCTCCGGCATGATCTGCTCCGCCTCGATCTGCGACATCGCGATGGTCGCGGCGGGATGAGACAGGTAGTAGAGCGTGGGGAACGGCGTGCCGTCTGGCAGCCGTGGGCGCGTGACGACGACCGTCGGGTTGCCGCAGACGCACCGGGCGCCGATCCCGACGACACCCCGCATGGGGCGGCCGAGCTGCTCCCCCATGACCTCGAGGTCGCGTTCGCTGGCTACTGAGTACTCGAGCATTGGTCGCTTTCGGTTCTGCGGGCGGATGCGCTGGAGTGACGATCCGCGGGGTTCGATGTGCTTCGTGGTGCTAGTCGCCCGGGGTGGGCGCGGGTGCCGGCGCGGTGCCGGCGGTCACCATCGACTCGACGAAGCTGTCGAGCCAGCTGGCCTGCGTCTCGTGGAGCTCGGTGCTGATGTTGCTCTGCTGCTGCTTGTTGGTGACGGGTGGGTCGAGCACAAGGTAGCTCGTGTCGCCGGGCATGACGAATAGGAGACGCCCTCGGGCCTGCGACTGGATGTACGCGGGGTCGCTCCACCTGTCGCGTTCCGTGGCGATCTCATCCACGCTCTGCTGCGTCTCGACGAGCTCGGCCTGCAGCTGGGCGACATACTGCCGTTGCGCGATGTAGCGCTGCGCGGTCGGTGCCAGCACCGCGATACCGAGGATCACGACGAGTGCCACGAGCACGGTCGCGCCGTTCGGGCGCACGGTCGGAATGCGGCGGCGCTTCGACGGCCCGCTCGACGACTGCTTGCGAGGTGACGAGGACGACGGCTTGGAGCGGGGCTTCGATTTCGAGGGTGCGGACTTCGAGGGTGTGGACTTCGAAGAGCCCTTCGCCGCCCCCTTGGCTGGGGTGCCGCCCTTCGGCTTCACGTTCCCGTTCGACTTCGCGCTCGAGTTCGCATTCGGCCTCGACGGAGCGCGCGGAGTGGCTTTCGACTCGGCTCCCCCGCTCCGACTCGAGCTCGACTTTCCCGTCGACTTCGCCATGCGCATCCCCCTCCCGTGTCGGCTTCCCATCATGCCGAACGGGCCGGGGACTTGCCCCGACCCGTTCGTGTGTCGCGCCGATCAGCGCGGCGGTAAGCCGCGCCGACCGGCCCGGACCCCTATGCCTTGTGGCGGGGGAAGGCGCTGCGGCCTGCGTAGACGGCTGCGTCGCCGAGCTCTTCCTCGATGCGGAGGAGCTCGTTGTACTTGGCGACGCGGTCGGTGCGGGCAGGCGCACCGGTCTTGATCTGGCCGGAGTTCGTGGCGACCGCGAGGTGCGCGATCGTCGCATCCTCGGTCTCGCCCGAACGGTGCGACAGGATTGCCGTGTAGCCGGCGCGCTGCGCGAGCGAGACAGCGTCGAGCGTCTCGGTGAGCGTGCCGATCTGGTTGACCTTCACGAGGAGCGAGTTCGCTGCGCCCTCCGTGATGCCGCGCTGGAGGCGCTCCGGGTTGGTGACGAACAGGTCGTCGCCGACGATCTGCACCTTGGCGCCGATGGCGGCCGTGAGAGCCTGGTAGCCAGACCAGTCGTCCTCGTCCAGCGGGTCCTCGATCGTGACGATCGGGTAGTCGGCGACGAGCTTCTCGTAGAAGGACGTCATCTCCTCAGCCGAGACCTCAGCACCCTCGAAGTGGTACTTGCCGTCCTTGAAGAACTCGCTCGAGGCGACATCCATGCCGAGCACGATGTCGGTGCCGAGCTCGTACTTCGTCGCGCCGATGGCCTCGACGATGAGGTCGAGTGCCGCACGCGTGTTGGGCAGGTCGGGGGCGAAGCCGCCCTCGTCGCCGAGGCCCGTCGCGTAGCCCTTGGAGTGCAGGGTCTTCTTGAGCTGGTGGTACACCTCGGTGCCCCAGCGAAGCGCCTCGCTGAAGGTCTCTGCACCGATGGGGAGGATCATGAACTCCTGCACGTCGATGCCGTTGTCAGCGTGCGCGCCACCGTTGATGATGTTCATCATCGGCACGGGGAGCACGTGAGCGTTGGGGCCGCCGACGTAGCGGAAGAGCGGGAGGCCAGCCGAGTCGGCTGCTGCCTTCGCGACTGCGAGGCTCACGCCGAGGATGGCGTTCGCGCCGAGGCGCTTCTTGTTGGGGGTGCCGTCGAGCTCCTTGAGCTCCTCGTCGACGAGACGCTGGTCGCTGGCGTCGAAGAACTCGATGGCGGGGTCGATCTCGTCGATGACGGCCTCGACGGCCTTCTGGACGCCCTTGCCGAGGTAGCGGTCGGCGTCGCCGTCGCGCAGCTCGAAGGCTTCGAAGGCGCCGGTGGATGCGCCGGACGGCACAGCCGCGCGGCCGGTCGATCCGTCATCGAGCAGAACCTCGACCTCGACGGTTGGGTTGCCTCGGGAATCGAGGATCTCGCGGGCGTGGACGACGTCAATAAGGGCCACAGGATGCTCCTTGCGAATCAGTAGCGTACGGACCGCCAGAGACGCGGTCCTTCGTCAGTGTATCGGGGTCGGCGGAACGTGAGGAGGGAGCGGACGCGCTGACGTCACGAGGTGGGCGAGGGCAGCTCGGCTGTCTCCGCCGCCATCAGCTCCTCGAAGCTCGGAACCCGCCAGACGACCGGGTTCTCCGCATACTCGGGATCCCCATCCGCTGGCCCCCACCGGACCTCGACGAGGGACCGCCCCGCGGGAACCAGGTAGATCGCGCAGCGGAGTTGCTGATCGCCAGCTGCGTCCTGTTGCGGGGGTCCCATGCCATCGCCGCAGTGGATCGCGTCAGGTGCCTCGTCCATCGTCGCTCGCGGGGCAACCGAGCCATCATCGAGAATCCCGACGAGATCCGGTGGGAGTGCCGACGTACCGTCTTCGGCGTCGCCCTGCAGGCCGACTGTGAAGTTGAGAGATTCCGGGTGCGTCCATTCAGGCCCGATCTCGGTGAGCCCCGAGTTCTCCGGGCCGCCGGTCGCCAGCTGCGAGAAGGTGATCGCCACCTTGCGACCATCCTCCAGGGGCAGAAGCGCGGTCTCCCGGTACTCGAATCGGCTGCCGGGCTCGGCAACGGACTCTGGGATCACAACTTCCTGGTAGGCGAGGGGTTCGTCCCATTCACCGAGCAGTGAGCATCCGCTCAATGACGTTGTCGTTGCCGCCACCAGGCCCACGGACGCGAGCCACCGCCTGCGGACTCTGCTGGCAGGCGTCCCCTGTCGAGTGCTCGATTCCAAGGCTCCCCCTCGTTCGGAGGTGCCAGGCTACGAGCCCTGGAGCGCTTCGAAGCTGAGCGTCTCGGGCGCGTCGACGTGCTCGTCCCGCACGTGAGCCGCGTGCGTGAACCCCTGCTCGGCGAGCGAGGCAAGTAGGCCGCGCACGTTCTTGGGTTTCTTGGCGACGCGCACGCGCGACGCTCCGGAGCGCACGACCGCGCCCTTGACCTTCGCGATATCGGCGACGGACGCCCGCTTGTCGAAGAGCAGCGCCACGGCACGCTCCTCGCCCGAGTCGGGCAGCTGCGCGAGGTCGACGATGCGCTCGAAGCCGATCGAGAACCCGCACGCCGGCACATCCTGCCCGAGGAAACGGCCGATCATGCCGTCGTAGCGTCCGCCGCCACCGACCGAGGAGCCCGACTCCGGGTGCGCCGCCTCGAAGATCGTGCCCGTGTAGTAGCCCATGCCACGCACGAGGCTCGGGTCGAACACGAGCCGGATGGAGGCGCCCGCCGCGAAGGCCGCATCCGCGATCTCGACCATGCCCTCGACGATCTCGACGACGGCCGGGTCCTCCCGGAGCGCACCGGGCAGGCTCGTGAGGACCGTCGCGCGATCGAGACGGATGCCGGTCTCGAGCAGGGGCGCCCACGTGGCGAGCGCCGCCGCGAGCTGCAGCGCGGCCGTGGCGTTGAGCGTCGCGAGCTCAGCGGCTACTCCCTCTGGCCCGATCTTGTCGAGCTTGTCGATCGTGATGAGTGCGGCGCCGTGCTCGGCCTCCGCGAATCCGCAGTGCACGAGCAGAGCGGTGAGCAGGCGCCGGTCGTTGACTCGGATAGTGCAGTTGTCGAGGCCGAGCTCGACGAGCGCGGCCGAGGATGCCACCAGCAGCTCGACCTCGGCGAGCGCACCCGGCTCGCCGATGATGTCGATATCGCACTGCACGAACTGCCGGTAGCGACCCTTCTGCGGGCGCTCGGCGCGCCAGACCGGCGCCATCTGCAGGCTGCGGAACACCCCAGGCAGGGTTCCGCGGTGCGTGGCGACGAACCGCGCGAGCGGCACCGTCAGATCGAAGCGCAGGCCCAGGTCGCTCAGCGCGAGGGGGTCGCCGGCCTCGGCGGCAGCAGCAAGGGCCTCGCCGTCGAGCGCACGCTTCATGACGGCGAAGGACAGCTTCTCGTTGTCCCCGCCGAGCCCAGAGTGCAGGCGCGCTGCGTCCTCCACGACCGGCGTCTCGATCTCATCGAAGCCGTGCCTCGTGTACACCTCACGGATCGTCCCGAGGATGCGCTCACGCCTGCGCTTGTCTGCCGGAAGGAAATCGCGCATGCCACGAGGCGGAGTGATCTGAGAAGCCATTGCACTATTCTCGCAGGATGATCGCATGCGACGGATTCGGGGGCGCCGCGTGACCGACCAGCTCCCCCTCATCGGTGCGGCTCAGGCCAGACGCATCGCGCTCGCGGCCCAGGGGTTCGGCGGGCGGAAGGCCGCGACCGAAGCCGGAACGCGGCAGCTGGGCTCGCTGCTCTCGCGCATCCACCTGCTGCAGATCGACTCCGTGAACGTGTGGGAGCGCAGCCATTACATGCCCGTCTTCTCTCGACTGGGCGGCTACGACAAGGCGGCGCTCGACCGTCTCGCGTCCGGTCGCCAACCGCGCCTCACGGAGTATTGGGCCCACGAGGCGGCGCTGCTCCCCGTCTCGTCACTGCCGCTCTTCGGGTGGCGGATGCGCGACAAAGAGGAACGGGACCGCCGCAAGAACGCAGAGTTCCTCGAGGGCCACGCGGCGACGATCGCGTGGCTGCGTGCCGAACTCCTCGAGCGAGGCCCGCTCGCGGCAAGCGAGTTCGAGCACGAGGCCAACAAGCGGCGCGGCTCCTGGTGGGAGTGGTCGGACGTCAAGATCGTGCTCGAGCACCTCTTCCGCTGGGGCGAGCTCGCATCAGCACCCCGCAAGGGCTTCGAGCGGCGCTACGCGCTGCCCGAGCAGGTTCTGCCGCCCGAGGTGCTCGGCGCCGAGGTGAGCACGCGCGACGCGGTCCGTGCGCTCACCGGCATGGCCGCCGCCGCCCACGGCATCGGCACCACGGCCGACCTGGCCGACTACTTCCGCGTGCCGATGGCGCTCACGAAGACAGCGCTCGAGGAACTCGCTGACTCCGGCGAGGTGCTACCCGTGCGAGTCGCCGAGTGGGGCAAGGACGGCCAGCCGGGAACGGCGTGGCTGCATCGCGACGCCAAGCGGCCACGCGCGATGGACGCGGCAGCGCTGCTCTCGCCCTTCGACCCCGTCGTCTGGTTCCGGCCGAGAGCCGAGCGGATGCACGACTTCCACTACCGCATCGAGATCTACACACCCGCCGAGAAGCGCGTCTACGGCTACTACTCCCTGCCGATCCTGCTCGGCGACGCGGTGGTTGGCCGCGTCGACCTGAAGAACGACCGGCAGTCGCGCATCCTACGCGTGCAATCGGCATGGAGCGAGGCGGATGCACCCGCCGACATCGCCGAACGCACTGCCGTGCTGCTGCGCGACGCGGCCGCCTGGCAGCACCTCGACGACATCGTCGTGGCCGACCGCGGCAATCTCGCCCGCGGCCTTGGTGGCGCGCTCACCTCGAATCGCTAACGCGACGCCGCGGCCTGCCTGCCCGCCCGTCTGCCTGGCTGGCTGCCGGCCTGCCCACCTAGTCGAACGCTGCCCGGCGATTCGCCCTCCAAGCCTTGCCCCAGAGGGGCATTCAACGGGCAGCGATCAAGCAGCTCAGGCGTCTCGCGCTTCGGCTTCGGCTTCGGCTTCGGCTTCGGCTTCGGCCGAGCGGATGCGCGCCTCGAGTTCGCGGTTGGCGAGCCGCATCGCGCGCTCGGCGTCGAGCCCCCGTGCATCCGCGTCTCGAACGAGCGCGAGTAGCCTTCGCCCCAGCGCCAGTTCCTCGTCAACCGCCTCCCCTGTGGCTGCGCCCATTTCTGCACTGACCTCCCCCACCCCAGGATTCGGGATGGCTTCCTCGCTCTCGGATGGCTTGCTTTCCATCCCGAAGCGATTTACCCATCCCGAATCGCTGGGCGAGGCGGCGGGCGAATCGCTGGGCGAGGCGGCGGCGGGCGAGGCGGCGGCTGAGACAGCGGCCGCGCCGACCTGGCGCTCCTTGCCGAGCATCTTCTGCGAGAGCGCAAGCGCCGACATCCCTCGGGGCACGCCGTCGAGCACGCTCGTGCGGTCGCGCTTCTCGACGGCCTTGGCCTCCTGCCAGAGGCGGATGATCTCGTCGATGTCGCGGGTGGGTGTCGGCCCGAAGACGTGCGGGTTGCGGCGCACGAGCTTGTCGGCCTGCTCGCGCGCGACGTCCTCGAGCGTGAAGGCGCCCTGCGCCCGCTGGGCGGCGATGTCCGAGTGGAAGAGCACCTGGAAGAGCACGTCGCCGAGCTCCTCGCGGATGTCGGTGGGGTCGTCGCTCTCGAGCGCCTCGACGAGCTCCGCGGACTCCTCCGTGAGGTACTTCACGAGCGTTGCGTGGGTCTGCTCCTCGTACCAGGCGCATCCTGCGTCTCCACGGAACGCCTCCACGACGCTGAGCAGCCGGAGCAGCTCAGGACGATCGCTCGCCTCCCCCACGATTACTTGGCCTCCGTGTCACTGGGAACCTCGACGACCTCATCCTCCACCTCGAAGATGGCCTTGAGGATGCTGCGCACCCAGATGAGCATCTCCTCGTCGCTCGGCGGATTGCCGTCGCGGCCCTCGAGGATGGGGATCGCGAGCGAGTTCGTGGCGTCGACGATCTTCGATCCCGGGTACATGCGGCGCAGGCGCATCTGCTTGGAGTCGCTCAGCTCGGCGGGTCCGATGCGCAGCGTCTTGCCGAACACGACGAGCTCGCCGAGGCCAGCCTTCACGGCGAGGCGGCGCAGCTTCGAGACCTCGATGAGGCGCTGCACCTCGATGGGCGGCTCGCCGTAGCGGTCCTGCAGCTCCTCGAGGACGAGCCCGATCTGGCCCGGCTTCGCGTTGGGGCTCGAGGCGCTCGAGAGCTTCTGGTAGGCCTCGAGGCGCAGTCGCTCGCTCGCGACGTAGTCCTCGGGCACGCGGGCATCCACGGGAATCTCGAGCCGCAGCTCGGTCTGCCCCTCCGCGACCTCGCCGCGGAAGGTGTTGACGGCCTCGCCGATCATGCGCAGGTACAGATCGAAGCCGACGCCGGCGATGTGGCCGGACTGCTCGCCGCCGAGCAGGTTTCCCGCGCCGCGGATCTCGAGGTCCTTGAGGGCCACCTGCATGCCGGAGCCGAGCTCGTTGTTGGCCGCGATCGTCTCGAGGCGGTCGGTCGCGGTCTCCGTGAGCGGGCGCGTTCCGTCGTACAGCAGGTAGGCGTAGGCGCGCTCGCGTCCGCGACCCACACGTCCGCGCAGCTGGTGCAGCTGGCTGAGCCCGTAGCGCTCGGCGTCGTCGATGATGAGCGTGTTCGCGTTGGCGATGTCGAGGCCGGTCTCGACGATGGTGGTCGAGACGAGCACGTCGAACTTGCGTTCCCAGAAGTCGACGATGATCTGCTCGAGTCGCGCTTCGCTGAGTTTGCCGTGCGCGACCGCAACCCGCGCTTCCGGCACCAGCTCGGCGATCTCCGCCGCCACCCGGTTGATGGATGCGGTGCGGTTGTGCACGTAGAACACCTGCCCCTCGCGCAGCAGCTCGCGGCGGATTGCGGCGGCGACCTGGCGCTCGGACTTGGCGCCCACGAACGTGAGGATCGGGTGCCGGTCTTCCGGCGGGGTCGCGAGGGTCGACATCTCGCGGATCCCCGTGACCGCCATCTCGAGCGTTCGAGGGATGGGGGTCGCACTCATTGCGAGGATGTCGACGTTGGCCTTGAGCTTCTTGAGGGCGTCCTTGTGCTCGACGCCGAAACGCTGCTCCTCATCGATGACGATGAGGCCGACGTCCTTGTACGCGATGGTGTCGGTGAGGAGGCGATGCGTTCCGATGACGATGTCGACGGAGCCGTCGGCGAGCCCTCGGATCGTCTCCTCCGACTCCTTCTTCGACTGGAACCGGCTGAGCGGCTTGATGGTGACGGGGAAACCCGCCATCCGCTCGGAGAAGGTCTCGTGGTGCTGACGGACGAGCAGCGTCGTCGGCACGAGGATGACGACCTGCTTGCCGTCCTGCACCGCCTTGAACGCGGCACGCACGGCGACCTCGGTCTTGCCGAAGCCCACGTCGCCCGAGACGAGGCGGTCCATGGGGATGGGTCGCTCCATGTCGCGCTTGATCTCGTCGACGGTCTGCAGCTGGTCGGGCGTCTCCACGAACGGGAACGCCTCCTCGAGCTCGTGCTGCCAGGGCGTGTCGGGCCCGAACGCGTACCCCTTCGAGGCCATGCGGGTGCTGTAGAGCTTCACGAGCTCCACGGCGATGTCGCGCACGGCCTTGCGGGCCTTGCCCTTCGCGGCCGACCAGTCGGAGCCGCCCATCTTCGAGAGGGCGGGCGCCTCGCCGCCGACGTACTTCGTGAGCTGGTCGAGCTGCTCGGTCGGGATGAACAGCTTGTCACCGGGCTGGCCGCGTTTGGACGGCGCGTACTCGATGAGGAGGTACTCGCGCACGGTCTTGGGGGCGTTCCTGCCGCCCGCCTGGACCTCACGCTGGCGCAGCTCGATGAACTTGCCGATGCCGTGCGTCTCGTGCACGACGAAGTCGCCGGCTTTCAGCTGCAGCGGGTCGACGACCGAGTTGGCGCGTCGTCTGGCGAGCTTCTTCGGCTGGCGCGAGTCGTATCCGACGGCTCGTCCGAAGAAGTCGGTCTCGGTGACGAGCGCGAGCTTCTGGCCGGGCACCTGGACGCCCGTGGAGACGGGTGACTGCGTGAGGTAGGCGACGCCGGTCTCGAGCTCGTCGGGCAGCTCGTCGACGAGCCTCGCGGCATCGCCATGCTCGGAGAGCAGCTGGCTGGCACGCTCCACGAGGCCGGGCCCCTGGCTCGTGACGACGACACGCCAGCCCTCCTTGAGGAGCGCCGAGACGTGCTCGATCGCGCCGTCGGCGTTGCCGGCGAAGCTGGGCACCGCGTCGCCCTCGATCTTCACGGCGAGGATCTCGCTCGCGTCGAGCTGCTCCTCCGGGATCTCCAGCGACTGGAACGGCGAGAGCGACCACCACGGTCGGGCACCGCGAGCGTCGCGGAGGCCGGAGACGCTGAGGAAGTCGCCCGAGCTGAGGTCGATGGGGGCATCCGCGCCGGCGGTCGCGGCACTCCAGGCAGCCTCGAGGAACTCGTGGTTCGTCTCCGAGAGGTGCACGGCGCGCGTGGCGACTCGCTCAGGCGAGAGCACCGCCATGGCGGCGTCCTCCGGCAGGTAGCTGGTGATCGGGACGAGCTCGCTCACGAGCGCCGGGGCGAGCGATTCCATGCCCTCGGAGGGGATGCCCTCGGCGATCTTCGCGAGCATCTGCTGCAGGTTCGGGAACTCGTGCTGCATCTCGCGTGCGCGCTGGCGCACGCTCTCGGTGAGCAGCAGCTCTCGGGCCGGGGTGATGAGGGCCTCGGTGACCTCGGACTCGAGCGAGCGCTGATCCGCGACCGAGAACACGCGGATCTCGTCGACCTCGTCGCCGAAGAAGTCGATGCGGAGAGCGTGCGACGCATCCGGTGGGAACACGTCGAGGATTCCGCCGCGGACGGCGAACTCGCCTCGTCGCGTGACCATGTCGACGCGCGAGTAGGCGAGGTCGACGAGCTGCAGGGCGAGGCTCGAGAGGTCGTTGCCGCGAGAGCCGCGCTCGAGGCGGATGGTCGTGGCCGCGTCGAGGCCGGGCAGGAGCGGATGGAGGGCGGCGCGCACGGAGGCGAGCAGCACGAACGGCGCAGCGCGCTCCCCCGCCTTCCAGTCGGTGAGCTCGCGCATGGCACGAAGTCGGCGGCCGGTGGTCTCGACGGACGGGCTCAGCCGCTCGTGCGGGAGCGTCTCCCATGCCGGGAACTCCGCGATGTGCGCATCCGGCACGAACGTCTGCAGGTCGGCGCCGAACTGCTCGGTCTCACGGCTCGTCGCGGTGAGCACGAACAGCATCGGGGCGGCACCGAGCTCGGCCTGGCGCGCGGAGAGGAGGTTCGCGATCAGCGGGGCCCTCGCCCCATCGACGAGCGAGAAGTCGGTGTCGCGACCGGCGCGCCCCATGGCGCGCTCGAAGGAAGGGGTGGACTGGATGGAGCGTACGAAGCCGTGCAGAGTCACTCGGGGAATTGTACGCGCCGAGGGGAAGATACTTCCTACAGTCCCCGGGCTCTCTTCTGCGCTGAGAGCGAGCTAGGCGAGTTCAGCGGACTCGAGCAGCACGGTGAACGGTCCGTCGTTGACGCTCGCGACCTTCATCATCGCGCCGAACTCGCCGGTCTCCACGCGCACTCCACCGGCGCGGAGGTCCGAGACGAAGGCCTCGACCAGCGGCTCTGAGTGCTCCCGACCGCTCGCGAGCGACCAGGACGGGCGCCGCCCCTTGCGCGCATCCCCGTACAGCGTGAACTGGCTGACGACGAGCAGCGGCGAGCCGGTGTCGACGACGGACTTCTCGTCGTTCAGGATGCGCAGCCCGAGCAGCTTGCGGGCGAGCTTGGCCGCATCCGCCTCGGTATCCGCGTGCGTCACGCCGACGAGGACGAGGAGCCCAGCTTCGTCGATGCGGCCGACCGTGCGATCGCCGACCGTGACGCTCGCCTCGGTGACCCGCTGGACGACGAGCTTCACGCGCCAGCTGCCGTGTGCACTCGAAGCTGCGCGGCCTGCATGCCCTCGAGCGCGATGAGCTCGACCGCGTCTGCCGCGTCGCCGACGAGGACCGGGAGCACGTCCCGCTCGCTGCCGGCGAAGTCCTTCAGCACGAAGTCCGCAGCGTCCTGACGCCCAGGCGGGCGCCCGATGCCGACGCGCACTCGCAGGTACCCGGGATCGCCCAGCGCCGCGCTGATGTCGCGCAGACCGTTGTGGCCGCCGTGACCGCCGCCGACCTTGAGCTTCAACGTGTCGAAGGGCAGATCGAGCTCGTCGTGCACGACGACGACGTGGTCGACGTCGACCCCGTAGTAGTCGACGAGCTGCGAGACGGGGCCGCCCGAGGTGTTCATGTAGCCGTTCGACTTCGCCAGCACGAGCTTCGGGCCGCCGGGAGCCGTGCGCCCCTCCGCTACGCGAGCGTTCGCCTTGGTGTGCCGCGAGAAGCCGGCCCCGATGCGCTTCGCGAGCTCATCCACGACGAACTGCCCGACGTTGTGACGGTTCTTCGCGTACTTCTCGCCGGGATTGCCGAGTCCGACGACGAGCCAGGTGTCTGCTGCCATGCTGCAAAGCCTTTCATGAGAGGGGACGCGGCGGGCGGCGGCTCGTCCACGGATGATGGAACGCGAAAGGCGGGCAGCCGAAGCCACCCGCCTTCCGAAGATACGTCGAGTCAACGACGCCAGACGAGGAACTACTCGGCCGCGGCTGCTTCTTCCTCGGCGTCCTCGTCCTCGTCCTCGCCACGAGGCGTCTGGATCGAGACGAGAGCGACCTCTTCGGCGTCCTCAGCGAGCTCGACGAGAACGGTGCCCTCGGGGAGCTTGAGGTCTTCGCGGTGGATGAGCGTGCCATCCTCGAGGCCCTCGACCGAGACCTCGATGAAGCTCGGGATGGCCGTCGCGTCTGCGGCGACGAGGATCGTCGTCGCGTCCTGGACGGCGATCGTGCCCGGGAAGGGCTCGCCGATGAGGTGCAGCGGCACGTCGACCTCGACGCGCTCGCCCTTGCGGATGACCGCGAGGTCGAGGTGCTCGATGATCTGGCGCACCGGGTCGCGCTGGACGTCGCGGACGAGCGCGAGCTGCGTGTCACCCTCGATGTCGAGCTCGATGAGCGCGTTCGCCTTGCGGATGAGCAGCATCGTCTCGTGACCCGGGAGGGTCAGGTGGCGGGGGTCGGTGCCGTGGCCGTAGAGGACCGCGGGGATCTTGCCGGCAGCACGGATCTTGCGTGCTGCACCCTTGCCGAACGATTCGCGCAGTTCGACACTGAGCTTGTTGGTCTCTGCCATGTTGTCTCCTTGATGGTGGTTCTCGACAGACTGAGGAAGCGTGTGGAGGCCCATTCAAGGACACATCACCGCGTCGATCACGGGCCTTACGGCCCCTCGCCGAAGTTCAGCCCCCCACTTTACGCCATGACGGGCGCCGCGTGGTGCCGTTCCTCGAAACCACCGGATCGAGCTGCTAGAAGCCGACGGCCTTGCGCCAGCCGTGGCGCCTGGCGCTGCTGACAGCCGCACCAGCGCCCAGCATCGCGAACCCGAAGACGACGAGCTCGGCGGCGAGCAGCGAGACCGCCATGCCGGATGCCGGACCCGCGAACAGCTGGAATGTCGAGAGCTCCTCCTGCCAGAGGGGAGCAGCGACGAGCGCGGCCGTGATCTGCGCGTGCAGCAGGAAGCAGCCGAGTCCCGCGAGCACCGACAGCGCCCCGGAGACGACCGAGCCCGTACCGGAGAGCCGCATCGTGAGCGCCATGAGGAAGAAGCCGACGGCCGCGAGCATCGTGACGAGCATCGTCCACACCGGCGAGACACCCACACCGTCGCCGAGGAAGCTGCCCGCCGACGACGAGAAGCCCGAGACGATGATCAGCACGGGGATGGCGCTGAACGCGACCACGCAGATCGCGTAGAGCGGGACGGCAAGAAAGACCGAGCCGATGCGTGCCCACACGCTCGGGCTCGCCGACTCGCGGGCGCGTCCGCTTCGGCCCTCGCTGCCACGCGCATCCGCGAGACCCGACTGCTGACCAGCTCGCGGCGGCCGAGCCGCCGCGGCCGGACGACCAGGTGCCGCGGGCGCGGACACCGGAGCCGGCGGCGGTGCCTGCTGCGGGATGACGCGGGTCGACTCGTCGCTTCCCTCGTACAGGCTGGATGACGACGCCCGAGAGGTGGACGGCGTCGCACGAGTCCGCGGCATCGCCGTCGTGGGCTGCTCATCGGTGATGGCGTCGCCGTCATCGTCTGGGCGCCCGAAATCATAGGCTCTCGTGCGGGCGTCATGGTCAGCCACTGGAGTGTCTCCTGTCTTGGTGCTCGCGGTCACGCATGCAGCCAGCTATCGTCCTGGCTGTGTGCCGAATCCGGCGCCGTTTCGTCATGTTCGGAAATGGTTGCCTCGCTCGTGCCACAAGTCAGGGTACGACTGCCCGTCGTGCAATACCGTGGAGTGTCCCGTGCATCGCCCTGACGGGAGCTCGCATCCACTTTGAAAGAGACGCATCTATGACCACTGACGCTGCCCCCTCGATCTCCTCGGAAACCGGCTCGTCCCCAAGCGCGAACATCGGCGTCGTCGGCATGGCCGTCATGGGCTCCAACCTCGCCCGCAACCTCGCGAGCCGCGAGGGCAACACCGTCGCCGTGTACAACCGCTCGCCAGAGCGCACCCGCACGCTCGTCGCGGAGCATCCAGAGGCCGGGTTCGTGCCCTCCGAGTCGGTCGCCGACTTCGCAGCGTCACTCCAGAAGCCCCGCACCGCGATCATCATGGTGCAGGCAGGCGCCGGCACCGATGCCGTCATCAACCAGCTCGTCGAAGCGTTCGAGCCGGGCGACATCATCGTGGATGGCGGCAACGCCCTCTTCACCGACACCCGCCGCCGCGAGGCAGCCGTGCGCGAGACGGGCATCCACTTCGTGGGCTGCGGCATCTCCGGCGGCGAAGAGGGCGCCCTCAACGGCCCCTCCCTCATGCCGGGCGGCACCGTCGAGTCGTACGAGACCCTCGGCCCGATCCTGCGCACCATCGCCGCGGTCGCCGAGGGCGAGCCCTGCGTCACCCACGTCGGCACCGACGGCGCCGGCCACTTCGTGAAGATGATCCACAACGGCATCGAGTACGCCGACATGCAGCTCATCGCCGAGGCCTACGACCTCATCCGCCGCGGCACCGGCAAGTCCCCCGCCGAGATCGCGGAGATCTTCGCCGAGTGGAACAAGGGCGAGCTCGAGTCGTACCTCATCGAGATCACCGCAGAGGTGCTCCGCCAGGTCGACGCCGACACGCAGCTCCCGCTCGTGGATGTCATCCTCGACGCCGCCGGCGCCAAGGGCACCGGCGCCTGGACAGTACAGACCGCCCTCGACCTCGGCGTGCCCGTCTCCGGCATCGCCGAAGCCGTGTTCGCCCGCTCAGTGTCCTCCAAGCTCGAGCAGCGCGCCGCATCCCGCACCCTCCCCGGCCCCGACGGCTTCCAGGTCGAAGACGCCGACGGCTTCGTCGAGGACGTGCGCCTCGCGCTCTACGCGTCCAAGATCATCGCCTACTCGCAGGGCTTCGACGCCATCATCGCCGGCGCCGAGCAGTACGGCTGGGACATCAAGAAGGGCGACATCGCCGCGATCTGGCGTGCAGGCTGCATCATCCGGGCCCGCTTCCTGAACCGCATCACCGAGGCCTACGCCGAGAACCCCGAGCTCGTCGCCCTCGTCACCGCACCGTTCTTCCGCGAGGCCGTCGACACCGCGCAGGCAGCATGGCGCCGCGTCGTCGTGCAGGCAGCGCAGGCCGGCATCCCCGCCCCCGCGTTCTCCTCGTCGCTGTCCTACTACGACGGGCTGCGCGCCGAGCGCCTCCCCGCCGCCCTCATCCAGGGGCAGCGCGACTTCTTCGGCGCCCACACCTACAAGCGCGTCGACCGCGACGGTGTCTTCCACACCGACTGGTCCGGCGACCGCACCGAGCACAACGCGTAGCGAGCTCAGCGAGCCGCAGAAGCAACGCGCGAGGCCCCGGCCTTCAGGCAGCCGCCTGAGGGCCGGGGCCTTTCACGTGCGCGGCGAGGCGTGGAGCTCCCCCGCTGGGTGACTGCTCTGCGCTGCCGGGCTCTCACCCGCTCTGCGCTCTGCTCTGGCCTGCTCTGCGCCGGCCTGCTCTGCTCTGCTCCCACCTCCGGCTCCCCCTCTCCGCCCGCCGTGCCACCGCATCCGGAGCCGCAGACGTCAGCGAGACGCACCCTCACAACGGCGTGAGCGTGCATCTCGCCAACTCCTGCGGCCGGGGCCGGATGCGCCAGGCTGGGTGGGCGGGAAGGGGTGGGCGGCGGTGGTGGCGGTGGCGGGGCGGTGACGGCGGGCTGAAAACAGCGCAGAAACCTGAGAAGAGTCAGCCAGAAGCAGGCTCCCGAACGGAGGAGGATGCATCTGGCTGACTCTTCCACTCGGATGAGCGGGGACAGCCGGGTGAGCTGGGAAGCGGGCAGCTCAGACGGCGGCGGGCGCCTTGGCCTCGGTCGCAGCGAGCTTGGCGGCCACCGGTCGACGCGAACCGGTGCGGCCGTAGGTGAAGTAGAGCGGCAGGCCCACGAAGAGCAGTCCTCCGACGAGGTTGCCGACGACTGTTGGGATCTCGTTCCAGATGAGGTAGTCCAGGAGCGTGAAGTCTGCGCCGAGGAGCAGGCCAGACGGGAACAGGAACATGTTCACGATGGAGTGCTCGAAGCCCATGAAGAAGAACAGCATGATGGGCATCCACATGGCGATGACCTTGCCGGAGACGCTCTTGGAGATCATGGCGAGTGCAACTCCGGTCGCGACCATGGCGTTGCAGAGCACCGCGCGGACGAACAGCGTGAGCATCCCGGAGGCACCGTGCTCGGCGTAGCCGACCGTTCGGCCTTCGCCGATGTGGCCGATGGCCTCGCCCACCTCGTTCGGGGGTGTCGCGAAGCCGTTCGTGACGACGATGGCCATGAGGACGGCGATGGTGAAGGCGCCGATGAAGTTGCCGACGAACACGAGCCCCCAGTTGCGGAGCACGCCGCGGAGGGTGACGCCCGGCCGCTTGTCGAGCCAGGCGAGCGGGCCGAGCACGAAGACGCCCGTGAGGAGGTCGTAGCCGAGCAGGTACAGCATGATGAAGCCGACGGGGAAGAGCAGAGCGCCGAGGAGCGGGACGCCGGTCGTCACGCTGACGGTGACGGCGAAGGCCGCGGCGATGGTGAGGAAGGCACCTCCCATGGTGGAGCGGATGATGGTGTCGCGGGTCGAGAGGAAGATCTTGCTCTCGCCGGCATCGATCATGGTGGTGACGAGGTCGTTCGGCTTGACGTAGGACACAGGTTCCCTTTCGCTCTGGCGGTGCTCTGTGGCCGTGATCGGCCCGGTGTCCACACGCTATTCGCGTGCAGTTTCGGCCCCGTGGCTCGTGCGGTGCGTTCTGGTTTCCATTCCCTCTCGCCTCCGTCCGAGCCCTGTGAGAAGCGCCGTCAGACGAGTGCTGCCGGAGTGACGACGGCGTCGAAGCGCTCGAGGATGATCTCCGCGATGCGGTCGTCCACGCCGAGGGGCGCCGCCACGATGTCGGCTCCCGCCCCCGACACGCGGTCGTGGAAGAACCCCGGGGTGAGCAGGTAGCTGGCGATGCTGACGCTCGCGCCGGGTCGCTGGCGCCTGGCGATGTCGACAGCGGCGGGCACGCGGGGGTCGAGGGCCGCGCCGTAGCCGAGGACCGCATCCGCGCCGCCGATGCCGTTGAACTGCTCGCGCAGCTCGTGGAAGCGGGGCACGGCGGCGGCGGCCGTGGAACCCGCGACGGCGATCACGACTCCGTCTTCGGCACTGCCGCCAGCTTCGAGGAGACGGTCCCAGAGCAGCTGCGAGAGGCGCGCGTCGGGGCCGAGCGGGGCGGCCACGGAGGTGCCGGGGCGTGCGGCGACGGCTTCGGCGATGTCGACCTGCGTGTGGAATCCGACCGTGAGGAGCACGGGCACGACCACGACGTCGGCGTCCTCCGGGAGCCCCGCGAGCACCTCGACGAGGCTCGGCTGCTGGACGTCGACGAACGCTCCGACGACCTGCACGTCGGGCCGCAGCTGCTGGGCGCGCCGCAGCAGCTCACGGATGACGGCCTGCCCGTCGGTGTTGTCCGTCCCGTGGGATGCACCCACGAGGATCGTGGGACGCGGGCCCTGCTCGTTCATCTCGTGCTCACTCTCTTGGGCTGGGTTCAGCTCGTGCGGATGCGCAGTCGGTAGCCGCGCTTCACGACGGTCTGCACGATCGCTCGGTCGCCGAAGGATTCGCGGAGGCGTGCGACGGCGACGTCGGCCGCATGGGTGGTCGTCGGACTGCCCGGCAGTCTGGCGAGGATCTGCTCCCTCGTGACGACACCGCCCGGGTTGCCGGCGAGGAGGCGCAGGACGCGCAGGGCACCCGGCGAGAGCTCGATGACGTCGTCGCCGATGACGGCACAGCTGGAGCGGAGGAAGAGGCGGCCGGCTTCGGTCTCGATGCCTTCGGCCGCGCGCTGCGCGTAGTGCTCTATGAGCTCGCGGATGAGCGCGCCGAGCCGTCCGCGCTTCGGGACGACGGGTTCGATACCGACCGAGCGGAGCGGGGCGGCGGTGATGGGGCCGACGGCGACGGTCACGAGTGACCCGTCGCGGCAGCGCTGGCGGATGCGGTCGAGCGCGCCGCCGGTCTTCTCGGCGTCGTCCGCGTCAGCGTCGCCGGAGAACGACTCGAGCCAGGCGGAGACACCCGGCGCCGACGTGAACACGATCGCGTCGACCTCGCCGTCCGCCGCCTTGAAGGCCCACCGCGAGAGCAGCGCCGGGTCGGCGGGTGGCCCCCACCGGTAGACGATGAGGCTCTCGACGTCGGCCCCCGCGGCGAGGAACTCCTCATCGAGTCCGTCGGCTCCCGAGCCGTGGTGCTGCAGGGCGATGCGCGCGCCCTCGACGCCTTCTGCGAGCAGGAACTGGGCGAGTTCGGCGGAGGTCTCCGACTCGGCCACCCAGTCGGCGTTGAGCCCGGCCGCTTGGATCGCCCCGCGCGCCTTCGGCCCCCTGGCGACGATGCGCGCGTGGGAGAGCACCGCGACGAGGTCCTCAGCGAGCCCGTGCGCATCCGCTGCGTCGATCCACCCTCGGAAGCCGACGCCGGTGGTGGCGACGACGATGTCCGGAGGGTTCGCGATGACGCGCTTCGTCGCGTCGAGCAGGTCGGCGTCGTCTTCGACGGCGGTCATGGTGAGCGAGGGCGAGTGGCGGATGATCGCCCCGCGTCGTTCGAGGGCGGTCGCGAGCTCACCGGAGCGGCGGTCGCTCGTCACGACGACGACGACGCCTGCCAGGTGCTGTTCCTGGGGAGCGCGGGTGCGCGCACCGCTCGCTGGTGGGAGGCTCATGCTGACAGTGCGTCCTGTTCCTGGAGCGAACGAGTGGCCTGCAGGAGGCCGAATTGGGCGACTTCGCCGATGACGATGATGGCGGGGTTGACGACGCCGACGCTGCGCGCTGTGGCGTTGATCGTGCGGAGGCTGCCGCGCGTGACGCGCTGGCGTGGCGTGTGTCCGTTCTCGACGATGGCGACGGGCATGTCGTCTCGCACTCCGGCGTCGACGAGCTCGTCGCAGATGCGGCCGAGGGCGGAGACTCCCATGAGCACCACGAGGGTGCACGTGTCGCCCTTCACCGACCGGAGGAGTTCGGCTCCGAGCCGCTGGTGGCCGGTCACGACCTGGAATGAGTTGGCGACACCGCGGTGCGTGACCGGGATGCCTGCAGCGGCCGGGACGGAGATGGCGCTGCTGATGCCGGGGACGACCTCGACGTCGATGCCCGCTTCGTTGCAGGCGAGCACCTCCTCGCCACCCCGCCCGTAGACGAAGGGGTCTCCGCCTTTGAGGCGCACGACGACGAGCCCATGCTTGGCCCTCTCGACGAGGATGCGATTGATCTCGTCCTGCGGCACGGGGTGGTGCCCAGGCTGCTTGCCCACGTCGATGATCTCGACGTCGGCGGGCAGCTCAGCGAGCACCGAACGCGGCCCGAGGCGGTCGGTGACGACGACGTCGGCCTCCGCGAGGGCGCGTCGGCCGCGGAGGGTCATGAGGTCGGCGTCGCCGGGTCCCCCGCCGACGAGCACGACCCGACCTGTGCCTGCACGGTGGCGGCGCAGGTCGATGTCTCCGGCGCGCAGGTTCTCGGCGAGCTGGTCGCAGATGAGGCGGCTGCGGCGCGGGTCGGCGCCCTGCTTCGAGACGACGCCGATCTCGACGGCCCCTGCGTCGGAGGTGGCGGGGGTCTTGGCGCTGCCGGCGGATGCGTCGCTCGCGTTCACGCACCAGACGCGTCGCTCGTTGGCCCATTCGGCGACGAGCAGGTCGGTGGTCCTGTCGCCGGTGGCGGTGTGCACGAACCAGGCACCGTCGAGGTGGTCTGCGCGGACGGGTTCGGCGAGCCAGGTGACGAGCCCGTCGGCGACGAGCCCGCCGAGCGTGCCGCCGAGTTCGGGGGCAACGATGGTGACGGATGCGCCGGCCGTGACGAACTTCTGGGCGCGTCTCGCGGAGACGGCGCCCGCGCCGACGATGACGACGTCGCGGCCGGTGAAGTCGAGTGCCATGAGCGTGCTCATCGTGTGCCTCCGAGGTCGACGAGCACGGTGCCGTGCTCGATGCGGACGGGGTAGGTGAGGAGGGTGCGCTCCTCTTTGCCGACGCTGTCGAGGCATTCGCCCGTGGCGAGGTCGAAGACCTGCTTGAACATGGGCGAGGCGACGGTGAGCCGTCCGCCGCGAGTACCGACGAGGCCACGGCTCATGACCTGCGAGCCGGAGTACGGATCGGATTGCTGCACGGCGAACACCGACTCGTCGCCGAGGCGGAAGAGCGCGATCTGCGTTCCGTCGAGGATGGCGGCGACCCCACGTTCCGGGTGGAGGGCGCTCAGTGGGCACACGGCGACCCACTGCGCCTGCGCGGTCGCGGCGTCGGCCGCCTGCGTGTCGATGGCGATGCTCATCGTCGGACCTCCAAGGTCGTTCCTGCGATGACCGTGCCGGCGCTGCGGTCGGTGTCGTTTGCCGGGCGGAGCTGCCCGCGCTCTCGCACGTAGCCGAGCGAGGGGTCCGGCGTGGTGGGGGCGTTCACGAAGGAGACGAATCGCTCCATGACCTCGGGGTCGTTGAGCGCTTCCTGCCATTCGTCCTTGTAGTTGTCGACGTGGTTCGCGACCATGGCGTCGAGGTCCGCCGCGATGCCGAGACTGTCCTCGAGGACAACGGCGCGGAGGGTGTCGATGCCGCCGTCGAGGTCCTCGATCCAGCGAGCCGTGCGCTGCATCCGGTCGGCGGTGCGGATGTAGTAGCCGATGAAGCGGTCGATGGCGGTGATGAGCTGCTCGTCGTCGAGGTCCTCGACGAGGAGCTCCGCGTGGCGTGGCGTGAAGCCGCCGTTGCCGCCGACGTAGAGGTTCCAGCCCTTCTCCGTGGCGATGACGCCCACGTCCTTCGCGCGCGCCTCGGCGCATTCGCGTGCGCATCCCGAGACGCCGAACTTCAGCTTGTGCGGGGAGCGGAGGCCGCGGAAGCGCAGCTCGAGGAAGATGGCCATGGCCACCGAGTCCTGCACGCCGTACCGGCACCAGGTGGAGCCGACGCACGACTTCACGTTGCGCAGCGCCTTGCCGTACGCCTGCCCTGACTCGAACCCGGCGTCGATGAGCTTCTTCCAGATCTCGGGCAGCTGCTCGATGCGGGCGCCGAAGAGGTCGATGCGCTGGCCGCCGGTGATCTTCGTGTAGAGGCCGTACTCCTTGGCGACGGCGCCGATCGCGATGAGCCCGTCCGGGGTGACCTCGCCGCCGGGGATGCGTGGGACGACCGAATAGGTGCCGTCCTTCTGCATGTTCGCCATGACGTGGTCGTTGGTGTCCTGCAGGGCTGCCTGCTCGCCCTTGAGGATGTGCCCGTTGCCGAGGGACGCGAGGATCGAGGCGACGACCGGGCGGCAGATGTCGCAGCCGCGGCCCCCGTTGCCGTGCCGCTCGATGATGCCCGTGAAGGTGTGGAGGCCAGTGACGCGGACGGCGTCGAAGAGCCCGGCGCGGGACATCGCGAAGTGCTCGCAGAGCGCGTTGCTCACCTCGACGCCGGTCTTCGCGAGCTCCGTGGAGAAGATCTTCTTCACGAGCGGCACGCAGGAGCCGCACGCGGTGCCCGCGTTGGTGCAGGCCTTGACGCCCGCGAGGTCGGTGCAGGCGTGGTCGGTGACGGCACCGCGCACCGAGCCGACAGAGACGTTGTTGCAGGAGCAGACGGTGGCGTCGTCCGGCAGGTCGCCGCCGACCTCCGGCATGCCGTCGGCCGGCAGCAGGTACGCGGCCGGGTCGGTGCCGAGCTCGCGCCCGACCATCGGGCGCAGGGAGGTGTAGGCGGAGGCGTCGCCGACGAGCATGCCGCCGAGCAGCACCTTCCCGTCGTCGGACATGACGAGCTTCTTGTAGACGCCGCCGACCGGGTCGGCGTAGGTGACCTCGAGCGCGCCGGGCGACTCGGCGAAGGCGTCGCCGAAGCTCGCCACGTCGACGCCCGTGAGCTTGAGCTTCGTCGAGAGGTCGACTCCGGGGAAGGTCGCTTCTCCCCCGGTGAGGCGGTTCGCGACGACCTCGGCCATGGAGTATCCGGGGGCGACGAGCCCGAAGCACTCACCGTCGATGGACGCGACCTCGCCGATCGCGAAGATGTCGGCGGCGGATGCTCGGCAGGCGTCGTCGACCTCGATGCCACCGCGAGCGCCGAGCGCGAGCCCGGCGTCGCGGGCGAGCTCGTCGCGGGGCCTGATGCCGACGGCGAAGACGACGAGGTCGGCGAGTTCGGGTTCGCCGTTCGGGAAGTCGAGGCCCGCCGCGCGGCCTTCGGAGTCGAGGACGACGGCGCTGGCTCGTGAACCGGTGCGCACATCCACGCCGAGGTGCTCGATGAGGAGACGGAGGGCTTCGCCGCCGCCCGCGTCGAGCTGGGCGGACATGAGGTGGCCGGACGATTGGACGACGGTGCACTCGGCGCCGAGGGCGACCATGGCGCCGGCGGCTTCGAGGCCGAGGAGTCCCCCGCCGACGACCGCGCCGCGGACGGTGCGGCCGAGTCGCTGTGACAACTCCGCAACCTCTGCCTTGAGCGCGACCACGTCGTGGATGGTGCGGTACACGTGCACGCCGGGCGCATCCACTCCCGCGATCGGGGGCTTCGCAGCGGCGGACCCGGTGGCGATGACGAGCTCGTCGTAGTGCTCGGTCGCGCCGAGGGAGGTGACGAGGGTGCGGGTCTCCGGGTGGATGCTCGTCACGGTCTCGGAGGCGCGGAGCGTCACGTTGGGGTGCGACCACATGAGCGGCCTGCCCAGCTCGAGCGCGGCCGGGTCGACGCCCGAGAAGGTGCTCGTGAGCTGCACCCGGTCGTAGGGGCGCCACGGCTCGTCGCCGATGACGGTGATCGCCCAGACCCCATCGGAGTCCTGCGATCGCAGCGACTCGACGAAGCGGTGCGCGACCATGCCGGCGCCGATCACCACGACGTGGCGAGAGCGGGGCGAGGGGGTGGGCATGTCGTGAGCGTAGGTCTGGGATGTTTCGTCACCGTGCGGCGATTGTTTCGGGGTCATCACAGCTCGTCTCGGTGTGCTCGAGTGGGTGCGCGCATCGTGGCTCCTCCGTGGATGAACGGCGACGGGTGGTCGCTGACATGGTCAGAGCGTAGAAACCGCATGTTTCACGAGGCGCGTGCTGCTGTTTCCCCGAGGCAACTTCCTTGGCACGCGCGCTCGCGGAGGGTGTGAGAAGTGAGAAATGGGAAATCACTCTGGCGATGTCAGTGGGCTCCCGGGAGGCGAGGGCAGATGATGGATGCGGGCGGCGAGTTGCCGCGCCATCCCGTATCCCGCATTCCCCATAGGAGCGCAGATCATGACCTCCCCCCGCAGAGCACTTGTCCTCGTCGACGTCCAGCTGCAGTACTTCTCGGGGCCCCTCGAGATCCACCACCCGCCCCACGCTGATTCGCTTCCTCGCATCACGGCGACGATCGACGCCGCGGAGGCGGCGGGCATTCCGATCGCCGTCATCCAGCACTCGTCCGGAGATCAGGCTCCCGTGTTCAACCCGACGATGCCGGAGTTCGCGCTGCACCCCGACGTCGAGGCACGACGGCGGCCCGAATGGAAGGCGATCACGAAGCGCTTCAGCTCGGTCTTCGCCGAGACCGAGCTGCTCGCCTGGCTGCGGGCGGCCGACGTCGACACGGTGACGTTCGTCGGCTACATGACCAACAACTGCATCATCGCGTCTGCAGCCGCGGCTGAGGAGCTCGGCATCGACGTGGAGGTGCTCTCCGACGCGACGGGCGCGATCAACCTCGCGAACAGCGCCGGCTTCGCATCGGCCAAGACCGTGCACTCCACCCTGATGGCGCTCCTGCAGTCCAACCTGGCGGCGGTCGCGGCGAGCGGCGACTGGATGGCGGCCGTCGAGGCGGGGCGGCCACTCCCGAAGGACGACCTGCCGACCTCGGCCGTGGCCGGTGTCGGGCGTTCGGCCCATCAGGCTGGACAATAGTCAGGTGACGATCAGCACCACTTCTCGGCGGGCCGTGTTCCTCGACATCGACGGAACCCTGACGGACGGACTCGGCAACGTGCCGCCCTCAGCGGCGGCGGCCATCCACGCTGCCCAGTCCCGGGGCCACCTCGTCTTCCTCGCTACCGGTCGGAGCCCGCTCGAGATCGACCCCCGAGTGGAGGAGATCGGCTTCGACGGCATGGTCGCGGGCGCGGGCGCCTACGTGCAGCACGCGGGTACCTGGCTCGTGGACCTGCACCTGGACGAGGCGGACGCCCGCTCGCTCGCTGCCGAGCTGGACGAACTCGGCATCGACTACAGCCTGCAGGGGCGACACGGGATGCACACGACCGAGGGCCACCGTTCGCGCATGCGGCGCCTGCTCACGGGGTTCGGCTACACGGACATCGAGAACTCGGGCCTGCGGCACCACGTCGTCGACTCCGGCCCGATGAAGTTCGACCAGACCGCCAAGGTCGTGTTCAGCAGCGACGACGAGGCCTCCTTCGATCGAGTGCAGGCCCGGCTCGGGAGCGCGTACGCGATCGTCGGCGGCACCATGCCGGGCCTCGGCAACGGCGGGGGCGAGATCTCGATGCGCGGCGTCCACAAGGCGGCGGCGATCGAGGCCCTGCTCCCCGTGCTCGGCCTCGGCATGGAGGACACGATCGCCGTCGGAGACAGCGGCAACGACCTCGAGATGCTGGTCGCGTGCGGCGTTGGCGTCGCGATGGGCAACGGGACCGCCGAGGCCAAGGCTGCCGCCGACCTCGTCACCGGGGCTGTGGACGAGGACGGACTCCACGCGGCGTTCGTGCGTCTCGGCCTCATCGAGGCGCACGCAGGCCGGTGAGCTCACCGGCGGTCGGCGACACCTCGTCGGACACGCCCTAGAGCCACTTCTTCCATTTGAAGACCGACCAGAGGACGACGCCGAGCGCTAGCATCCCGAAGAGCGCGAGCGGGTACCCCCATTCGGCCTCGAGCTCCGGCATGTTCGTGAAGTTCATGCCGTAGACCGTGCCGACGAGGCTCGGGGCGAAGAGGATCGCCGCCCAGCTGGTGATCTTCTTGATCTCCTCGTTCTGGGCGATGCTCTGCTCGGAGAGCTTCTTCGTCTCCTCGCTCTGCGCGAGGCTGGCCTCCGAAAGTTCCCGCATGGCCTCGTTCTGCTGCTGCGTGACCAACGTGCTGTGCACGGTCAGGGCGTTCTCCAACAGCACGCGGAAGGAGTCGGCGCGCTCCGCGATGCGCAGCGAATGGTCGAGGACGTCTCGGTAGCGGGCGCGGAGCTCCTCGCTGGTGTTGTACTTCTCGGCGCCCCGCAGGAGCGCTTCGAGGATGGTTCGCAGTGGACTCGTCGCTCGCTGGAAGTTGATGACCTCGCCGAGGAGCTCGTAGATGCGGCGCGTGACGCGTTCGTCACCCGCGAAGAGCTGATCCTCGATCTCGTCGATGTCGTTCTCGAGGCCGGCGGTCACCGGACCGTATCCGTCGACGACCTGGTCGAGCACCGAGTAGAGGACGGCCTCGGGGCCGAGGCTCAGGAGGGCGGGACTCTGCTCCATCCGGTGCCGCACGTCTCCCAGCTCAGGGCGTGCCGCGTGCCTGACCGTGACGACGAACTCGGGGCCGACGAACAGGTGGATCTCACCGAAGTGCACCGTCTCGGTTGCATCGACGTACCAGGCGGGTCGCAGCACGACGAAGAGGGTGCTGCCGTAGCGTTCGATCTTCGGCCGCTGGTGCCCGACCCGTGCGTCCTCGACGGCGAGCGGATGCAGATCGAACTCCTTGGCGACCGCGTCGAGCTCCTCGTTGCTCGGCTGGAAGAGGCCAATCCAGGCCATTCCAGCGTGCTCGCGCAGCTTCTCGAACGTCTCGTCGAGTGTCACCGGGGTGAAGCAGCGACGCCCCTTCACGTAGATCCCATTGTCGATCAAGGCCATGGCTGCCCTCCTAGCGCGTCGGATGTCGATGGGGCTTCCACGGCAGCTGAGCGATCAGCCGCGGACCATGGTGCTGCCCCGCCGACTGACACTACTTCCTCGCACGTCGACAAGGAGCCGCCCCTGGATACGCGGGCAAGGGCGCCCGTCAGAGGGAACGCGCCTGCTGCCACTCCCGGAAGTCCTGCGCGATCTCGGCGGCGTGCGTGTGGTGGAGGTAGTGCTCCCCATCCACGGGAATGACCGTGCCGTCACTGACCTCGGCTGCCTGCCGCTCGTGGAGGCCCATCCAGTCGCCGTTGTTCGTGTTGTCGGCCTCCACGAAGAGGAGGAGCGGCAGCTGCTCTGGGAAGCTCGTGCCGACCGCGTTCCCGAAGTTGCTGCCGAAGTGGTCCATCTCGTCGAGGTAGGTCGGGCTGAGCGAGTTCCGATTGCTGATGAGCGTGATCTGCTCGCGAGCTTCATCGGTGTAGACGGGCTCGTCGTAGCCGACTCCCCCGATGGCGGTGATGACTCGCATGAGGCCGAGGTTCCTAACCGCTGCGAAGAGGCCCGTCGGGAACTCCTCGTCCATGCCCGGCTGACCGGGGACGCTGGTGTCGATGCCCACGAACGCCATCACCTCGTCGGGGTAGCGCTCGGCGAACTCGAGCCCGTAGATGCCGGCGATGGAGTGGCCCATGAGGATGTAGCGATCGACGCCGAGCTCCTGCAGCGCCGCGTGCACCTCCGCGACGACGTTCTCCGTGGTGCGCTCTCGATCCGTGCCGTCACTGAGCCCATAGCCGAACGGCTCGACGACGATGACGCGGTGATCCCGCGCCAGGTCGTCGACCAGGGGCTGGAAGTCGAGCACCGGGGATGCCGTGCCGGAGCCGGGCAGCAGCACGATCGTGTCGGCGGCGTCGCCCGCGACGAGGACGTTCATCTGGCGACCGTCGACATCCACCTTCTGCCCGTACTGCTCGATCCGGCCACTCTCGATCCCGGACGCCACCGCGTGCACGACCGTCGTCGACACCAGGGCGAGCGCGACCACCGTGCATACCGCCGCAACCCCGAGCAGCACTCTCTTCACGAACTTCTTCACGCACGCCTCTCCTGCGGCGCACCACGCGCCGACCAGATGAGTCTTCCGCTCGGCATTGCCGAGCGCATCGGCCGAAGGCGTGAGTTCTGGCCTTCAGCCGATGGCATCCTCAGGCGTGGACCGAGCGAGCGGCGGCGACGGCCGCGGCGTACGCCGCCGCGCTCTGCTTTGCAGTGCGTTCGAGGGTGCCGCGGTCGACGCTGAACAGGCCGAGCTTGGGGCCGTATCCGAAGATCCACTCGAAGTTGTCCATAAGCGTCCAGTGCTGATAGCCGAGCACGGGGACCCCCTCGGCGAGCAGCTCCCCGAGCGACTCGAGCGCCGCCGGGATGAACTCGGCACGCTGCGTGTCGTCATCGGTCTGGATGCCGTGCTCGGTCACGAGCACGGGCACACGGGACACCTCGTGCGCGTATCGAGCCGCGCCAGCCAGCGAGCCCGGCTCGATGACGGTGCCCATGCCGTTCCGCGGCCCCTCCCCCACGAAGGAGCCGCCCGGACCGTGCAGGTCGCGCTCGTAGTTCTGCACGCCGATGAAGTCGTCCTCCCTCGCGACTCGAAGCCAGTGGTCGTAGACCGCGGCCCGCTTCGCGTCGCGGCTCGACTCCCCGCCGGGGATGGCGACGTCGTCGCTGATCGCGATCGACACCCCGACCGGCAGCTCCGGGCGGACAGCCTTGATCGCGGACCTGGCTGCGAGGTGCGCGCGGGTGAACGCCTCCTGGAACTCTCCCTGGGCGGTCACCGGGATGACGTTCGAGGCGAAGTAGCGCTCGGTGCCCGCCGCTTCCGCTGCCGCCGCGAGCATGTCGAGCTTGAGCACTTCGAGCTCAGGTGGCAGCTTGCCGCCGGCTTGCAGGAGCTGCTCCAGGTTGGGTTCGTTCAGCGTGACGACGGCGCGGATGCGGTCGCCGAACCTCGTGACGACCCGAGCGCTGTGCGCCGCGAACAGCGACGCGGCGTCCTCGGCAAGCCACGACCCCGACGCTGAGAACCAGTGCGGGGCAGCGAAGTGGTTCAAGGTGACGATGGGTGCGAGGCCTCGGGCGACGCAGCCGTCGACCAGCGCCTCGTAGTGGTCGAGCGCGGCTTCGTCGATGACACCGCGCTGGGGCTCGACCCTCGCCCACTCCACGGAGAATCGGAACGAGTTCAGGCCGAGCCCGACAACGAGGTCAAGGTCGGACTCCCAGCGCGCGTAGCCGTCGCAGGCCGCCCCGCTGTGCTCGCGAAAGAGCGACGGCGCCGTGTGCTCGAGGAACCAGATGTCGCTATGGCGGTTGTCGCCCTCGTTCTGGTGGCCGGCCTGCGCCACGCCCCAGAGGAAGTCGACGGGGAATGAGGTGGTCATGTGTTGCCTTTCGGGGATTGCTGGGAAGCTGGCAGCGGAGCGAGTCAGCGCGCCGAGCGGACGAAGAGGATGGCGAAACCGCCGAGCACGGCCGAGACCGCGCCGAGGATGAAGAGGGCGGCGAAGTTCTGGCCGCCAGCGGCTCCGACGCCGACCGCGAGGATCGCGGGCGCGAGGGCGGAGACGATGGAGACGGGCAGGTTGTCGGCGATCTTGATGATCGCCAGATCCTTGGCTGGGTTCTCCGGGTCGGGCACGACGCGGGTCGCGAGGGCGAGCTCGACGGCGAAGTAGACGCCCTGTCCGAGGGCGACCACGCCGCACGCGATGAGGTAGACGCCGAAGTCCGGCGCCATGGCGGCGAACACGAGACCGGCACCGAGGATGACGGCGGCGGCGAGGATGAACGGCTTGCGGACGCCGAGCTTGTCGCTGAGCTTCCCGATCGCCGGTGCCACGGCGAGCGAAACTCCCGTGTTCACGATGACGGTGAGGAGGATGGCGCCGCCGAGCTCGGCAGGCGCAAGCCCGATGTTCATGAGCAGGTAGATGGCCTGGTAGCCGTTGAGGGCCGCGACGCCGGAGAAGACAAGCATGCGGCTCGTGAAGACCGCGGCGAAGTCGGGGAACTTGATCGGGTTGACCCAGAAGATGCCGAGCAGCTCCCGCAGCGAGCGGCTCGCGCGGCGCTCCTCGAACTGCGGGTCCCGGATGAAGAACGCGAGCAGCAGCACAGCAGCAACCGCAAACGCGGTTGGGATTCCAACGAGCGGGGTGAGGTCGGCGCCGAACGGGAGGGCGATCGCCGTGCCGAGGAGAGCGCCCATGGGGGTGCCGAGGCTCACGAACGCCGAGGCGACGCCGCGGCGGTTGGGCGGCAGCTGATCGGCGATCAGCGCGATCGTCACGATGCCGGTGGCGACGAAGCCGATCGTGATGAAGAGGTGCGCGGCGACGAACATCCACGTGTTGAGCGCGGAGACGAGCAGGATGCCACCGATGGTGAAGGAGGCTGCAGCCGCGAAGAGGAACGGTCGGCGTCGCCCGAACCGCGACCGCGACCGGTCACTGAGTGAACCGATGATCGGAAGCGCGAAGAGCGTCAGGATGCCCGCGATGCCGCTGGAGATTGAGATGATCGTCGTAGCCGCGTCAGCGTTGAGCTCGGTCGCCTTGAGCGTGAGCGTCAGCAGCGCCGCGGACATCTGGGCCGCTCCCGCGCCGACCATGGCGAGGACGACGAAGAACACGAAGCCGCGGCGCGGGCTGGCTTGCGCCCGGAAGGCCTCCGTGGGGGTCGGTTCGTGCACGGTGGTGTCGAGATCCGGGCCGTCTCCGCCGAGGGATGCCGCCGCCGAGGCGGTCGGGATCTGGGGTGTGGTTGGTGTTGTCATGTGGCTTCCTTGCCTGACGATGCGCCTGGGGCGTCTGGTTCTGCGGTGAACGAGGTTCCTCTGGCCGAGAGTGAGAGGAACGTAACACGAAAATATGCAGGTCTCAATATTTTCGCCCGGAAGCTGGTACCGTAACGCTGTGGCCGGACCAAGAGGCGAGTACAAGAAGAGCGCGATGCGACGCGAGCAGATCCTCGACGCCGCGTTCACGATCTTCTCGAAAGGCGGCTACACGGCGAGCTCGGTGAACGAGATCGCCCGCGCCGTCGGCATGACCCAGACCGGCGTGCTGCACCACTTCGCGGGCGGCAAGGTCGCCCTGCTCCGAGCGATCCTCGAGCAGCGAGACGCGCGCGCCCAGACGATCCTGGCCGAGCAGCACGGCCGCGATTTCCTCGCCGGTCTCGTCGAGATCTCCCGCACCCAGGAGACCCAGCGCGGCGCAGTCCAGCTCTACACGATCCTCGCGGCCGAGGCCACCGACCCGGACCACCCTGCTCACGACTACTTCATCGAGCGATTCACGCGCATCACCGGTGCAGTGGCCGCAGCCATCGCGGAAGTCGGTGACGCGAACGGCCTCGTCGACGGGGTCGACCCGAAGCGCACCGCCACCGAGCTCATCGCCATGGTCGAGGGCCTCGAACTGCTGTGGCTCAACGGACTCGACGTCGACATGGCGGAGGACATGCGCAGGCGCATCAACAGCATCCTCACGACCCCGATCTAGCCAGCGCTCGACCCCGAGCGCACCCCACCATCGCCTCCCGACGCTGACGAGGCGATGCGTCCCGTACCCGGAAACCTCCGCACCCGATATCGGGTGCCCCCGAAAGCGAAGGTCACCATGAGTGTCACCGTGCATCCCGTCACCATCGAGCACCACAGAGCGCCGTTCGGCATCGGGGAGGCGTCCCCCAGGCTCTCCTGGGTGACGGATGCAGCCCAAGCTGGCTGGGCGCAGGCCGCATACGAGGTGGAGATCAGCGACCCGGCATCGAGCCAGGCCGAGGCGAGCACGTTCACCACCGGCCGACGAGCATCCACGGAGCAGGTGCTCGTCGACTGGCCGACAGCGCCGCTCGAGAGCCGTGATCGCCGCTCCGTCCGAGTTCGGGTCTGGGGAACCGCGGACGATGTCGCGTCCGAGTGGAGCGAGCCCACCGAGCTCGAAGTCGGATTGCTCGACGCGAGCCTGTGGGAGGCGAGACTGGTCGAGCCCGAGCTGCCTGAGACGTCGGAGGCCGGCGGGCCGGTGATGCTGCTCCGCGGCGAAGTCGAGGTGCCGACCGGGATCGTGCGGGCGACGATCCGCGCAACCGCCCACGGAGTCATGACCCTGCGCGTGAACGGGCTGCCGGTCGGCGACGATGTCCTGCACCCCGGGTGGACGAGCTACGCCAAGCGCCTCCGCTATCGCAGCTGGGACGTCACCTCGATGCTCCACACCGGGGCGAACGCGATCGGCGTGCAGCTCGGCGACGGCTGGTACCGCGGGTACCTTGGCTTTGCGGGCCTGCGTGAGGTCTACGGCGACCGGACGGGCGCGCTCGTCCAGCTCGAGGTCGAGCTCGACGACGGCACCCGCGTGGTCCATGGAACAGACGAGAGCTGGCGCTCGTCCACGTCGCCGATCATCACCGCGGACCTCTACCAGGGTGAGACCTTCGACGCCCGCCTGGCCGTCTCCGGCTGGGACTGCGCCGGCTTCGACGACCACTCCTGGTCGCCCGTCGCCCTCGGTGAGCTCGATCTCTCGACGCTCGTCGCGCCGGACGGCCCGGCAGTGCGGCGCATCCAGTCGCTCGCCCCCGTCGAGACCATGCTGTCCCCTTCAGGGAGAACGCTGCTCGACTTCGGACAGAACCTCGTGGGTCGACTTCGCGTGCAGGTCCCCGCCGGCGTCGCCGGAGAACGCATCCGATTCCGGCACGCTGAGGTGCTCGAGCGCGGCGAACTCGGCACTCGCCCCTTGCGCGCTGCCAAGGCCACGGACGAGGTCGTCCTGGACGGAACCGCCTTCAGCTGGGAGCCCGAGTTCACGTTCCACGGGTTCCGCTACGTGGAGGTGGACGGCTGGCCCGGAGACGTCGACCCGACCGCGATCGAGGCCGTCGTCCTGCACACGGACATGCGGAGACTCGGCACGTTCGCGTGCTCCGACGCGCAGCTCGACCGCCTGCACGAGAACGTCGTGTGGGGCATGCGGGGCAACTTCCTCGACGTACCGACCGACTGCCCTCAGCGCGATGAGCGCCTGGGGTGGACCGGTGACCTGCAGGTCTTCGCGCCGACCGCCAGCTTCCTCTACGACACCTCCGGCATTCTGACCGGCTGGCTCGCAGACCTCGCCATCGATCAGCACGCGAACGGCAACGTCCCCGTGTACGTGCCCTGGGCGGATGTCGACCCCGAGCTGCCGCCGCTCGGCGCCGAGGCAGGCTGGGGAGACGCGGCGACCGTCGTGCCGTGGACCATGTACGAGCGGTCGGGAGATCTCGGCATCCTGCGCCGTCAGTGGGAATCCATGACGGCGTGGGTCGAGGCGTTCGCCGCGCGCGCCGGAGAGGAGCTCGACTTCTCGAGCGGCGGCTTCTCGTTCGGCGACTGGCTCGACTCGGCAGCGCCCGACGACCAGCCCTGGGCCGCCCGACTCCCTTGGCAGGCCGTCTCCACCGCCTACCTGGCCCGTTCCTCGCAGATCGCGCGCGACACGGCCGCCCTGCTCGGCGACACCGACGCACGCGCCCGGTACTCGCTGCTGGCTGACCGCGCGGCCGAGCGGTTCCGCACCGAGTACGTGACGCCGAGCGGTCGAGCCGCGTTCCCGTCGCAGACGGCCTACGCACTGGGGCTCTGCTTCGGACTGCTGCTTCCCGCCCAGGTCGAGCGTGCCGGAGCACTGCTCGCAGCTCAGGTCGCTGCCGACGGGTATCGGATCGGATCGGGATTCCTCGGCACGCCCCTGGTCTGCGATGCGCTCGCCGATGCAGGCCACGGCGCGACGGCCTGGGAGCTGCTCCTCCAGACGCAGAGCCCGTCGTGGCTGTACGCCGTGACCATGGGGGCGACGACGATCTGGGAACGGTGGGATTCGATGCTGCCGGACGGGACGATCAACCCGGGCGACATGACGTCGTTCAACCACTACGCCTTCGGCGCCGTCGCTGATTTCCTCCACCGCCGCGTCGCGGGCCTCGCTCCGGCCGCCCCCGGCTACCGGAGGCTTCGGATCGCTCCGCTTCCGGATGCTCGACTGGAGTGGGCACGGGCGTCGCTCGAGACACCCTACGGACTGGCGTCAGTCTCGTGGACGCTGGACGCTGGGGAGTTCGCACTGCACGTGGTGGTCCCCCCATCGACAGAAGCGGAGGTCCTGCTTCCGGATGGGTCGGCGGCCGTCACGGTGACCTCCGGCACCCACACCTTCTCGTGCTCCTTCCGGCAGCTCGAGGCGACCACGCGGTCCGCGAGCTTCCTGGACAGCCACGATCCGGTGCAGGGGGCTTGACGGGCAGGATCAGCGTCGACGGCCGCGGCTGCTCGAGCTCCGCTTTGAGCTTGCACCGTGCTTGGCCTTGCCGGACTTCTTGGACTTCGCGGTGTGCTTGGCGCGGGCGTCCGCCTGCTGCTGGCGCTTCTTCTTGGCGGTGCGCTTCTTGACGACGATTCCGAGCACGAAGGTGACGATTCGCAGGAACATGGGTGACTCGCTTTCGGGGGTGTGTTAACTGGCGCGGCCTGGCCGCCGATCGGCGGCCAGGCCGGCTGAGGTGATGGGTTCCGAGGCAAGGCGCCCGCTTGGAGGCGCGCCAGCTTCGTGTCTCGGACTACTGGACGCGCGCTTCTGCGGGCTCTTCCTGGTTGTCGTCGCTCGGCAGGTGCACGTCGTTGATGGTGACGTTCACCTCGGTGACCTCGAGGCCGACGATCGACTCGACGGCGCGGATGACGTCGGCGCGGACTCCGTCGGCGACATCCTGCAGCGAGACCGGGTACTCGGCCACGATCGTGATGTCGACGGCGACCTGCTTCTCGCCGACCTCGACGCTCACGCCCTGGCTCTGGTCGCTTGCGTTGAGCGCGTTGCGGATGGCGCCGATCGCGCGGGCCGCACCGCCACCGAGGTCGTAGACGCCGCGGGCTTCGCGGGCAGCGATGCCGGCGACACGGGCGACGACACTGTCTACGACGGTCGTCGTGCCGTGGGTGGATGCGAGCTCAGTGCCCGCGTGGCCGGACGTCACGACGCTCTTCGAGGCCGCATCCGTCTTCGGCGTTGCCACGGTGCTGGGGGTGGCGGAAGCGTTGGGGGTGACGTTCGTCATGGGATGCTCTCCTTGGTTTCGAGCCCTGGTGCCGGTGCACCGCTGTGGGGCGTTACAAGGGAGACGTGGGCCACCGCCATTGCGTCACAAAGTTCTCGAGCCTCTCGGCGAACGCTCAGGGAGGAGCTCAGCGCGCCCCTGCTTGCTCGCGGATGAAGTCGACGGCTCGCTCCGCGACCGTCATGACCGTGCCGACCGGGTTCAGCGCCGGGATCGTGGGGAAGACTGACGCGTCGGCGATGCGCAGACCCTCGATGCCGTGCACGCGCAGCCTCGAGTCGACCACCGCGAGCGCATCCCCCGCCGCGCCCATCCGTGCCGTGCAGGACACGTGGTAGACGGTCTGGTGCGTCGCGCGGAGCACTTCGGAGAGCTCCTCGTCGGACACGACGTCGGGGCCGGGGAACACCTCCCGCACGAGGTGCGAGGCGAACGGCTCCTGCTGCGCGACTCGGCGAGCGAGCTTGGCCCCCTCGACGAGCATGGCCTCGTCGCGGCCGTCCGCATCGGTGAAGTACCCGTAGTCGATGGACGGGGCCACGTCGGGCGATGGGGACGTGATCCACACGCGTCCGCGACTTCGCGGCTTCGCGACGTTCGGCGCGAGCGACACGTTGTTGGCCGGGATGTCCGCGCCGAACCGCTCGGCGTGCACCGTCCAGGAGTGGAGCGGGATGTGCGTCGAGATGTCGGGGACGGCGCTCTCTGGGTCGACGCGCACGACGTAGCCGGCATCCCAGCCCGTCGCGCACACCTCCGAGCGCTCGCCGCTCGCCTCCCAGACGACGAGGCCCTCCGCGTGGTCCTGGAGGTTCTCGCCGACCCCGGCCAGGTCGAGGATGGGCTCCACGCCGGCAGCTCGCAGGACATCGGCTGGGCCGATTCCGGATCGCTGCAGGAGCGCCGGGGTGTCGATGGCGCCGCAGCTCAGGACGACCTCGCGCCGCGCCGTGATCGGGTGCGCTTCGCCGCGCTCGGGCCGCACGAGGACGCCCGTGACACGGCCGCCCTCGATGATGACTCGCTCGACGATGGAGCTGAGCACGACGGTCAGGTTCGGCCGGTCGAGGTTGTCGTGGAGGTAGGCGCGCGAGCTCGAGGCTCGGTCGTTGCTCTCCGGGTAGTAGCCGATCTCGAAGAAGCCAGCGCCCTCGACGAACTCCTCGGCATTCCACCGGCGTCGCTGCGGAATTTCGAGCGCCGCGGCGGCGGCGGTCACCGCATCCTGGATGTACGGATTGCGGTCCGCATCCGCGACCGGAACCATCGGCGCAGCGATCCGGTCGAAGGCCCGGCTCACCTCCTCGTAGCCCCACCCCTCGACTCCCGCCGCCGCCCACTCCTCGAGGTCGCCGCGCAGGGGGCGCCAGCTGATCATGGTGTTCGCGGTCGAGCAGCCTCCGAGGATGCGCAGCCTGGCCTGACGGATGAACGAGTTGCCGCGGGCCTGCGGCACGCTGCGGTAGTCGAGGTCGTACTCGCCCTCGAGCATCTCGGCCCAGCGACGGATGCTGCCGGCTCGCGGCTCGTCGACGTCGCTGGGCCCAGCCTCGATGAGCGCGACGGTGACGCCCGGGTCCTCGCTCAAGCGCGACGCGACGATGCTCCCCGCTGTTCCGCCGCCGACGACGACGTAGTCGAACAGCTGCTGGACTTCTGCGTTCACGTGCGACTCCACTCGGTCGATGCCGGTCTGCGACTCGGGCTCGCTCCCAGCATCCAAGCATCGACCCTGGCGACGCAAATACGAAAGCCTGAAGACGTGCATCGCTTTCCATGATGCAAAGTCGCCTCAACATTCCTGAAACGAATGGGAAACGTCGGGGCTCCATCCTGGATGCTCAAGCGGAAGCCGCGCGATGAACGCCGCGGGACCCAGCCGCGGCGCATCTCGCGAAGCGATGCGGCTGATCGCCAATCGCTATCCACCGAGCGCCGCCGCGCGGCTAGGTTCGAAGCACGCAACCGCACTCCTTCCGCCAGATCTGAGGCCAGGACTGCGACGCGGCAACGACGCCGACCCCTGGAGTTCGCCATGCCCGAAACACCCGCAACATCCGTGGTCCAATTCGAGACCCGACACATCCTTCCCATTCCCGAGAACGAGCGGACCGGATCCGTCTGGTCGCTCTTCGCGATCTGGGTCGGCATCAACATGCTGCCCCTCACCGTCGTCACCGGGGCACTCGCCAGCGGCGGATTCGGTCTCTCGATCGGCTGGAGCATCGTCGCCATCCTGACGGGCAACCTCATCGGCGCGTTCGGCGCGGCCCTCCACGCCTCCCAGGGCCCGCACCTCGGGATCCCGCAGATGCTCCAGGCCCGTGCGCAGTTCGGCTACCTGGGCGGCAGCCTCCTGGCGGCCATCGCGCTGCTCATGTTCCTCGGCTTCTTCGCGAGCATCCTCGTGGTCGCGAAGGACAGCCTCGTCGCCGTCTTCCCCTGGCTCCCCGGCTCGCTGACCATCCCCGTGCTGGCCGTCGTCGGCATCGTCATCGCGATCGTCGGCTACGACCTGCTGCAGAAGATCATGAAGGTGCTCTCGACCCTCATCGCGGTGGCCGTGATCGTCGCGATGGTCGGGCTGCTCATGAATCCGGCGGTCACCTCCCAACGCGCCGAGGCCGGCTTCACCACGGAGGGCTTCTTCGGGATGCTCGCCATCGGCATCGTCTGGCAGCTCGCCTACGCCCCATATGTCTCCGACTACTCCCGGTACCTCCCCAAGAAGACGGGCCCCGCCGCGGCCTTCTGGGCGACCTACCTCGGGCTCGTCCTGAGCAGCGTGTTCGTCATGGTCCTCGGCGTGCTGCTCGGCGCGGCCAACCCGGAGAACCCGCTCGGCGCGCTCGCCGAGCTGCTCGGCCCCGTCGGCATCGTCGTGCTGCTGATCTTCGGCCTGACCGCCGCGGTCATCAACGCCGCCGAGCTGTACTCGGGTGTGATGTGCGCGCTCACCGCGGCGCAGTCGAGCTTCAGCCGCATCACGATCACGAGCCGCACCCGCGTGACGGCGACGATCATCTGCGGCGTCATCGCCACGCTGGGCGCGATGGCCGGCGACTCCGACTTCATGGTCGTCTTCCAGGGCTTCGTCGCGCTGCTGCTCTACGTGCTCATCCCCTGGTCCGCCATCAACCTCGTCGACTACTTCATCGTCCGAAAGGGCGAGTACGCCGTCGATGAGCTCTTCCAGCGCGACGGCGGACGCTACGGTCGCTGGAACGCCGTCGGCCTCGGCACCTATGCGCTCGGCCTTCTCGCGCAAGCACCGTTCATGATCTCCGCGTTCTACACGGGCCCGCTCGCGGCTCCCCTCGGGAACGTGGATGTCGCGTGGATCGTCGGCTTCGTCGTCAGCGCGGTCGCCTACCTGGTGCTCGTCAAGGTGACGAAGCGGGACGATGGCGACCTCGCGAGCCCATCCGTCGCGGCGGACTCCACCGTTCCCGGGGCCGTCGCCAAGGGCTAGCCGCGAACGGAGAAGGACATCGGGCCCGGAGCGAGTTCACTCGCTCCGGGC
>NZ_JADKSL010000015.1:0-104279 GCF_015351275.1 Pseudoclavibacter sp. VKM Ac-2867
CGGGGTGACCGGCGGCGTTCCTGTCTCTGCGTAGTGGTCCGAGCCGGCAGCGCTGCTACGCCGGCCTCGGGGCCCTAGGAGCGGGTCTCGGGGCCTTCACCCTGGAGCTTCGCAGGTGCCTCCTGCTGTGCCTTGAGAAGGTCGCGGATCTCCTCGAGCACGTCCTTCTCGGTGACAGCGGCCTCGACGGCGGGCTTCGGCTTGCCGTGGATGAGGCGGTAGCTCATGTCGTTGAGCTTGTTGATCGGCAGGATGATCGCGAAGTACACGACCGCTGCGATCAGGACGAACTGGATGATCGCGGCGATGACCGCGCCGAAGCCGATGGGCACCGTGCCGATCGTGACCGTGGCGGCCGCGATGTCGTCAGCCGCGAACAGCTTGGCGATGATCGGGTTGAAGATGCCGTCGACGATGGCGTTGACGATGCTCGTGAACGCTGCACCGATGATGACGGCGACGGCAAGCTCGATGACATTGCCACGCATGATGAATTCGCGGAATCCCTTCACGGGGTCCCCCTTTCGTTCTGTGCTGGAGTGCTGAGTCGTGTCAGTTCAGGACGCGGCGGGGGAGCTGCTGCCGCTCGAGGCGGCGGCGGGTGCCGGTTCCTTCTTGGCCGCGGCGGGCTTCGCCTCCGCGGAAGTCGAGGCGGAGGAAGAGCTCGAGCTCTTCTTCGCGCTGGCTGCGGAATCGGTCCGGTAGAAGCCGGATCCCTTGAAGGAGACGCCGACGGCACCGAAGACCTTGCGCAGCTTGCCTCCGCACTTGTCGCAGACGGTGAGGCTCGCGTCAGCGAACCCCTGCTGGATATCGAAGGCGTTGTCACATTCGGTGCAACGGTATGAGTAGGTAGGCATAATCTCGCTTTCGGGACCAGAACAGCATAATCGCGCGAGAGAGCCGGCGGGGGAATGCTTCAGAAACGTTGGATTCCCGATGGGGTGACGACCCCATCCACGCGCTCGTCGTGCACTTCGCGGGGGACCGCCTCGAGGACCTCGTCGTCGTAGACGACCGCGTAGACGGGCGGTCGCCCGGCCATGGAGCCGAGCGTGCGGTCGAAGTAGCCGCGACCCCAGCCCATCCGGTAGCCGTCCCGGTCGACGGACGCGGCGGGGATGATGAGCAGGTCGGCGTCGCCCAGGGCGATCGGGCCGAGGAGGTCGCCCGTTGCCTCGGGGAACCCGAGCTCGTGCGGGCGCTCAGACTGCCCGTCGGAGACGACCCAGTCGAGGAGTCCGTCCTCCCGCGTGACGGGGAGCAGCACGGTGATGTCAGCTGTACCGGCCCAGGCGAGGAAAGGCCGTGTGCTCGGTTCGAATTCGCCCGACAGGTAGCAGGAGATGCGTTTCGCGCCGTGCTCGGCGACCAGCTGCTGCAGGTGGAGGGAGATCTGTTCCCCGTGCTCCGCCAGGAGCAGCTCCCCGTGATTGCGGCGGCGCTGTCTGGTGTCGGCGCGGAGGGCTCGCTTCTCGGTCTTCGCATCGGTCGACATGGGAACGAGCCTAGCGAAGCGCCCCGTCGCGGGTTGGGGAGAGCTTGGGCGAGAACCCGCAGCCCGTGCCGCAGTGACGCGCCACGTACAGCTGCGTTTCGCGATGGCATTCGGTGGCCATACGATACGGCCTATGTCCTCGCGCATCACTAAGGCCGTTATTCCAGCTGCGGGCCTCGGGACGAGGTTCCTTCCCGCGACGAAAGCCATTCCGAAGGAGATGCTCCCGGTCGTCGACCGCCCTGCCATTCAGTACGTGGTCGAGGAAGCCGTCGAGGCGGGCCTCTCGGACGTGCTCATGATCACCGGGCGCAACAAGACGACGCTCGAGAACCACTTCGATCGCGTCGCCGAGATCGAAGCGCTGCTCGAGGCCCGTGGAGAGACCGAGAAGCTCGATCGCGTCCGCGCGGCGACGAACCTCGCCGATGTCCACTATCTGCGCCAGGGCGATCCGCTCGGTCTGGGGCACGCGGTCCTGCGGGCCCACCAGCACGTCGGCGACGAGGCCTTCGCCGTGCTCCTCGGCGACGACATCATGGCGGGTGGTGGCTCGCTGCTCTCGCGCATGATCGAGGTGCACGAGGCGACGGGCGCAAGCGTCGTCGCGCTCCAGGAAGTCGACCCGGCCATGATCTCCTCGTACGGTGTCGCCGCCTACGATGCGTCGTCGAGTGTCGAAGACGGCGTTCCCGGGGCGGGGCCGGACACGATCCAGATCACCGGGCTCGTCGAGAAGCCCGCGCTCGAGGATGCTCCGTCGAACTACGCGGTCATCGGCCGCTACCTGCTGCGGCCCGAGGTCTTCGGGGTACTCGAGCAGACCAAGCCGGGTGCCGGGGGAGAGATCCAGCTCACCGACGCGCTGCAGGTGCTCGCCGCGAACCGCGAGGAGCTGGGAGGGGTCGTCGGCGTGGTCTACCGTGAACGCCGCTTCGACACCGGCAACAAGCTCGACTACATCAAGGCGATCGTCGAGCTCGCTGTCGACGACCCGAAGCTCGGACCCGCGCTCGGCCCGTGGCTGAAGCAGTTCGCCGCCTCGATCGCCGAGTAGACTCCGCTTTCTATGAGCGCATCCGTCCCCACGCTGACGCACGGCCCGGTGTCGCTGCGTCCCATCAGGGTCCGGGATGCGCGTGAGCTGGAATCCGTGCTCCTCGCGAACCGCGAGTGGCTGCAGCCGTGGGAGGCGACGAGCCCCGGCGGTGGTGGCCGCTGGGATGTTCGGGGTGGCATCCGCTCGCTCCTGTCCCAGGCGTCGGCGCACACTGCGCTGCCGTTCGTGATCACCTACGAGGGCAGATTCGCCGGACAGCTCACCGTTTCCGGTATCAGCTACGGCGCACTCTCGTCCGCGACGCTCGGCTACTGGGTTGCACGTGAGTTCGCCGGCAAGGGGCTCGCGACGATCGCCACGGCGATGGCCACCGATCACTGCCTGCAGGGCCTCGGCCTGCATCGCATGGAGGTGTGCATCCGACCGGAGAACGCCAAGTCCCTGCGGGTCGTCGAGAAGCTCGGCTTCAGGTACGAGGGCCTGCGTCGTCGTTACATTCATATCGATGGCGACTGGCGCGACCATTTCTGCTTCGGCGTCGTCCGCGAGGAAGTCCCGCACGGCGTGCTGCGGCGCTGGCGGGAGGGCCTCGCTGATGAGCGCGAGGCGCAGGTGCCCCAGGCCGACTGGGCGCGGACCGCGCAGCCCCTCGTCTGAGTCGTCACCCCGCTTCGAGCGTCGATATTCACCCGCTTCGCCGGTTGTCGCAAGAAGTTCGGCAATCCCGAATCAGACACTCCGCACCAATCGGGGTTGGCGGCTCGGTCCGCGCTTAATGTTGACGCCATGCAGTTCGGCAGCAGTCTCGTCCTCGCCCTGGCGGTGACGCTCTGGCTTGCCTATTTCGTGCCGACGTGGGTGCGCCGTCGCAACTACCTCGCAACCGAGGAGAACGCGATCCGGATGCAGCAGGCGCTCCACTCGCTCGCGAACACGAGCGAGCTCGGTCAGGCGCGTGTGCGTGCCGACGGTCGCAGCGTGGTCGAGCAGGAGCGACGCATCAAGCGCGCGAAGGCTGAGGCGGAGCGCGCCGAACGCGAGCGGGACGAAGCCGCGCGGCGTGCTCTTCCGACGGTCGCCGTCCCACGCTCCGTCGAGGACCGTCAGCGGGCCGCCCGCGCGACTCGACGCGGCCGCCTCGTCACTTCCCTGCTCACGCTCGCCGGCCTCATCGCGGTCGGCGTCGGGATCGCACTGGGCTCGAGCATCGGCGTCTGGTGGGTGCTCGTCGCCGGAGTCGTGACCGTGCTCGCCGGGGTCGCCGGTCTCCAGCGCCTTGCACGCATCGCGAACGCGCAGCGCCTCGCGGTGCGCGCGGCGGGCGGCAGTCAGCGGGCGCCGCGCGCCGAGCGTCGCCCCGACTCGACGATCGACTTCTCCGTGAGCGACGCCCCCACCGTCGAGATCCAGCCGATTGCGGTTGCTGACGCCGCGGAGCCACTCGCGAGCTGGGTTCCGGTTCCCGTGCCGAAGCCGCTCTACCTCGAGCGCCAGCCGGTCGAGGAGCTGACTGCCGTCGAGAATTCGGCGGATGCTTCCGGCCGTCCCGGCCCGGATGGTCCCGGCGGCGGTGTCGAGGTCGAGAAGATCAACCACCTCGAGCTGCTTCGCGAGGCGGCTCGTCGCTCCGAGCAGAAGATCAGGGATGCACACGCGCAGCCGGGCATCGCGACGTTCTCGACGCGCGCATCTGCTGCGACGCAGGGCATGCCGCTTGCGCAGACCGCTGCAACCCGGGCGGGCCTCGCGCAGTCGTCGCCCGCGCTGAGCGAGGTCGTCCTGAACCCGATCGTCGTCGCCCCCGTCGAGAAGCGGCCGAGCCGCTGGGCGAGCATGGGGGTCATCGAGGAGATCGAGCCCGGGATGGGCGACCTCGATGCAGCACTGCGCCGTCGCCGTGTCGGCTAGTTGCCGCCGGGCCTCGCGCGCCATCCACTAGTGTGGTCGGATCATGGCTTCACCAGTAGACGGCGACCCCTTCGCGCTGACCGACAACGCATCGATCGATGTGCCGAACGGTACCTTCGCGGCGGGTGACGAGATGCTTGACCGCACTGGCGCGACGAATGCGCGCCTGGTGCTCGGTGGTCCCTTCGCGCGGTTCCGTGCGGCGCCTTCCGCTGCTCGCGTGAGCTGGTTCGTCGCTGCGGTCGCGCTTCTCGTCGTGGTCGTCGTCATTCCCGTCGCGATCGGCTCGTTCGCCGCTGTCCGCAAGGAGTCGCTCGCCGCCTCCACCGATGCGCCCGCCCAGCCTGCCGTTGTCGTGCTGAGCGCCGAGACGCTCGCGGTCAGCGCGCAGGTCGACGCCATCGAGCCCGCCTATGTCATGTCGAACGGCCTCGTCACGGACGAGTCGAAGACGACGATGGGTGACATGCTGACGACGGCTCGTGACCAGATCAACGTGAACGATGCCGCGGGTGCTGCCTCGACGATGGAGTCGGCCGTGCCGTACTTCGTGTCGGAGTACTCGCAGCGCGTCGCGACGGCTGCCGAGACGGAGGTCGAAGAGTACGTCCAGTCTGAGTACGAGACCGACGAGCGCCTGGCCGAGCTGATCGCGGTCGTGCGGGCGAATGCGCAAGGGCAGGACCTCACCGCTCTTGTGTCTGCCGTCATCGAGATCCCGCAGGTTGTCGGTGACGCGCGAGCCGAGCATTTTGGGAACCGCAGGACGTACGTTCCACCGGCCCCCACGACCGCTGCCCCCGCCCCGACGAGCTCCGCGGCGACGCAGCCGCCCGCAACGGAAGCGCCTCAGCTGACTCAGGCACCAGCGCCGTCGCAGACGTCCGCTCCTGAGCCGTCCAAGGATCCGAAGCCTGAGCCGGAGCCAACAGGTGGGCCCAACTTCACGTCGGCTCCGAACGGCGACTAGCTGAGGCGACCTGGTCTCGCTTCCCGGAGCAGCTCAGGCGGTGAGCGCTCGTGCGCGGTAGTGACCGGGCGTGACGTCGAGGACGCGCCGGAAGGCGTCGATGAAGGTGCTGGTCTGCGCGTAGCCGAGCGAGCGCGCCACGAGGGCGACGCTCGATCCGTTCGAGAGCTGCTCGAGCGCTGACTGCACGCGGACCATCTGGCGCCAGCTGTGGAAGGAGACGCCCGTCTCGTTCTGGAAGATGCGCGCCAGGGTCTTGCTGCTGACATCGAGGGAGGAAGCCCACTCCTCGAGTGACGTGCGGTTGCCGGGCTCTGCCCTGAGCGCATCCGCGATCGGGCCGATGCGGCGGTCGCGGGGCATGCGGACCCGCAGGTCGTGGCTGGCCGGGTCCAGGTTGTCGAACAGGACTCGTTCGATGTTGCGACGCTGCACCTGCGAGATGCCCTCGGCCGCGAGCCGCTCGAGGAGCTCGTGGAGCAGGGGTGTGACGGTGACTCCGTACGCTTCGCGGGGTCGGAGGAACGATTCGCGCTCTGAGAAGAATGTTGCCTGGAATTCACAGCTTGCCGTTGCCCGGCTCGTGTGCACTGTGCCCGCTGGGACCCAGACGGCGAAATGTGGAGGCACCACCCACGCGCTTCGTTCGACGACGACCTTCAGGACTCCGCGTTGCACAGAGAGCAGCTGACTGACGGGGTGGGAGTGGGGCTCCCACTCGAGTGGCCTCCCGCCTTTCTGCACTGGCGAGCTCCTGGCTGCGGGGAGCAGTGAAGGGGGAGGTGAGATATCTGGTTTGAGCACAAGGGTGCGAGAGTCAGGTTGCCATGTGGGCAGCGGTCCGGCGGTGTGCATATTTCGACATGCTACACAAGCTCGGACCGTTCCAACAAGCTTCCATGCGTCGTCAAGAAGCTCACGAGCATTCTGCAGCCTTCAGAATCCTGGTTAGCCGCGGTGGGGGGTAGTGACTGGTCGGGGGTGGTGTGAGTGGTCGCCCGTGTGGCGCCTGCGAGATTGGCGGTGTCGGGCCCCTGGTGGTAGTGTTTCCGTTCGTCAGGGCCTATGGCGCAGTTGGTAGCGCGCCTCGTTCGCATCGAGGAGGTCAGGAGTTCGAATCTCCTTAGGTCCACCAAGACACAAGAAGCCCGCCGGTCTCCGGCGGGCTTCTTTGTTTGCCCGCACGGTACCTGCGGGTTGTGGGCGGGGGCCCGACCTCGCTCCCTCGCGGGGCGACGGTCAGGGCCGGCCGGATGGGCTCAGGCGGTCTCGCGATACCGCTTGGCGGACGCGACCAGGTCCCGAAGCTCCGCCTCGGACGCCTTCGCTCCGTAGCCGGGGGTGTCGCGCTGGATGCGCCAGCCCTCCGCGAGCGGGGTGAGCGCGACGGTGTCGAATCCGAACTGGTCGTAGAGACCGCGCGCGAACTCCAGCGCCTCGTCACTGTCGCTCGCCGCGACGAGCGCGCGACGCGAGTCGGAACCCGCTGGGCGAGCGTCGGCGGTGATGTCGGCCGCAGCGATGTGGTTGAAGGCCTTGACGACGCGGGACCCAGGCAGGTGCGCCTGGAGGAGCTCGGCAGTTGTGGTCGACTCATCGTCGAGCTCGGCGATGCTGCCGTCGCGCTGCGGGTAGTAGTTGTTGGTGTCGAGCACGATCTTGCCGGCAAGGGCGTCGACGGGGATGCTCTGGTACGCATGCAGCGGCACGGTCACGACCGCGACGTCGGCGGCCTCCGCGACGTCGAGCGCCGTCGCCGCACGGGCATTCGGCCCCAGCTCCGCGACGAGGCCGGCGAGCGTCTCCGGTCCGCGCGAGTTGCCGATGACCACGTCGTAGCCCGCCTCGATCGCCTTGCGTGCGACCTGGCTGCCGATGTTCCCTGCTCCGATGATTCCAAGAGTTGTCATGCTCGAGACAACTCGCGGACGAAGGCGGCTCTTCCGAGATGACACCGGGTGACGGCATGTGACGCCGGTAGAATCTCGACGACACGGAGGAGCTGACATGGCCGGGCATCGCATCTACGGAACCGCGTTCGCGGACGTCTACCCCCACTACGTGGCGAAGGCGGAGCGCAAAGGACGCACGAAGGCCGAGGTCGACGAGATCATCCGCTGGCTCACCGGCTACAGCGAAGAGCAGCTCGGCGGCACCATCGAGACGCGCGTCGACTTCGAGACCTTCTTCCGCGATGCGCCGCTCATGCAGCCGAAGCGCTCGCTCATCACCGGGGTCGTCTGCGGCATCCGTGTCGAGGAGATCGAGGAGCCCCTCATGCAGGAGATCCGCTACCTCGACAAGCTCGTCGACGAGCTGGCCAAGGGCAAGGCGATGGAGAAGATCCTCCGCGCCTGAGGCCCAGCCTGTCGGCGGAGTGCGGCGCGGGGCTCTCTGCCGGTAGCGTGAGGGTGTGAGCGCCCCGAACCCCGCAGGCAACCCGGCCACTTCCTCTCTCGGTCGCCGGCGGATCGGGGGCGGCGCGGGCTCTCGGCGCGGCGGACGCATCTCCGGGCTGGACCTTGCGAGGTTCCTCGCGCTCATCGGCATGATGGCGACGCACGTCTGGGTCACGAACGCCGACGGCTCGACGCCAGCGCTCGCCGCGTTCCTCGGCGGGAAGGCCGCAGCCCTGTTCGCCGTCCTCGCCGGCATCGGGGTCGTGCTGACGACGCAGCGGCAGCGCGAGCGCCGAGCATTCGGCGCCGCGGCCCTCAACGTCTTCGGGCGCGGCCTCGCCCTCATGCTGATCGGCATGACGCTCGGTCTCGTCCCCACACCGATCGCCGTGATCCTCGTCTACTACGGGCTCGTCTTCTGGCTCCTCGTCCCACTGCTGCGGCTCTCGAACCTCTCCCTGCTCATGGTCGCGACCGCCTGGGCCGGCCTCTGGCCCTTTCTCTCCATGCTGCTGCGGGCCCCGCTCAACGTGGGCTCTGAGCTCGGAACGCCGAACTGGTTCGACCTGGCGCATCCGCTCGAGCTGCTCCGGGGACTCTTCGTGACGGGCACCTATCCCGTGCTCACCTGGGTGGTCTACGCGATCGTGGGCATGGTGGTCGGGCGGATGCTGCTGGCGGCCCGAGAACGCGGCACGATCCTGCAGCTGAGCCTCGGACTCACGGCAGTCGGCGCTCTCCTCGCACTGGTCGGAGTCGGCATCAGCATGCTGCTGGCGGGCCCCTTCGGCGGCCTCAACTCGATCGGCGCCTCGACTGGCACGGGGGCGCAGGCCTCCGAGCTCTTCTACTCAGCGGCGTTCGGCACCACGCCGACGGAGAGCAGCTGGTTCCTCGCCTCACCCGCACCGCACTCGGGAACGACGTTCGATCTCGCCATCACAGCCGGCACCTCGCTCATCGCGATCGGCCTGTGCCTGGCCGTCTGCCTCCGACTCGGCGACACGGCCATCCGTGCGATCGGACCCGCGCTGGGTGCAGGTGCGACGCCGCTCACCATCTACTCGCTGCATGTGATCGTCGCGGGTGTGACCTACACGACCCTCGTCAGCGGAGGGTGGCTCGCGGAGGCCCCCGAGCTGTTCTGGCTCGTCTCGAGCGCCCCGATCTGGCTGATCCACGTGGCTGGGGCCCTGGCTGTCGGTGCGGTCTTCTTCTGGTGGCAGCGGCGCGGCCCGCTGGAGGCGGCCGTGACCTGGACTGGCCAGCGGTTCGCGGCCCTCGCGGCGCCCCGCGCCTCGCAGACGGTGGAATGATCCAGCGCCGCCGGGCCCGCCAGCCTTGTCTGCGCTGCCTCGCCTTCCCGCTCGTGCAGCAGTGACTGCGGCGAGCCGGGTGCTCGCGCTGTGCTTGGATTGCAGCATGCTCAGCAAGAACCATGACATCGCGGTCGGGGAGTGACCTCCCGGGTCGACCGGCGCGCGCGCATCGCTGTCGCGGCCATGTTCCTCACCAACGGGGCGCTCTTCGCGAATCTGCTGCCACGCTATCCGGGGCTGAAGGCCGAGCTCGCGCTGAGCAACGTCGAGTTCGGGCTCGTCGTCGCCGCCTACCCGAGCGGGGCCCTTCTCGCGGGGCTGGCGGCCGCGGCGCTCATCCGCCGCTTCTGGTCGTCGCGTCTCGCCGTGGCCGGGACGGCCATCACGAGCCTCGCGCTGTTCGCCGCGAGCTTCGCCCCCAACGGGCTGCTGCTGGCGGCCGCCTTCGCGTTCGGTGGGGCAGCGGATGCGCTCACTGACGTGGCGCAGAACTCGCACGGGCTGCGGGTGCAGCGTCGCTTCGGGCGCTCCATCATCAACGGCTTCCACGCGATCTGGTCGATCGGGGCCGTACTCGGCGGCCTCATGGGGGCTGCCGCGGTGGCACTCCAGGTGCCGCTCCCGCTGCACCTCGGCCTCAGCGGCGCCGTGTTCACGCTCGTCGCGATCCTTGCGTACCGGTGGATGATCCCCGGCCCGGAGCACGACGACGTCGAGGTCACGACGGCGGGGATCAGGGTCGTCAAGGCCGGGACTTCCGCTCGCGGAGGGTCGGCGAAGTACCTGGTGCTGCTCGCGCTCGTGCTGCTCACCGTGGCCGGGTCGGTCGTCGAGGACTCGGGCAGCACCTGGGCGGCGCTGTACCTGTCCGGTTCGCTCGAGGCCCCTCAAGCGCTCGCCGCCTTCGGCTTCATCGCGCTCGTCGGCGCGCAGTTCGTGGGGCGGATGCTCGGGGATCGGCTCGTCGATCGTTTCGGGGAGCGTCGGGTCGCGCAGGCGGGTGGCCTCGTGACAGCGCTCGGCATGGGCGTCGCGCTGCTCTTCCCGAGCGTCGGGGGGACGATCGCGGGCTTCGCCGCCGCTGGTCTCGGAATCGCCACGCTGGTGCCCGCGGCCCTGCACGCGGCAGATGAGCTGCCCGGATTCAAGCCGGGCACGGCCATCACCCTGGTCTCGTGGCTCATGCGCCTCGGCTTCCTCGCCGCACCGCCCCTCGTCGGGCTGCTTGCCGACGCGACGTCGCTCCGCGTCGGGCTTATCGTGGTTCCGATCGCCGGAATCGTGGCGTTCCTGTGCGCAGGCGTCCTCGCCGGGCGCACGCGCCGATCAGACTCGACCTCCTAGGGGCAGGTATGCAGCAATCCATGGACCAGGTGTTCGAGATCGTCGCGGTCGTCGTCGAGGTGCTCGGCGCGTCGGCCATCGTCATCGGGATCGTCATCGCGGTGGTGCTCGCCGTCTTGGCGCTCGTGCGCGGGAAGGGCGGCAAGGTCGCCCTCGCGACGCTCCGCACCTCGCTCGGAGCTGGCATCCTGCTCGGGCTGGAGGTGCTCGTGGCCGCCGACCTCGTCCGCACGATCACGTCGAAGCCCTCGCTTGAGGATGCCCTCATCCTGGGACTCATCGTCGTGATCCGAACGGTGCTGAGCATGTCCATCCAGATCGAGATCGAGGGTGTGCTGCCGTGGCGTCGTGCCCTCACCACCAGCGGCGCGCAGCTGCTCGCCGACCAGGTCAGAGCGGCAGGCCGTCCCGAGTCTGCAGGTGCGACCGGGGCCGCCGAGGAACGCACCGTCGTGTGACGTGCCCGGGTCGAGAGACGAGCGTGGCCCGCACCCTGAACGGGGCGGGCCACGGCTCGTCGTGTGCTCGAACGTCAGACGTCGAGGACCGCACGCAGCATGTGGGCGACGCGCGTTCGGTTGCTCGGCGTGTCCTGCCAGGCGAGCACTCGCCCGAGAGAGTCCACGACGTGGAAACCGGCGTGCGCGACGCAGCGCGCCTCTGAGGCGGAGAACTGCGGCTTCACGGCACGCAGGAGTCCTGCCCATTCTTCGACGTGGTCGCGCTGGAGAGCGATGAGGCGCTCCCGCTCCTCGTCGCCAAGATTCGTCGACTCGGCGATGTAGACCTGCAGCAGCCGGTGGTGGGCGAGCTGGGCTTCCACGTAGGCGTCGATCAGGCCATCGAGCGCGTCTTCGTGGCTGTCGACGGCGGCGAAGACCTCGCGGGTCACCTGGCCGAGGTACTCGGCCGCACGAGAGCAGGCAGCGGCGAGGATTCCGCTCTTGCTCTCGAAGTGCCGATACACGCCGGATGCGGTGATGCCGACGGCGCCGCCGATCTCCTCGATGCTCACGAGGTTGTATCCGCGGGCGAAGAAGAGCTCGATGGACCGGGCGACGATCTGCTCACGCTTCGCCGTGGAGGGGATTCCGGTGGCTGCGGGAGCGACGTACGACTCGACTTCGGGCAGCTCCGCGTCGAAGGCACGCTGGGCGGCCCCCCGGAGGTAGTCGGCTGCGGCAGACGAGATGCTCGTGCGGTGCATCGAGACGCTCGCGAGCACGGCGAAGGCGGCGCGGCTCTGCAAGGCGGCGTCTTCGCTGCGCAGGTTCGGGCGCAGCTCCTTGAGCACCGTCGAGAAGCGGCCGTAGACCTTGGCGAGGCGCTGGTCGACGGACGCGCGGTCGGCGGGCTCGAGGTAGCGGGACTCCCAGCGGATGATCTCTCCGGTGCCTCGGCACTTGATGAGACTCTCGAGCGTTGCGCCGATGAGCGCCGCTGACTGCTCGGCCGGGGGAGCGCTGGTGACCGCTGCGCTCTCGGCGGCATCGTCAGTAGCCGTCTCGACCGCGTCGACGATGCCGAATGCCGTGTGCTTGAAGAGGTCGTACTTGTTCGCGAAGTGACGGTAGAGGGCTGGGGCCGAGATGCCGACCGACGCTGCCACGTCGCTCATGCTCACCTGGTGGTAGCCGCGCAGGGCGAATGCCTGGGTGGCGGCGGACTCGATGCGCTGCTTGCGGTCCTTGGGGCGGACGACTGGGGTATGAGGCCACGTGGGGGGAGTGGTCATGGAGGGAGTGTTGCTCCGTTCGAGGTCTGGTGCTGGTAGTGAACGAGGTATTCGCGGCCGGGGGTCCGCGCCTCGCCCCAGAAGGATACCTTCCTCCCTGCCGGTTGACCCTGGAACACACCTGATCTTCGGCTCGCAGGGCAGGACTCCCCGTGAACGACGAATGCTGCCCCAAGGCGGCTCGTGACGGGACTCGGTCGCGCAGTCGCGAGCGCCGCGAACCGCAAGCGCAGACGGATGGGACTGACCATTCCGCGTCGGCGAGGCGAATGCTCTGCTCTCTCGCCTCGTCAAGCGGGCACCACGCGTTCGCCGCGATCGTCGTCGTTGACAGATCGGAGGCTGCGGGTGAGGTGAAGTCGGCTTCTGCTCTGCGAGCCGCAGGGTCATTCGTGGCGAATGGTCACCGGGATGCACCCGTCAGGACAGACAAAACGAGTGCGACCCGAAGGTCGCACTCGTTGTGCGTGGTCATCCCGTCAGAGGACGGGGACCGCTGAGAGCCTGTATTTAGAGCGGGCGGATGCTCTCGGCCTGGAGACCCTTGGGTCCCTGGGTCACATCGAACTCCACGCGCTGGTTCTCTTCAAGCGTGCGGAAACCCTGGACGTCGATTGCGGAGTGGTGCGCGAAGACGTCGGGCGTTCCGTCGTCCGGAGCGATGAAGCCGTAGCCCTTGTCTGCGTTGAACCACTTCACGATGCCAGTTGCCATGTTTTTCTTCCTTCATTGTTATGCAGCCCGTACTTCGGGCGGGTGATCCGCGAACGGATCTGTGCTTATTAGGCACGGTTTATTTCGCGCAGGAATGCGCTGCCGAATCTTGGACGATTCGGGCTGCTCTTCCACGGCGCCGTAGAAAAGCAAAGATAAGGGGTGGATAAGTTCTTGGGCTCGGTGCTGTCTGGGGGCAGTTCCGATTCGGATGGGGCGCGCGCTCGACCCGTGTTAACTGCGGTGCTACTGGACGGCTTCCCGACGCTCAGCGCGTGAAACCAACGCTATCACGCTCCGAGCTCGCAATCGAAGGTGATTTCTCGCGGGAAAGTCACGCGGGGTCACGCATCCCATTCCCACCGTTCGGTCAGCCCTGTGGGGCTTCGCTGCGCCCGAGTTTCCAGTATCCGCAGAAGGTCACCTGGGTCTTGGGTACGGCGAGGTCCCTGACCAGGTGTCGCCGGACGCCCGTCGCGAGCTGCGACTCGCCGACGGCGAAGGCGTATGGCGTCGACCCCTCGAGCCGGGTCTCTCGGGCCGCTTGCAGCGCCATCTCGCCCGGACGCGCCCCGTTCGGGCGTGTCACCCAGTCGATCGTGAACCCCGAGGGGAGCTCCACGGGCTGCGCATCCCCTTGGGATGGGATCTCCACGATCGCGTGCCCGAGGGCTGCCCTCGGCAGGTCGCGGAGGATGCCGACGATCGCGGGCATCCCCGTCTCGTCGGCGACCAGCAGCTGCCAGTCGGTGGATGCGGGTGGCGCGAATCCGCAGCCCTGGTCGATGAGCGCGACGGGTGCGCCGACCTGCGCGTCGCGAGCCCACGGGCCGGCGATGCCGGCGTCGCCGTGCACGATGACGTCGATGTCGAGCTGCCGTTCGGCTTGGCGGAACTCGCGCACGGTGTAGTTGCGCATGGCGGGGCGCTTCGACTGCGAGATGAGCAGGTACCTGAGGTAGCCCTTGAAGTCGATGCGGTCGGGCGCGCGATCGAAGACGGTCTCGTCCTGTTGTTGTGGGAGCAGCAGGCGGAACCACTGGTCGAAGCCGAGGCCTTGGAAACGAGCGAGGTCATCGCCCTCCAGCGTCACGCGGACGACGTGCTCGCTCACTCGCTCTCTGGCCGCGAGGCGCGATCTGACGAGACCGCTCGCGGCGTGCGTGGTGGCGATGTTCGACATGGACGCTCCTTCTCGGGTTAGGTTTACCTTAGTCGCGAGGGTGCGGCTGGGCCAGTGGGCGCATCCGAGAGGTGCGCTGTCTGCGGTGCACACGGTGCCGCGTCTACGCTGGAGCAAGGGTGCGTAGCATTGAGAGCCAGCGAAGGAGTGGATCGCATGACGGGTGACGAGGCAGACGCGCCCGTTCGCGCGCTGCGACCACTCGGCTCCGCCAAGCCGGAACCTCACTCGGTCGGGCCCAGAGGACTCAGCGTCGACCTCGCCGGCGGCAGCGTCGGGGTGCTGGTTCGCGTCTCCAGAGAGGGACGCAAGCACGACAATCTCCTGCTGCTCGGGGAGGCACATAGCGCGAGGGCCGAGACGCTCGCCGGGTTGCTCCCGGACGCGCACGTCCTGGCACCGTCGATCGACGACCTGGGCTGGCCGCAGCGCTCGAGGGTGGCGAGGGAAACGACCGCGCACGCGGTCGTGGAGCTGATGGACCACTTCTCCGTCGAGCGAGCGGTGCTCGTCGGCACGGAGGCGGGTGCAGACCTCGCCGTCGCCGTCGCCGCGGCTCACCCAGATCGTGTCGGAGCCCTCGTCCTCGTCAACGGCGGCCTCGGCGACACTCTGCCCGCCGACGACCATGGCTCCTCATCACGCGACGCCCTTGCAGGTCTCCGAGTTCCCGTCGCGTTCCTATTCGGCGGGTCGGTGGCGGAGACGAACGGCTACACACCCTCGTCGGTGAGCGCCACGACGTCGTGGCTGCGCCACGTCGACGCGCAGGAAGTCGCCGCGGGGGAACACGACCGCTTCGATGAGCAGTCGATCGCCGTCGTCGCCGACGTCGTCGAGAGCCAGTTCGCTTCCGTTCGGGCCAGGGCCGCGCATCCGGCGACCGGTTCGCACCGCATCATCGCGCCTGACGACGACGGCAACTGACTCCTGAGCGGCCCCGTGCCGCCGCGCGTGTGACTCCATCGTCGTATGCTGGACAGTTGCACATGCGGGCGCGGCTTGCCCGGAGAAGTATTGGATGGTCTATGAGCGTCGCACCAAGCGTCGATCCCCGCACGAACACGAACCCTGGCGACTTCACCGTTCGAGAGGCCAAAGCGGACGAATTCGCCGCCATCGGAGCACTCACGGTTCGCTCGTTCGACTCGGGCGGGCACGGCAATGAGCGCTGGCGCGAGTCCCGCCGGGCAGCCGAACTCGACGTCGCCGCCCGGAGCGAAGCCGGGACGGTCCTCGTCGCCGTCGCGGCCGAACCCGAGCACGGCGCTCCGAGCATCATCGGCACCTCGACGCTGCTGCGCGCCGGCACCGAACCGGCGCGTCTCGCTCGTGGCGATGAGGCGGAGCTGCGTTTCACCGCCGTGGCCCCGGAAGCTCGCGGCGCGGGAGTCGCAGACGCGCTTGTCCACGCCGCTCTCGACCTCGCGCGGCGAAGCGGCTCCCGCGCGGCGGTGCTCGACGTCGGCGTCGCGAACTCGCAGGCGCGGCGACTGGCCGAGCGCGTCGGCTTCTCGCGTGTCAAAGGACGCGACACCGATGACGAGACGTTCGGAGCCGAGCTCGCCTATCGCTACGACCTCACGCAGACCGAAGGGGTTCGCCTTCGTCTGGTTCGGCACGACGAGGTCGAGCTCGTCGGGCGCCTCACCGAGCGGGCCTACAGCAACGACTACGAGGTCACGGCGAGCTACGCCGAGGACCTGCGGGACGCGGCGAGCCGGGCCAGCGAGGACGAGGTCTGGGTCGCCGAGGACATCGCGACCGGAACGATCCTCGGCTCCGTCTGGACGCCACGACCAGGTCAGCGGATCTCGCAGCTCGCCAAGCAGGGCGAGCTCGACTTCAGGATGCTCGCCGTAGCTCCCGAGGCGCGCGGGCGTGGCATCGGTCAGACGCTCGCGGGCCACGTCATCGCCCTCGGGCGTGATCGGGGCGCGTCGCGGGTCGTCATGAACAGTGGCCCGGAAATGCTCGGCGCCCACCGCCTGTACGAACGGCTCGGCTTCGTCCACCTCACCGACCGGGAGGGGCCCAAGGAGGTCGCCCCCGGCGTGGTCGTGCACCTCTACGCGTTCGGCTACGACCTGCAGGCCTCCCCGGCTCTGGAGATCTGACGCTCCTAGACTGCTGAGGCAAGATCTCTCAGCCAGAGTCAAGAGGAGCGGACCATGCCACGGTACGAGCACTTCGATGAGGGCGACCCCTGCTGGGTGGAGCTGGCGACGCCCGATCCACTCGGGTCTGCGTCCTTCTATGCAAGCGTTCTCGGATGGAGTCTGCGCGACATGGGGCCGGAGTCGGGGCACTACCACCTGATCTCAGCCGGCCCGCTGCCCGATGGTCGCCCGGCCACCGTGGGCGGGCTCGGCGCTGCCGAGCCAGGGGAGCGGAGCTCGTGGATCGTGTACTTCAACGCTCCGGACCTCGACGCGGTCCGCGAACGGGCTCTGCAGGCCGGAGCGAGCTCGGTGGCGGGACCTGAGGCCGTCATGGAGCAGGGGAGCATGGCGCTTCTCTCCGACCCACAGGGCGTCACGTTCGGGCTCTGGCAGCCCGCGGGGCGGCGAGGGTTCGACGCGTGGGGTGAGCCCGCCACGACCGCCTGGTTCGAGTTCCATACGACGCGGCTGCAGGCCGCGACCGGCTTCTACGCCGCAGTGACCGGCTTCGAATCGCACCCCATGGTCGACTCCCCGGAGTTCCGCTACACCCAGTTCGGTCCTCAGCCCGGCGGGGTGGATGCTCGCTTCGGAGCGCTTGAGGCGAGCACGGACAGTCCCCGGCAGCACGGAGCTGACGCACCCCCCGACTCCGAGTGGCTCGTGTACTTCATCACTGACTCCGTCGATGCCGCCGCCGCGAGGGCTGCAAGTCTGGGCGGGCAGGTGCGAGGTGCACCGGCGGACTCGCCGTTCGGCCGGATGACGACCCTCGTCGATCCCTTCGGCGCCAGCTTCTGCCTCATCGAGGCGCGCGAAGGTGACGCAGCATGAGCGCCGCAGCGGAGTTCGGTCCTCACGACCTCTCCGGCAGGCGCTACCTGATCACGGGCGCGTCGACGGGGCTCGGCTTCTTCACGGCGAAGAGCCTGGTTGATCGGGGTGCGAACGTCGTCATCACGGGACGAAGCACCGCGAGGCTCGAGGCGGCGGCCTCAGCCATGGGTCGAGCCGACCTCGTGACGACCCTCGCCTTCGATATCGCGGAGCTCGAGGCGACCCGCGGCGCGGCATCCAGGCTCCTCGTCGATGCTTCGCCAGCTGCATCCGGGTTCGACGGTCTTGTCCTCAACGCCGGAGTCGTGCATCCGCCGACCGAGCGAGAGGAGACGAGCGACGGCATCGAGCGGGTCTTCGCCACGAACGCCCTCGGCCACTTCGCCCTCCTGAGCCACCTCTCGGTGGGGGCAGCGCTCCGAGCGGGCGCCGCGGTCGTGTGGCTCGGCAGCATCGCGCCCGCGCTCACGAGGGCACACCTCGAGGACGTGCAGCTGCGCGGCGGCTACACGTCGTGGAACGCCTACGCGCAGTCGAAGCTCGCGACGCAGGTGCTCGCGATCGAGGGCGACCGGCGAGCACGCGCCGCTGGCGGGCACGTACGCAGCCTCGTCGCGCATCCCGGCTATTCGACGGGCGGTCTCACGCCGACGATCCCGGGCGTCCACGAGCCGTCGCTCGGCAAGCGCGCCCTGGACAGCCTCCTCGCCTTCGCGGCGCAAGGGAAGCACGAGGGCGCCCTCTGCCAGCTCAGGGCCGTCACCGACCCGCAGCTGGCAGGCGGGGAGACGATCGTCCCCGCCCACCTCACTCGAGGAATGCCCGTGATCGGCACCTCGCAGTGGCGCAGCTACGACCCCGAGCTGGGGGAGAAGCTCTGGACCTACTGTGCCTCGTTGGCGGGCGCAGCGCCCGACTTCTCGGCGATCTCAGCGCGAACCTGATCCATGTCGACGTTCTCGAGCGCCTCGATCAGCTTCTCGACTCCAGCGAGCGGCATGGCGCCGGCCTCGCGGTAGAGCAGCACGCCGTCGCGGAACGCCATCAGCGTCGGGATCGACGTGATCTGCAGACCAGCGGACAGCTCCTGGTTGTTCTCTGTGTCGACCTTCGCGAAGGTGATGTCCTCGTGGCGCTCCGACGCGGCGGAGTAGATGGGACCGAACTGGCGGCAGGGGCCGCACCATTCGGCCCAGAAGTCGATGAGGACGATGCCCTCGGAGGCAACCGTGTCCTTGAACGTCTCGGTGGTGATGTCGATGGTTGGCATGCGTCTCCTGTCTCTGGGCGTACGGGGAGCACAACGCGCCCCGCCCGCCGGCTATTCCTCGCGTGGCGCGCAACGGTCCGACAAGGGGCGTAGCATCCACCCTCGTGGAAACAGTCTCCCGCCCCTGGCCCGCCCTCTGGGCCCTCGTCATCGGCTTCTTCATGATCTTGGTCGACTCGACGATCGTCTCCATCGCGAACCCGGCCATCCTCAGGGATCTCCAGACCGACATCACCGCCGTCATCTGGGTGACCAGCGCGTACCTGCTCAGCTACGCAGTGCCGCTGCTCATCACCGGTCGCCTCGGCGACCGCTTCGGCCCGAAGCGCATCTACCTCATCGGCCTCGTCGTCTTCACCCTCGCGTCGCTCTGGTGCGGCTTCTCGGGTGACATCGGGATGCTCATCGCGGCACGTGCAGTGCAGGGCCTCGGTGCCGCCCTCATGACCCCGCAGACCATGTCGGTCATCACTCGGATCTTCGCGCCGGACAAGCGAGGCGCGGCCATGGGGCTCTGGGGTGCAGTCGCCGGCGTCGCCACGCTTGTCGGCCCCATCCTCGGAGGGTTCCTCGTCGACGGCCTCGGCTGGGAGTGGATCTTCTTCGTCAACGTGCCCGTCGGTGTCGTCGCGTTCATCCTGGCCTGGCGTCTCGTGCCCGACCTCGAGACCAAGGCGCACTCGTTCGACTGGCTGGGCGTCGTGTTGAGCGCGGCGGGTCTCTTCCTGCTCGTGTTCGGCATCCAGGAAGGCGAGACGTTCGATTGGGGGCAGATCGTCGGACCGATCTCCGTGTGGGGACTCATCGTCTCGGGTGTGGTCGTGCTCGTCGGCTTCGTCGTCTGGCAGCGCTTCAACCGCAAGGAGCCGCTCCTGCCGCTGGGGCTCTTCCGCGACAGGAACTTCACGGTCGCGAACCTCGGCATCTCGGTGCTCGGCCTCGCGATCGTCTCCATGCCGCTCCCGATCGCGTTCTACTTCCAGACGGCGCGCGCGCTCGAGCCGACGCAGGCGGCGCTCATGCTGGTTCCCATGGCCGTCGTATCCGGGGTCATGGCGCCGTTCGTGGGTCGCCTCACCGACCGCACCGAGCCACGCTGGATCGCGTTCGCGGGCTTCCTCATCGTGGCTGCCGCTCTCGGATGGATGTCGCTGCTCATGACGGCCGACACGCCGCTCTGGCAGCTGCTCATCCCACCCGCGTTCCTCGGCCTGGGGCTTTCCGGTCTCTGGGCACCGCTCGCGACGAGCGCCACGCGAAACCTGCCTCCCGCGCTCGCGGGCGCGGGGTCCGGCGTCTACAACATGACCCGCCAGGTCGGCTCGGTGCTCGGCTCTGCCGCGATCGCCGCCCTCATCAGCTCGCGTCTCGCGGCCGAGCTGCCTGGCATGCCGGCGGATGCCACAGAGCAGAGCAGCGGCGCGCTGCCGCCCGCGGTCGCCGAGGGATTCTCCGCAGCGCTGGGGCAGTCGCTGCTGCTGCCGATCGCCGCCTTCCTCGTGGGGGCGGTGGTCGTGCTGTTCTTCGAGAAGCCGAGGGCAGCGGCGCCCAGCAGCTCCGCTGAGTCGGTGCAGGCGCAGGAGAAGGCCTAGCTCGTGACGAAGCCGGCCGCCGCGAGTGCGGCGACCGGCTTCGTCGAGGTGCCGGGGAGTTCGTCAGTTACGGGGTGAACGGTCCGAAGACCTGTGTCCACTCGTAGACGTCGGTCTGGCGGATGACGCCGACAACGGCGAAGGGATCGGCAGGGAGGAGCTCACGCAGGGACGCCTCGTCGTCGCTCTCCCAGAGGAGCAGCGCGCCCGAGTGAGGAGCGGCCCATGGGCCCGAGGCCTTCAGGATGCCGGCGTCCTTCTGCTCGCCGAGCCAGGCTCGGTGCGCGGGGCGGTGCTCGTCGCGAGTGTCGGCTGAGCCGTCTGCGTAGTGGTAGATCGTGGCGAAGAGAGGCACGGAGGCTCCTAGTTCCGGTCGGGGCTGGTCGGGTCGATCGGCTCGTCGCTCGGCCGCTGGAAGCTGACTTCCTCCCACTCGGTCACCGTCGGAGCCTCGAACTCGTCGTCGCTTGCCGCGGCTTCCGCCGTCGCGATGAGGCGAGTGTCGTCGTCGTCGGCCGAGAGCAGAGGGGCTGCCGTCTCATGGGCGTCGATGCTGGCCTCGGTGTCGAAGGCGGAATCGGCGACGGTCTCGGCGAGCAGGGCGTCCTCGGTCCGCGACGCCTCGTCGGCGTCGTCGAAGTCGTCGCCGCTCGGCTCCAGGATGACGGGAGCGCTGCCCGGACGGAGTTCGCTTCCGCCCTCGACGAGGCTCGTCTCGGTGCCGTTCTCGGGCATGCGCCCGGGAACCTCGTAGTGCACGTACAGCGCGTCCTCCTCAGCAGGGCTGAGGTTCTGGTCGACCTCCGTGCTCGGAGCGCTCGTCACGAGCGACTTCGAGTAGGGCACGAGGATGCGCTTCTCGTCCAGCTCCGCGACGTCGAGGGGGATGAAGAACTCCTTGGTGCCGAACAGGCCGGTCTTCACCGTGACCCAGTTGGGGTCGCGGGTCTGGTCGTCGAGGTAGACCTGGCCTACACGGCCGATCCGCTCGTCTCCTGGTCCGAAGACGGTCGCCTGGAAGATGCGGGTGAGCTTCGCCTCGTGGGCCTTGAGCTGGGCGGCTGCGCTGCTCTCGCCGCGCACATGGCTGGTGCCGGCGGCAAGTGAGTCTGAGGCCTCGTCGGTCTCCTGGGGCGGTTCGATGGGGTCGTCTGCGAGGTCCCCGATCGTGTCGCCCGGAGCCAGGTCCTCGTCGGGGACACCCGCGGCCTCGATGCGCGTGGTGTCATCGTCGCGCGGCTCGAAATCGGGGTCGAACTTCGTGTTCGTGTCGTCGGCAGCCATGCTGTGCTCCTCGGTCAACGTGGATGTGGCGGGCCATTCGTGCCCACGTGCGCACGAACGACCTGCACAAGACTAGCGATTGCAGCGGTGCGCTGGCCGAGTCGGCGCTAGGAAGCGGGCTCGGCGGGTGCGCGGCCTGTGCCTTCCGGTGCCGCGGGGGCAGGCTGTGCAGCGCTGACCGCCTCCGCCCGGCGGGCCGCCCGAGCAGCTGCAGACCGCATGCTGAGACGCACGATGAGCCAGGCTGCGGCGCCGAGCACGGCGAGGAGGGCGAGCCCGGGGAGCGCGAAGCCGAGCGCGGTCCAGAACGAGGCGAACCCGCGCAACAGCGCCGCCATGCCGTCCTGCAGGCCCGCGAGGAAGCCAGCGGGCTCCTGCCCTGGGGAAGGGGCATCGCTCGAGATCGAGATGGAGACGGTCGAGTACGCGATGCTCTCCTCGAGCACCTCCAGCTGCGCGCGCAGGCTCTGCAGCTCGCTCGTGCGCTCGGTCAGCGTCGTCTCGATCGCGAGAAGGTCGTCGACCTCGGCGGCCGAGGAGAGCATCCCTCGCAGCGACGTCACTGACGCCTCGAGCGTCGAGACGCGTGAGGACATGTCCGTCTTCTGCAGTGTGACGTCGACGGCGGAGGTCTCGACCGAGACCACGTCGCCGACCTCGCGCAGCTCGGTGATGAACGCGTCGTAGTCGGCTGCTGGCACCCGCGCGGTCAGCTGCGCCGAGACGGAATCCCCGCCCGTCTCCGATCGGGCGTCGATGCGCCCGTCGCGTGCCTCGACGAGGTCCTCCACCCGCGTGCGAGCCCCAGGCACGTCACCCGTCTGGATCCCCACGTAGCCCGTCGTGACCACGTCGCGATTCTCCTGGGCGGCGCCCGCGGCCGCTTCCGGGGCTCCCGCGTAGTCCTGCGCGACGCCCTGAGGTGCCGATTCGGATTGCGACTCGGTCGAGGACATGCCGCCCGCACAGCCGGAGAGGAGGAGCGCACTGAGGGCAAGGGCGGTCGCGGCGCCGAGCCGCCGGAATGAGGTGCGCATAGGAGTCATGCAAGCACCTGGCGGGGCTCGGCGTGCTCCGAATTCCCCCAGAGATCCGCTGCTGGCGCGCGATCAGAAGAACAGGTCTGGGTCCTTGCCGGTGCGTTCGCCGGACTCGAGGGCGGCGATGACGGCGAGGTCATCGGCGTCGAGTGCGAAGTCGAAGACCTCGAGGTTCGAGGCGAGTCGGTCGCGGTGCACCGACTTCGGGATGACGACGTTGCCGAGGTCCAGCTGCCAGCGCAGCACGACCTGGGCGACCGTCTTGCCATGCTTGTCTGCCAGGGCGAGGAGCGTCGGCTCGTCGAGCAGCGTTCCCCGTGCGAGCGGCGACCAGGCCTCCGTGAGGATGCGGTGCGCTCGGTTGTATGCGCGCGTCTCGACCTGCGGCAGGCGAGGATGCAGCTCGATCTGGTTGACGGCTGGCACGGTCTCGGTCTCTGCCGCGAGGCGGTCGAGGTGGTGTCCCTTGAAGTTCGAGACGCCGATGGATCGGGCACGCCCCTCGCCATGGAGCCGCTCGAGCGCGCGCCAGGTCTCGACGTACCTGCCCTGCGCCGGGGCCGGCCAGTGGATGAGGTAGAGGTCGACGTAGTCGAGGCCGAGCTTCTCGAGGCTCTCATCGAAGGAGGCGAGCGTCTCCTCGAAGCCGTGCCGGTCGTGCCAGACCTTCGTCGCCACGAAGAGCTCCTCGCGGGGAGCCCCGCTCTCGCGGATGCCGCGGCCGACGCCCGCCTCGTTGTCGTAGAACGCCGCCGTGTCGAGGTGCCGGTAGCCCAGGTCGATGGCATCCACCACGACCCTGGTCGCCTCGAGGTCCGGCACCTTGTAGACGCCGAGACCGAGTTGGGGGATCTCGATGCCGTCGTTCATGGTCAGGCTGGGGGTGAGCGGCGAGGTCATCGAGGCCTTTCGGTCGGCGTTCTGAGCACCGGGAGCGGGATCAGGAAGGGGCGTTCAGGATGTTCATGGGCTCGGTGTCGGGTCGCGGCGCGATGTCGGCACCACGCAGGTCCGGGATGTGCCCGCGCCAGAGGAGGGCGACGACTGCACCCGCGAGGGCGAACGCGGCGCTCACCAGGAAGCCGCCGAGGGAACCAGCCAGGTCGTTCGCGATGCCGGCGAGCGCGGACCCCGCCGCGGCGCCGATGAGCTGCCCCGTCGCCATCCAGCCGTACGACTCGGCGCTCTCGCTGAAGCGGACGCTCGAGGAGACCGCAGAGAAGCTGCCGGAGAAGACGGGCGCGATGCCGAGGCCGCTCACGAAGAACGCGGCGCCGAGCCAGACCGGGTTCGTCGAGATCAGCGCGAGGCCGATGCCGAGGAACACGATCCCCATGCGGCGGGCGAGGGAGAGGGGCGCAAGCGGCAGGTGCCCGAAGGCGAGGCCGCCGACGAGGGAGCCCACAGCGAAGACGGCGAGCAGGATGCCGGTCTCCGCGCGCTCGTGGCCGAATTCCGCCACGACGGCGGCCTCGATGGCGGAGCAGGCGCCGACGAGGAGGGCGCCCGTCACGGACATGAGGACGACGACCGGGTTGCGGAGCACCGCCCCCGCTCTGCGTCGTGACTTCGGGATGCGCACCTTGCCCACCTCGGGGGCTGCCACGAACCAGAGGCCGCCGATGAGGGTGATGCCGGCACCGACGAGGATGCCGGCTGCTGGCGAGATCGCGAACGCGACGGCGGTCGTGGCGACGGGCCCGATCACCCAGATGACCTCCTGGAGGGAGGCGTCGAGCGAGAAGAGGCGCGACAGCTGCGATGCGGTGACGACCTTGGGGTAGATCGTCCGGACTGCGGGGGAGACGGGAGGGATGCTGAGCCCAGCCAGCACCGCGAGGATCGCCGCCTGCCAGAGTACTTGTGGCCAGAGCGCGAGCGCCGTGAGCGAGAGCGAGCACGCGATCATCGTGAAGATCAGCACGGGCCGCATGCCCCAGACGGTCATGAGGCGCCCGGCGACCGGGCCCGAGACCGCCTGGCCGATGCTCAGGGCGGCGAGAACCACGCCGGCGGAGGTGAAGTTGTTGTAGGTGTCCTCGACGTGCATGAGGATCGCGAGCGAGAGCATGCCAGCGGGGAACCTGGCGACGAGCTGCGAGAGCAGGAGTCGTGTCAGGCCTGGGGTTCTGAGTACAGTCGCGTAGTTCGTCACAGCGCCGACAATCGTACGCCTCGGACGAGGAATGTCGGTGGTTGGGGACAGACTGTGCACAACCGCCGGAAAACGGTGGAGAAACGCCGGAAACTGAGGCATTTTCTGTGGAGGACTTGTGGAGAACTACACGGTTGTAACACCCTATCTAGTGGTGGTAGCCTCATCGAGCACAAGATGTAGTGGCCGCAGGAAACTGCGACACAACGGGGGTTCATCCACCTGGCACCGCGTGAGACTGCTTCGGCAGGGCCGCGAGAGACCGGGCGAGACGCTTTCAACACACTGCACGAATAGCACTCCCCAAGCACTTAGGAACCAGGAGAAAACCATGGCAATCGCCGTCTACAGCAAGCCGTCATGCGTGCAGTGCACCGCCACCTACCGTGCCCTCGACAAGCAGGGCATCGAGTACGAGATCTTCGACGTCTCCGCAGACGAGAAGGCGCTGCAGACCGTCAAGGAGCTCGGCTACATGCAGGCTCCCGTCGTCATCGCGGGCGACGACCACTGGTCGGGCTTCCGCCCCGACAAGATCAGCCAGCTGGCTGCTCTCGCAACGGCCTAGCCGTCGCACCGAGCGAGGCTCAATCCTCACTGCTCTGAGCGCTCGCATCTCGAAACGCGACTCATGACGCGCATCAAGACATGACGCGGATGAAGAAGGGAGTGCACCCATGACCGGGCTCATCTACTTCTCGAGCGTCTCCGAGAACACGCGCCGCTTCGTCGAGAAGCTGGACCGGCCAGCGAGCCGCATCCCGCTCTTCCCGAGCGAACCCCAGCTTGTCGCGGACGAGCCCTACGTGCTCATCCTCCCCACCTACGGCGGGGGAGATGGGCGCGGGGCCGTCCCCAAGCAGGTCATCAGATTCCTCAACGAGCCACGCAACCGCGAGCTCCTCCGCGGCGTCATCGCCGGCGGGAACACGAACTTCGGCAAGGGCTACGGCCTCGCCGCCGACATCATCTCCTCGAAGTGCGGCGTACCCACGCTGTATCGCTTCGAACTCTTCGGCACGCCAGACGACGTCGCCGCAGTCAACTCTGGATTGGACAGGTTTTGGCAGCAACAACCGCTCTCGACGACGCAAGTGTCATCACGATGAACGCACCAACCGCGGCGAACACGCTCGACTATCACTCGCTCAACGCGATGCTCAACCTGTACGACGAGAACGGCCAGATCCAGTTCGACAAGGATCGCGAAGCCGCTCACCAGTACTTCATCCAGCACGTCAATCAGAACACGGTCTTCTTCCACGACCTGGAGGAGCGCCTCGAGTACCTCGTCGAGAACGAGTACTACGAGCCCGAGACCCTGGCGATGTACGCGCACTCCTTCATCGAGGGGCTCCGCAACCGCCTCTACGCGAAGAAGTTCCGCTTCCCGACCTTCCTCGGCGCCTTCAAGTTCTACACCTCGTACGCGCTCAAGACGTTCGACGGCAAGCGCTACCTCGAGCGCTTCGAAGACCGCGTGCTCATGGTCGCGCTCGGCCTTGCGCAGGGCGACGAGACCCTCGCCACGTCGCTCGCCGACGAGATGATCGCCGGGCGCTTCCAGCCCGCGACCCCGACGTTCCTCAACACGGGCAAGAAGCAGCGAGGCGAACTCGTCTCCTGCTTCCTCCTCCGCATCGAGGACAACATGGAGTCGATCGGCCGCTCCATCAACTCCGCCCTGCAGCTCTCGAAGCGCGGAGGCGGCGTCGCCTTCAACCTGTCGAACATCCGCGAGTCGGGTGCGCCGATCAAGCAGATCCAGAACCAGTCCTCGGGAATCATCCCGATCATGAAGCTGCTGGAAGACTCCTTCTCCTACGCGAACCAGCTCGGCGCGCGTCAGGGTGCTGGAGCCGTGTACCTCAACGTGCACCACCCCGACATCATGCGATTCCTCGACACCAAGCGCGAGAACGCCGATGAGAAGATCCGCATCAAGACGCTGTCCCTCGGCGTCGTCGTCCCGGACATCACGTTCGACCTCGCCAAGCGCGGCGAAGACATGTACCTCTTCTCCCCGTACGACGTCGAGCGCGTCTACGGCAAGCCGTTTGGCGACATCTCCGTCACGGAGAAGTACTACGAGATGGTCGACGACGCACGCATCCAGAAGACGAAGATCAGCGCACGCCAGCTGTTCCAGACGCTTGCCGAGATTCAGTTCGAGTCCGGATACCCGTACATCATGTACGAGGACACGGTGAACCGTGCGAACCCCATCGAGGGCCGCATCAACATGTCGAACCTGTGCTCGGAGATCCTCCAGGTCAACTCGCCGACGACGTACACCGACGACCTCGGGTACGAGACCATCGGCAACGACATCTCCTGCAACCTCGGGTCGATGAACATCGCCGCCGCCATGGACTCGCGCAACCTCGCGACGGCCGTCGAGACCGCGATCCGCGGCCTCACCGCCGTCAGCGACATGAGCCACATCGCGTCGGTGCCCTCCATCGCGAAGGGCAACGACGAGTCGCACGCCATCGGCCTCGGCCAGATGAACCTGCACGGCTTCCTCGGCCGCGAGCGCATCTTCTACGGTTCCGAAGAGGCTCTCGACTTCACGAACATCTACTTCTACACGGTCGTGTTCCACGCGATCCGCGCCTCGAACCTCATCGCGACCGAGCGTGGCAAGTCCTTCGCGGGCTTCGAGCGCTCCACCTACGCGTCTGGCGAGTTCTTCGACAAGTACGTCGACGTCGAGTGGGCTCCCAAGACGGAGCGCGTCCGCGAGCTCTTCGAGGGCATGCACATCCCGACGCAGGCCGACTGGGCCGAGCTGCGTGAGCTCGTGCAGAAGCACGGCATGTACAACCGCAACCTGCAGGCGGTCCCGCCGACCGGGTCGATCAGCTACATCAACCACTCGACCTCGTCGATCCACCCGATCGCGTCCAAGATCGAGATCCGCAAGGAAGGCAAGCTCGGCCGCGTCTACTACCCGGCGCCCTACCTCTCGAACGACAACCTCGAGTACTTCGAGGACGCCTACGAGATCGGCTACGAGAAGATCATCGACACCTACGCCGAGGCGACGCAGCACGTCGACCAGGGCCTGTCGCTGACGCTCTTCTTCAAGGACACGGCGACGACCCGCGACATCAACCGCGCGCAGATCTACGCGTGGAAGAAGGGCATCAAGACGATCTACTACATTCGTCTTCGCCAGCTCGCGCTCGAGGGCACCGAGGTCGACGGCTGCGTCAGCTGCATGCTGTAGGCCCCTCCCTGCTTTCGAGTCAGCCCTGCTCTCGAGCGAGGCCTGCCTCCGGGTGAGCTGCCCGACCATTCCCGCACGAACGCGACAGAAAAGAACTCCACGCACATGAACCCGCAGGCCGAGACGAGCCACCTTCTCGAGAAGGTCCAGGCGATCAACTGGAACCGCATCCCAGACGAGAAAGATGTCGAGGTCTGGAACCGACTCGTCAACAACTTCTGGCTCCCCGAGAAGGTGCCGCTGTCGAACGACGTGCAGTCGTGGAACACGCTCACGCCTGCAGAGCAGACGCTCACCATGCGCGTCTTCACGGGGCTCACCCTGCTCGACACGATCCAGGGAACCGTGGGCGCGGTCAGCCTCATCCCCGACTCGCTGACACCGCACGAGGAGGCCGTCTACACGAACATCGCGTTCATGGAGTCGGTGCACGCCAAGAGCTACTCGTCGATCTTCTCGACCCTCTCGAGCACGCCGCAGATCGACGACGCGTTCCGCTGGTCGACGGAGAACGAGAACCTGCAGCGCAAGGCGCAGATCGTCATGAACTACTACCACGGCAACGACCCGCTCAAGCGGAAGATCGCGTCGACGCTGCTGGAGTCGTTCCTGTTCTACTCGGGCTTCTACCTGCCCATGTACTGGTCGAGCCACGCCAAGCTCACCAACACGGCCGACCTCATCCGCCTCATCATCCGCGACGAGGCAGTGCACGGCTACTACATCGGCTACAAGTACCAGAAGGGTCTCGAGCTGGTCGACGAGGCCAAGCGCCAGGAGCTCAAGGACTACACGTTCGAGCTGCTCTTCGAGCTCTACGAGAACGAAGTGCAGTACACGCACGACCTGTACGACGAAGTCGGCCTCGCCGAGGACGTCAAGAAGTTCCTGCACTACAACGCCAACAAGGCGCTCATGAACCTCGGGTACGAGCCCATGTTCCCCTCGAGCGTCACCGACGTGAACCCGGCGATCCTGTCGGCGCTCTCGCCGAACGCCGACGAGAACCACGACTTCTTCTCCGGGTCGGGCTCCTCCTACGTCATCGGCAAGGCCGTCAACACGGAAGACGAGGACTGGGACTTCTAAGCCCAGCTCTCTCCACCACGCGCCACCCTCGAGGCGGTGCCGACCAGGACTCCTGGTGGGCACCGCCTCGAGGCGTCTCCGGTGCCGGCGTTTCCGGCGACGGTGACGCGCAGATCCCTGCCGGCATCCAAGCGCCGAGCGCTACGCTCAGCCTGCGGCACTCCGCCGCGCGGGCTGCGCAACGATGCGCCGAAGACGATCGAGGAGACCCCATGGGACACGACAAGAACGAAGAGCTGCGCGAAGAGCACGAGCACCAGGAAGAGCACCGCCAGGAACGTCGCGACGAGAAGTTCGAGACCGGCGACGGCGCCGTCGACGACGAAGGATCGCAGGACCGCCGACGCCAGGACGGCATCAGCGACCTCGCCTGACCGCTGAGCCCGGCACGCCACGAGCCGCGTGCCGGGCACCCGGAGGGACGAGCGATGGGCGAACGCCTCCCAACACCGCAGGAGAAGCCATGATCGACGACGGACGAGACGAAACCCCAAACGAGCGCTCGGACCGCAACTGGAGCGAGCTCATGCAGGAGTTCCGCGTGCTGCAGACCGGCACGCAGATCATGGCCGGGTTCCTCCTCACGCTGCCGTTCCAGCAGCGCTTCACGGAGCTCGGGCCGTTCGATCACGTGCTCTACCTGTGCCTCGTCATCTTCGCCGTCCTCGTCACACTCCTCGCGCTCGCGCCCGTCATGCTGCACCGCATCCTCTTCGGGGAACGGGCGAAAGCGCAGCTCGTCCACGCCGCCAGCGCCATCCTCATCCTCTGCCTCATCGCGGCGTCACTGCTCTTCGTCGGGATCGTGCTCTTCGTGTTCGACTTCGTGGTCTCGCCGACCGCCGGAATCTGGGCAGGGGGAGCCGTGGCCGTGCTCGTGCTGCTCCTCTGGACGGTCGGCCCAAGGCTCCTCAGAAATGCCCGCGACCGAGCGGCTCACGCCTCGCCGACGACGAACGCGTCGAAGACCTGAGCCGGCACCGCGGGGGTCCGGGCGTCGTACAGGTAGCTCTCGACCACGGCAGCCGAATCCGCTTTCGCACCTGCACCTGCACCTGCACGCGCGCCTGCATCTGCAGACACGGTCAGCACGCTGAACACGCTCAGCCCCGGCTCTGCGACATAGGGGAGTGGCTCGCCGGCCGCGCCGAGCCGAGGCGCACGCGTCGGAACGATCGGGTCGAGGCCGCCCGCGTCACCCTGCGCCACGGCATCGTGCGCGTTCCACCGGGACGGCGGGCGCGTTCGACGGCGCCCGCTGCTCCGATCGAACGCCCCGTGTGTGCTCCCAGCGTGCGACGTCTCGAGGTACTGCACGCCCGCCGCTGAGGCGAACCTCGACCACAGGTGCGAGTGCCCGCCGATGACGAGGTCGACGCGTGCCGCTTCGAAGAGCGGTGCGACGTCGCGCAGCAGGATGCTCTCGGCCGACGGGTAGTCGTAGCGCACGCCGGTCAGCTCACCGAGTCCGTCGCGCTCCTCGAGGCGAACGGGATGCGCGAAGTGCGGCATCGCGTTCACGCCGATGCTGTGCGGGCTCTCGTGCATGACGACCACGCGCAGCCTCGCATCCATGAAGGCGGGGCTCGCGAGCTCGCGGCGCAGCCACTCGTACTGCGGGCTGCCGGCCTGCAGGTCGTCGACGATGTGCGATCCGTAGCGTTGAGCCAGCGGATCCCCGAGTGCGTGCTCGGCCTCCTGGTAGCGGCTCGACACCAGGCGAGCGGCGGGGTCTTCGTCGGCCCGGTCTGAGCGCCACACCCGCGTCGCGCTCAAGGCGACGATGCGCAGCCCGCCGAAGGTGACCGCGTAGAAGCGGGAGCCGGATGGCGAGGGGAACAGGGTCTCGTAATTCGAGAGGCTCAGACCGTCTTCGGACACGCGCACGGGCAGCGCGCCCGCGAAGGACTCCGACAGCGTCCGCCCAGGCTCTCGCCTGCCCTGGACCTCGTGGTTGCCGACCACCGAGAAGATCGGCGTGCTCGGCAGGATGTCTCGCATGGACGGGAAGAACGCGGAGCCGCGAGCATCGTCGAACCATTCCGAGGCCCGGTCGGGGACATTCACGAAGTCGCCCGCGTACAGCACGGCATCGAAGGGGCCAGCGGCTTCGCTCGCGTGCCGCATCGCGGCGGGGACGGGAGCGCCGAGCTGGTGGTCGCTCGTCAGCAGCAGGCGCAGGAGAGGAGCATCCGCTGAGGGGGCTGCGGAGAGGCGTTCGACCCGGGAAGCGGCGGCACCGCTCACGACGCGATACGCGTACTCGACTCCGGGCTCGAGCCCCGAGGCTCGAGCCGACTGGCGCCACACCTCACGAGCAACCGTCGTCTCCGTCTCGAGTGCCTTCCGGAGATCCTCGAGGCCGGCGGGGAGGAAGCTCTCGCGGTCCTCCGCCATCGCGGGCAGTCGAACGCCAGCGGAGCTCGTCACCTGGGCGCCCGGCAGCGAGCTCGCGAGCGCAGGGTCCTTCAGCTCCTCGACCGATAGCTCCGCGAGACGCTCGCCGAGCCCGATCGGCACGACGATGAGGCGGGAGTCGCGAGCCTCCCCGTCCGTCACCCAGGCGACTTCCACGCCCAAAGCGTCGGGCAGCACCAGATACGGCTCGCACAGCAAGCTGACGTCGTCCTCGTCCCGCATCGTTCCGCCCTCCGCCGACCCCCGGCCGCAGATCCGGCCCAGCCAAGCGTAATCACGAGGGCGTCTCCCGCCGCACCCTCGACGCCCCAGACGCCATCGCGAAAACATCACAAGGCGAACACGATCTGCGGATCGTGTCATACAGCAGACTCCCAGCCAGGTAGCGTTGCGCTCACAATTCGGTTGCTGCGATCTGCGGCTGCTGACAGACCGGCAGAAGCGGGGGCTGCGCCGGGTTCCGCCAGGTTCCAACGCTCCTCCAGAAACTGCCCTGGCCGAGGAGCACGATGCGAACTTCGCTCACCTCACTCCTGCAACGAGTCGCAGACTCACGAAACCAAGTCCTGTCCGTCATCGCGGTCGCACTGCTGCTGCTGCTGACCGGTGGAGCCATCGCGGGAACCGCTCAAGCGGCCACGATCGGCAAGAGCGCGGTCGAGGGACAGACCTACACGATCGCCACCGACACCACGTGGGCGCCGTTCGAGTTCGAGATCGACGGCGAGCTCCGCGGGATCGACATGGACCTGATCAACGCCATCGCGGAAGATCAGGGCTTCAACGTCGAGATCAAGTCGCTCGGCTTCGACGGCGCGCTGCAAGCAGTGCAGACCAACGCCGTCGACGGCATGATCGCCGGAATGTCGATCACCGACGAGCGGAAGGGCACGTTCGACTTCTCGAACCCCTACTTCGACTCCGGCATCCAGATGGCCGTCGCCAAGAGCAACAACGACGTCACCAGCTACGAAGACCTCGAGGGCAAGACCGTCGCCGCGAAGAACGGCACAGAGGGCTTCACCTTCGCCGAGACGCTCGGCAAGGAGATCGGCTTCACCGTCACGGGCTTCCAGGACGCGTCCGACGCGTTCAACGACGTCACGAGCGGCAACTCGGTCGCGGTCTTCGACGACTTCCCGATCCTCCAGTACGGCATCGAGACCGGCGAGATCAACCTCAAGACGGTCACCGAGCCCGAGCGCGCCTCCTCCTACGGCTTCGCCGTCAACAAGGGCCAGAACGCGGAACTCCGCGAGGCCTTCAACGACGGACTCAAGAACGTCGTAGAGAACGGCACCTACCAGGGCATCCTCGACGAGTACCTCGGCGACGGCGCACCGGATGCGACCAAGATCTCCGGCGGCGTCGTCACCCTCGGCAACGAGGTCATCGAGGACGACGGCCCCGGAACGCTCCCCAAGAACCCGCTCTTCGCCGTCGACACCCCCAAGGACAAAGGCTCGTACGTCATCGCGACGGACAACACCTACGCGCCCTTCGAGTTCGAGCAGAACGGTGAACTCCTCGGCATCGACATGGATCTCATCCGTGCCATCGCCGCGAACCAGGGCTTCGAGATCGACATCAAGCCGCTCGGCTTCGACGCAGCGCTCCAGGCCGTGCAGTCCGGCCAGGCCGACGGCATCATCGCCGGCATGACCATCACCGACGAGCGCAAGCAGGTCTTCGACTTCTCGGAGCCCTACTTCACCTCGGGCGTGCAGATGGCCGTGAAGGACGGCGACACCAGCATCACCGGCTACGAGGACCTCGCCGGCAAGAACGTGGCCGTCAAGACCGGCACGGTCGGCGCAACCACCGCCGAGGAGCTGTCCTCCGAATACGGCTTCACGATCCGCACGTTCTCCGACACCGCCGACATGATCGCGGAGGTGCAGACGGGCAACTCCGTCGCGCTTTTCGAGGACTTCCCGGTGCTGCAGTACGGCATCCAGCAGGGCAACGGCCTCATGACCGTGACCGACCCCATCGAGGGTGGCGAGTACGGCTTCGCAGTCCTCAAGGGCCAGAACCCAGAGCTCCTCGAGCTCTTCGACGCTGGCCTCGCCAACGCCGAGGACACGGGCGTACTCGCGACGATCAGCGACCGCTACCTCGGCAGCGAAGAGGAGTCGGGCCAGCTCGGCTTCTTCGAGCTCGTCGTCGCCGCCTTCCCGTCGCTCATGGTCGGCCTCGGCTACACGCTGCTCGCAACCGCCCTGTCGCTCGTCTTCGCGATGATCCTGGGCCTCGCGTTCGGCTTCCTGAAGATCTCGAAGAACCTGCTGCTTCGCGGCATCGCCTCCACGTACGTGAACATCTTCCGAGGCACCCCGGTGCTGGTGCAGGCGTTCTTCTTCTACTTCGGCGTGCCAGCCGTGACGGGCATCTCGCTCGACGCGCTCACCGCCGGTGTGATCACGCTGAGCCTCAACGCCGGCGCGTACATCACGGAGACGGTGCGCTCCGGCATTCAGTCGGTCGACCCCGGCCAGATGGAAGCCGCTCGCTCGCTCGGCCTGACCCGCGGCAAGTCGATGCGCCGGGTCGTGCTGCCGCAGGCATTCAAGATCATGACGCCGTCGCTCATCAACCAGTTCATCATCACGCTGAAGGACACCTCGCTGCTGTCCGTCCTCGGTTTCGCTGAGCTCACCTACCAGGGCCGCATCGTCATCGCCTCGACCTTCCGGTCGTTCGAGATCTGGCTCGTCGTCGGCGTGCTCTACTTCATCGTCATCTACCTGCTGACGGTCCTCTCCAACTACGTCGACAAGAGGTTCAACAAATGAGTGACGTGAACAACTCAGCGTCGGATGCATCAGCCGTGGAGCAGACGCCATTCACCGGTCGCTTCGACGCGGTCAACTCCGGCCAGCCGCGCGTGCGGGTCGTCGAGATGCACAAGTCCTTCGGACCCGTGGAGGTGCTCAAAGGCATCGATCTCGAGATCGCGAACGGCGAGGTCATCGCGATCATCGGTCCGTCCGGCTCGGGTAAGTCGACGCTGCTCCGCTGCCTGAACCGCCTCGAAGAGGTCACGAAGGGGCACGTCTTCGTCGACGACGATGACATCACCGCCCCGAAGACGAACCTCGACAAGGTTCGGCAGCGCATCGGCATGGTGTTCCAGCACTTCAACCTCTTCCCGCACATGACGGTGCTCGAGAACGTGACGCTGGCGCCCCGCGAGATCAAGGGCGTCACGAAGGACGCGGCCAACAAGCGCGGCGAGGAGCTGCTGCGTCGAGTGGGCCTCGACCACCTCATGGACCGCCGCCCCTCGCAGCTGTCCGGCGGCCAGAAGCAGCGCGTGGCGATCGCTCGCGCGCTCGCTATGGACCCGGAGATCATGCTCTTCGACGAGGCGACGAGCGCCCTCGACCCCGAGATGGTCGGCGAAGTGCTCCAGGTCATCCGCGACCTCGCCAAGTCGGGCATGACGATGGCCCTCGTCACCCACGAGATGGGCTTCGCGCGCGAAGTCGCCGACCGTGTCGTGTTCATGGCCGACGGCAAGATCGTCGAGACGGGCACTCCCGACGAGCTCTTCGGGAACCCGAAGGAGTCGCGCACGCAGGACTTCCTCGGCAAGGTCCTTTAGCTGTACATCTAACAGCGCCCGCGCTCACCGGCGCTCGGCGACGACGTGCCCCCTGTCCAGCGGACAGGGGGCACGTCGCATCCACTAGCCTGTCGTGGTGACGCTCAACGATGCACCCACAGAGGCCCAGTTCGCGAAGGACACCACCCCAGGATCCGAATGGTGGCGCTCAGCCGTCATCTACCAGGTCTACCCGCGCTCCTTCGCAGACGGGAGCGGTGACGGCATCGGCGACCTCGCTGGCGTCACGGCGCACATCCCGGACCTCGCCGACCTCGGGATCGACGCCATCTGGCTCTCCCCGTTCTACCCGTCACCCCTGAATGACGCCGGCTACGACGTCGCCGACTACTGCGACGTCGACCCCGTCTTCGGCACCCTCGACGAGTTCGACCGGATGCTCGAGGCGGCCCACGCACGGGGCATCCGCATCATCGTCGACATCGTCCCCAACCACTCCTCGTCGGAGCACGCCTGGTTCAAGGCCGCGCTCGCCGCCGGCCCCGGCAGTCCGGAGCGTGCGCGCTACCTGTTCCGCGAGGGCAAGGGCGAGCACGGCGAGCTGCCGCCGAACAACTGGCAGTCGCTCTTCGGGGGGCCAGCGTGGACACGTCTCACCGAGGCAGACGGCACGCCCGGCCAGTGGTACCTGCACCTGTTCGACTCCACGCAGCCCGACTTCGACTGGTCGAACCCGGTTGTGCACCAGGACTTCGAGGACATCCTCCGCTTCTGGCTCGACCGCGGCGTCGACGGCTTCCGCATCGACGTGGCCCACGGCCTCGCGAAGGAGGACGGTCTGCCGGACTACATCCCCGTCGAGAGCAACCTGCCCATCGTCGGCGACCCCCGCACCCCGTACCTCGGACAGGAAGCGGTCCACGAGATCTTCCGCGCCTGGCACCTCGTCGCCGCCGAGTACGACGGCGACCGCGTGCTGTGCGGCGAGGCGTGGCTGCCGAGCGTCGAGGAGATGGCCGAGTGGGTTCGCCCCGGCCAGCTGCACCAGACCTTCAACTTCGCCTACCTGCGCGCGCCGTGGGATGCGGATGGCCAGAAGGAGGTCGTGACCCGGTCGCTCGCCGCGTTCGCCGCATCCGGTGCGCCGAGCACGTGGGTGCTCTCGAACCACGACACGGTTCGCCACGCGACCCGCCTCGCCCTGACCGAGCCGAACGCGCACGGAGCCGGCGTCGGCCCGAAGACCCCCGGTCAGCCTGACCCAGTGGTCGGCGAGCGGCGCGCACGAGCTGCGACGGCGCTCATGCTCGGTCTGCCGGGCTCCAGCTATCTGTACCAGGGTGAGGAGCTCGGCCTGCCCGACGTCATCGACCTCGCGGACGACGCCCGCCAGGACCCGATCTTCATCCGCTCGGAAGGCGAGCTGTACGGCCGCGACGGCTGCCGGGTGCCGATTCCGTGGGAGGCCCATGGCGACAGCTACGGCTTCAGCGCGACGGGAGAGTCGTGGCTTCCGCAGCCGGAGCTGTGGGCCGAGCTCGCGCGCAGCGATCAGGTGCACGACCCCTCCTCGACGCTGAACCTGTACCGCTCCCTGCTGGCGCTGCGCCGCGAGCACGACCTCGGCATGGGGGATGCCCGCTTCGCGTGGGTCGACGGCTTCGGCGACGAGGTGCTCGCGTACCGCAACGGCGACGTCACGGTGATCACCAACTTCGGCGCTCGGCCGGTCGCGCTGCCGGAGGGGCTCCGAGTGCTCGCCCGCAGCGAGGTGGCGAACGTCGAGGACGCCGGTCTCCTGAAGACCGATACGACGGTCTGGCTGGGCGCCGCCGAGTAGCTGCTGGGTGTGCACGCCGGGAGAGACAGTGGGCCGGTCAGGGATACAGAACAACTGAATGCTACGCCTGTTCGCTGACCCGAAACACAGCCAACTGTGGGTGCACGGGAGCACACTCGAAGGAGCAACCGGTGACCACCGGCCGCGCACTCTGAGAGGAACAGCACCATGGCATTTGCAGGAAAAGTCGCGATCGTGACCGGCGGCGGTTCGGGAATCGGCGAGGCGATCTCGAAGGAGCTCGCCGCCAACGGCGTCCAGGTGGTCGTCTCCGACATCAACCTCGAGGGCGCGAAGCGAGTGGTCGCCGAGATCGAGGCGGCCGGCGGCACCGCCTCGCCGTTCGAGGCGAACACCGCCGTCGCAGAGGACAGCGTCCGCACGGTCGAGCATGCCGTTGCCACCTACGGCAAGCTCAACTACGCCGTGAACAACGCCGGCATCGGCGGCAAGGCGGCCCCCGCCGCTGACGTCGAGGTCGACGACTGGGACCGCGTCATCAACATCAACCTCAACGGAGTGCTGTACGGGCTCCGCGCGCAGATCCCCGCGATCCTCGAGGCTGGCGCCGAAGAGGGAGCCATCGTCAACATGGCCTCCATCCACGGAACGGTCGCGGCGATCGGCAGCGGCGCCTACACGGCGTCCAAGCACGCGGTTGTCGGCATCACGAAGAACTCGGCTGCCGAGTACGGCCCGCAGGGGCTGCGGATCAATGCCGTCGGCCCCGGGTACATCTCCACGCCGCTGCTCGAGAAGCACCTCAGCGAGGAGCAGCTCGAAGCCCTCGTCGCGAAGCACCCGCTGGGGCGACTCGGCAAGGCGGAAGAGGTCGCGAACCTCACCACCTACCTGCTCTCCGACAAGGCGAGCTTCATGACGGGCTCCTACGTGCTCGTCGACGGCGGCTACACGGCCGTCTAGCGCCGGCTGGCGGGCTCAGCGCAGCCCGGCTCGCGTTCCAAGAGTCAGCCAGATGCACGCTCCCAACACCGGGAGGGTGCATCTGGCTGACTCCTGCGCTTGGTGGGTGGATGCGGTAGGGCGCGAGAGTAGGCTGCGGGGCGGCGTCCGCGTCCGGCGCTGCTTCTCCGCCAGGGCCTGCTATTTCTCCGCGAGGGCCTGGCGGATGCGCTTCAGCGAGACCGTCTCAGCCGTGCCGAGCTGCTGCGCGAAGAGACTCACGCGGAACTCCTCGAGCATCCACCTCGCCTGGACGACGGACGCCGGGGCGGAACGGTTCGCGGGGAACGTGCCGCCCGCCTCCGTGTACAGGGCAGTCGCCTGCTCCACCTGCATGAGGCCGGCCCGCTCGATGCTGGAGTGGCTGAGCACCCGCTCCAGGCGGTAGGTGAGCGCCCGCAGGTAGCGGGGGAGATGCGCAAGCCGCGTGACGCCGGTCTTCGACACGAAGCCAGGGTAGACGAGCGCCTGCAGCTGCGAGCGGGCGTCGGAGAGCGATGGCAGCACCGAGATGTGGTTCGCCGTCTTGAGCGCCTTGTTGGCCTCGCGGAAGCGGTCGAGGACCTCGGAGACGAGCTTCGTCTGCGCGAACATGCGGTCGAGCAGGGTCGCGTTGAACGTCTCGCGCAGCTCGTCGAACGCGGCGCGCGTGCGCACGGGGCCGCCATGTTCCTGGCTATACGCGGCAACCGCATCCTGGGCGAGGGCCGCGACGATGTCGCCGAAGAGCGCGGGAGTCGAGTGGTATGGGCTCGTCGCGAGAGCCAGCTTCTCCTTCGCCGTCAGGTGCTCCTGCACGTAGCTCGCAGGGGAGGGCACCGACGCGACGAGGAGGGCAGCCACACCAATGGGATGCTCGCGCGCCTGGTCCTCTGGCGTCGTCACGAGGCGCAGGTCGATGCTCCCCTTGACGACGGCGAGCGACGGGTAGGCGCGGATCACGCCGTGCTTGCGCTTGATGTCGATGAGCTCGGGGATCTCGTCGAGCGGCCACTCGGTGAGGCCGTGCTGGTCGTACCGGAGCTCCGCGGTCGACGCGCTCTGCGCGGGCACCGAACCGGCCTCGCGTACGCCGTTCCCGGGACGGGCGGGCGCCGCGACCTGCTGCGTCGCACGCAGCACCGACGCCTCCGATGCCTTCTTGAGTTCCTCCTGCAGCGCCTTGAGGTCCTCTCCCGTGCCGAGCTCGCGGCCGCGGTCGTCGAGCACTCGGAAGCGAACCCGAAGGTGCGAGGGGACACGGCTCCAGTCGAACTCGCTCACATCGAAGCGGATGCCCGCCTGCCGCTGCATGATCTGCCGCAGCGCGTCGTCGAAGTCGCCAGGAACCCCCTGGCCGAGGTCTGGCCTCGCCTCGCCGAGCTCGCCGAGGAGCTTGTCGGCCCAGTCCGCGGAGGGCACGAAGTTGCGGCGGGTGGCCTTCGGCAGCGACTTCAGGAGCGCGATGACCAGCTCCCGGCGCATGCCGGGCACCTGCCAGTCGAAGCCGCGGTCGTCGAGGCGCGATAGCAGAGGCAGCGGGATGTTGACCGTCACACCGTCGTCGGGCGCACCCGGGTCGAAGCGGTACCGGAGGCGGAGGCGCTGGTCGCCCTGCTTCCACTCGGTGGGGAACCCGGCACCCTGCTCGTCTGGGTCTGCGTGCTCCTCGCCGAGCACATCCGCCCTCGTCATGGTGAGCAGCTGCGGCGTCTGCTGCTGCGCGCCCTGCCACCACTTCTCGAACGTGGACTGCGAGACGACGTCCCTCGGGAGGCGCTCGTCGTAGAACTCGAAGACGGCGTCCTCGTCGTCGGTGTAGGCGCCGCGCGAACGGGTGCGCTCCTCGAGGTCGGCGAGGCTCTTGCGCAGCGCCCGGTTCTTGGAGTCGAAGCTGTGGCGCCCGTTCCAGTCGCCCTCGACGAGGGCGTGGCGGATGAACAGGTCGCGCGACCAGGCCGGGTCGATCTTCGAGAACTGCACGGTGCGTCCGCGGACGATGGGCACGCCGTAGAGGGTCACCCGCTCGATGGCGACGGCGGAACCCTGCTTCTTCTCCCAGTGCGGGTCGGAGTGGTTGCGCTTCGCGAGGGAGCCCGCGAGCACCTCCGCCCAGGCTGGGTCGATCTTCGCGACGGTGCGCGCGAAGAGGCGGCTCGTCTCGACGAGCTCCGCCGCCATGACGACATCCGGCTGCTTCTTCGCCTTCGCGAGCCCGGAGCCGGGGAAGATCTGGAACCGGGTGCCGCGCGCTCCCGCGTAGTCGCGCTTCAGCTCGTCGCGGATGCCGATGTGGCTGAGGAGCCCGGCGAGCATCGAGCGGTGGATGGCGTCGGCGAGGGCACCGGGCTCTTGCACCTGCCCGGCGGCGGGCCGCTGCACCTTCAAGCCGATGGGGCCGGCGAGCTGGCGGAGCTGACGGAACACGTCCTGCCACTCGCGGAAGCGGACGAAGTTGATGAACTCGTCGCGGCACTTGCGACGGAACGCGCTCGAGCCGAGCTCGTGGCTCTGCTCCTCGAGGTAGTTCCACAGGTTCACGAGCGTGAGGAAGTCGCTGGACGGGTCGCGGAACCGCGCGTGCAGCTCGTCGGCCTTCTGTCGTTTCTCGAGCGGACGCTCGCGGATGTCCTGCACCGTCATGCCGGCGACGATGATGAGGATCTCGCGGCTCACGTCGTGCTGCTTCGACTCGATGACCATGCGGCCGAATCGGGGGTCGATGGGGAGGCGGGCGAGGCTGCGGCCCGTCTTCGTGAGGCGCAGCTGGCTGTCCTTCCCGTGGCTGGCCTTGCCCGGTTCGACGGCCCCGAGCTCGCTGAGGAGGTCGGTGCCGTCCTTGATGCCGCGCGCGTCCGGCGGCTGCAGGAACGGGAACTCGGAGAGGGCCCCGAGGCCCAGCTCGAGCATCTGCAGGAGCACGCTCGCGAGGTTCGTGCGGAGGATCTCGGGTTCGGTGAACTCGGGGCGGCGATCGAAGTCGGCCTCCGAGTAGAGGCGGATGGCGACGCCAGCAGAGGTGCGGCCGGCGCGGCCCGAACGCTGCTTCGCGGACGCCTGCGAGATCGCCTCGATGGGGAGGCGCTGCACCTTCGCGCGCGTCGAGTAGCGGGAGATGCGCGCCGTCCCCGTGTCGATGACGGCGACGATGCCTGGCACCGTGAGGCTCGTCTCGGCGACGTTCGTCGCGAGCACCACGCGCCGGCGCACGCCGGGCGGACGCTTCGACTCGAACACGCGGTGCTGCTCCGCGGAGGAGAGGCGGCCGAAGAGCGGGAGGACCTCGGTCGACTCCGGGCGAGCGTCGCGCGCGACGTGGGCGCGGATCGCGTCCTGCGCGTCCCGGATCTCCTGCTCGCCGGACAGGAACACGAGCACGTCGCCGGGCAGGTCGCGGTCGAGCTCGTCGAGCGCGTCCACGATGCCCTCGAACATGTCCCGCTCCGGTGTCTGCGGGGCGGCGTCCTCGTCCTCGTCGCCGGGGAGCGGTGCGTCGGCGACGAGCGGCCGGTAGCGGACGTCGACGGGGAAGGTGCGGCCCGAGACCTCGATCATCGGGGCGTCGTTGAAGTGCTTCGAGAACGACTCGGGGTCGATCGTCGCCGACGTGATGATGACCTTCAGGTCGGGTCGCTTCGGGAGGAGCGTCTTCAGGTAGCCGAGGAGGAAGTCGATGTTGAGGCTGCGCTCGTGCGCCTCGTCGATGATGATCGTGTCGTACTTGCGCAGCAGGCGGTCGCGGTGGATCTCGTTGAGGAGGATGCCGTCGGTCATGAGCTTCACGCGCGTCTCGGCCGACACCTCGTCGGTGAAGCGCACCTGGTAGCCGACGAGCCCGCCGATGTCGCCGCCGAGCTCATCCGCGATCCGCTCCGCGATCGTGCGGGCGGCGATGCGTCGAGGCTGCGTGTGCCCGATCATCTGCCTGCCGAGCTCGAGGCAGATCTTCGGCAGCTGCGTCGTCTTGCCCGACCCGGTCTCGCCCGCGACGATGACCACCTGGTTGCCGGCGATGGCGTCGCGGATCTCGTCCCGCATCTGGCTGACGGGCAGCTCCGGCGGGTAGGAGATCTCGAGGGGAGTCGTAGTCATGAGCATTACAGTCTATTGCCGTGTCCGGTCAGCGCGGAACCAGTTCCGCTTGCTAGAACAGTGGGATGACCGCATTGCAGATCCCCAACGTTTCCCTCAACGACGGCACCAGCATTCCCCAGCTCGGCTTCGGCGTCTTCAAGGTCGACCCGGCAGAGACCGAGCGCATCGTGTCCGACGCCCTCGAGGTCGGCTACCGCCACATCGACACCGCCAAGATCTACGGCAACGAGGAGGGCGTGGGCAGGGCTATCGCGAAGTCCGGCATCCCGCGCGACGAGCTCTACGTGACCACGAAGCTCTGGAACGACGAGCAGGGCCGCGACACGCCCCGCGCGGCGATCGACGCGAGCCTCGAGCGCCTCGGCCTCGAGAAGGCCGACCTCTACCTCATCCACTGGCCGACGCCGAAGCAGAACACGTACGTCGAGAGCTGGGAGGCGCTCGTCGAGCTGCAGCAGGCCGGCCTGACCACGTCGATCGGCGTGTGCAACTTCTTCGAGTCGCACCTGCGCGACATCATCTCGGCAACCGGCGTGAAGCCGGTCGTCAACCAGATCGAGCAGCACCCGATCTTCCAGCAGCCGGAGCTCGACGCCTACCTGCAGGCCGAGGACATCAAGACCGAAGCGTGGGGACCGCTTGGACAGGCCAAGTACCCGCTCTTCGAGCTGGAGCCCGTGAAGGCGGCAGCGGACGCACACGGCAAGACGCCCGCGCAGGTCGTCATCCGCTGGCACCTCCAGAAGGGCAACATCGTCTTCCCGAAGACCACGTCGCGTGAGCGCATGGTCGAGAACGCTCAGGTCTTCGACTTCGAGCTGTCGGGCGCCGAGTACGACGCCATCACGGCACTCGAGCGCGGCGAAGAGGGACGCGTCGCGGCGCACCCCAACGAAGTGAACTAGCTTCCAGCAGCTGCTGGGACGGCCGGCGCCCCAGAGGGTGCCGGCCGTCTCGTCATTGGCGCGGTCGGACGGGGCGCAGAGGGTTGCGATCACGGCGCCGTCGGGCCTGTCAAGCGAAGTCTTCGCGCAGTTCGACGAAGATAGCGTCGGTGCATGAGTTCCTCCGCACCAACCCGTCGCACGCTCGAGCGCATCGCGCGGGAGCGGTTCGGGTGGGAGTCGCTGCTCCCTGGTCAAGGCGAGGCGATCCGCTCTGCGGCTGCGGGGCGCGACACGCTGCTCGTGCTCGCGACAGGTGGCGGGAAGTCAGCGGTCTACCAGGTCGCGGGCGCCGCGCGCGGCGGCATCGTTCTCGTCATCTCGCCGCTCATCGCCCTCCAGGCAGACCAGCGCGCATCGATCGAAGCCGCCCCGGACGCCCCGGATGTCGTCGCCATCAACTCGTCACGGGGCGCCGCCGCGGTGGCCCGCGCCTGGGAACGGATCGACGCGGGCGGGTCGTTGTACGTGCTCCTCGCACCAGAGCAGCTCGCGAACGAGGACAACGTCGCCCGCCTCGCGGCGCAGGACGTTGCTCTGCTCGTCGTGGATGAGGCGCACTGCGTCTCCTCGTGGGGGCACGATTTCCGGCCCGACTACCTGAGGCTCGGCGACGTGCGATCAGAGCTCGGCGACCCGCCGGTGCTCGCGATGACCGCGACGGCGTCGAAGCCGGTGAGGGCGGACATCATCGAGCGGCTGCGGATGCAGGATCCTGACGTGCAGGTGCACGGCGTCGATCGACCCGAGATCCGACTCGCAGTCCAGCGCCATGAGAGCGAGGACGACAAGCGGGCCGCGATCGTCGACGAAGCGCGCAGCTGGACCGCCCCCGGTCTCGTCTACGTGGCCTCGCGCAAGGAGACGGAGTCGTATGCGGCCGAGCTCGCCGCGGAAGGGCGGGAGGTTGCCGCCTACCACGCCGGCCTCAAGGTCGCAGAGCGCCGAGCGGTGCAGGACCGGTGGCGGGACGGTGAACTCGATGTCGTCGTCGCGACGTCCGCGTTCGGCATGGGCATCGACCGGGGTGACGTGCGCTTCGTGCTCCACGCGGCGACGACGGAGTCGCTCGACGCCTACTACCAGGAGGTCGGCCGCGCGGGGCGGGACGGCGAGCCCGCGACGGCCGTGCTGCACTACCGCGTCGAGGACCTCGCGCTGCGGCGCTTCTTCGCGAAGCGCTCGCTCGACAAGGCCGGGCTGCGCAAGCTGTGGCGCGCCATCACGCGCACGCCAGGTGCGAGCATCCGGGACCTCTCCGAGGCCGTCGGTCAGCCCGCAAGAACCGTCGCGAGGCTCGTCAATCAGCTCGTGGATGCCGAACTCGTCGAGACGACCGGGGGCGTGCATCCGCTGCGCAAGACCCGAGTCGATGCCGTGGTGAAGGCCGTCAAGGAGGCGTCCGCCGCCCGGGAGCGAATCGCCGAGTCGCGATTGGCGATGATGCGCGCCTACGCGGAGGGGACCCAGTGCCGCCGTCGCGTGCTGCTCGACTACTTCGGGGTCGAGGGGCCGGATTGGTGCGGGAACTGCGACGGCTGCGAGCGGCGCGAGGACATGTCAGACGCCCAGGCAGACAGCGTGCCGGCGGACGCGCCGCTCGACGTCGACGAGTCCGTCGAGCACAGTGAGTGGGGAGCAGGCACGGTCATCAGCGTGGAAGAGGACCGGGCGACGATCTTCTTCGAGACGGAGGGCTACAAGGTCGTCGCACTCGCGGCGCTCGACACGAACGTGCTGCGCCAGGTCGCGGACGCCACCGCGTAGTCGACGCCTCTTTCGCACGCTTTCTCCCACCCACGGGATGCTCCCAGCGTACCCACGGGATACGGAGGGACTTCGGATGGCTCGCTCAAGGAGGCGTCCTAGCCTCGCACGATGACGAATTCAAAGACTCGCAAGTTTGCAGGGCTCAGTGGACTCGCCGCGGTCGGCGCGCTCGCGGGAGCGCTCTTCGCCGCCACCCCCGCCAGCGCCGCCGGGTCGGCCTACTACGCCTTCGAGACCCAGGCGGAGTGCGTGACGAAGTGGGGAGCCGTCGTCGGCGGCTCCGTCGGCACCGGATCGAACGTGTACATCGGGCCGAACGCCTGCTCGCAGGACACGACGGGCACGTTCGCGGGCATGTACCGCCTCTACGTCGCCTACCCGTAAGCCGACTGTGGGGCGGCGCTGTGCGGCGGCGCTGTGCGGCGGCGCTGCGGCGTGGCCATGCAGCGCCGCGGCTACGCCAACCGGCCGGCGATCAAAGCGAGCTCGGCCACTGATCCGTCGGCGATGACACGGACATGCTCCGTGATCGCCTCGAGGGGCCAGTCCCACCAGGCAGTATCGAGGAGCGTCTGGACGTCATCGTCATCGAAGCGGCGACGGATGAGCGTCGCCGGGTTGCCGCCGACGATGCCGTAGTCGGGCACATCCTTCGTCACGACGGATCCCGTGGAGACGATCGCCCCGTCGCCGATGCGCACCCCCGGCATGATGGTGACGTCCCCGCCGATCCAGACGTCGTTGCCGACGACCGTGTCGCCGCGGCTCGGCAGGTCGCTGACGAGGTCGACGTGCTGCCCCCAGGCTCCGCCCATGATGGGGAACGGATACGTGGACGGCCCAGACATGCGATGGTTGCCGCCGTTCATGATGAACCGCACGCCGGAGGCGATCGCGCAGAACTTCCCGATGACGAGACGCTCAGGCCCGTAATGGTGCAGCACGTTGCGCGTCTCGAACGCTGCGGGGTCGTCGGGGTCGTCGTAGTACGTGAAGTCTCCGACGCTGATGAGCGGGCTGGTGACGAGCGGCTTCAGGAGGATGACCCGCTCCTGCCCCTCGATCGGATGCAGCGTGCTGGGGTCAGGGGGAGACGCGGGTTCATTCACCGACCCAGTGTAGAACCGCGCCATTCTCGGCCTGTGGCGCGCATCCCGAACCGCGCGGCCACGGAATAGCAATCGCGGCAGCCTCGTTGCACCCCTGATGACCTCGAACTCGAACAGCACCACCAACGCACCGAGGACCGCGCTTGTTGTGGGCGCCTCCGGGATCACCGGCTCCGCCCTCGTTGATCGCCTGAGCAAGGACGGTTGGGAGGTCCTCGCCTTCTCCCGCCGCGCCGTGACGAGCGGCACCGTGCGGGGCATCGCCGCCGACCTCCGCGACCCGGCGAGCCTGCGCGCTGCGCTCGCGGAGGAACGCCCCACGCACGTGTTCTTCACCGCCTGGCAGCGACAGGCGACGGAGGCGGAGAACATCGCCGTGAACGGCGCCATGGTCCGTGACCTGCTCGCGGCGCTCGACGACGCCCCCGTGGAGCACGTCGCCCTGGTCACCGGTCTCAAGCACTACCTGGGCCCATTCGAGGCCTACGCCGCGGGCGAGATGCCCGACACCCCGTTCCGTGAGGAATCCGAGCGGCTCGACACCCCGAACTTCTACTACGCGCAGGAAGACGAGCTCTTCGCCGCTGCCGCCCGCCAGCAGTTCACGTGGTCGGTGCATCGATCGCACACCGTCATCGGGCATGCCGTCGGCAACGCAATGAACATGGGCCTGACGATCGCCGTGCAGGCCACGATCGCGAAGCACCTCGGCGTGCCCTTCGTGTTCCCCGGAAGCGCGGCGCAGTGGAACGGCCTCACCGACATGACCGACGCTGGGGTCCTCGCCGAGCAGATGGTGTGGGCGTCGACGGAGCCGGCAGGCCGCAACGAGGCGTTCAACATCGTCAACGGGGACATCTTCCGTTGGCGGTGGATGTGGCCTCGCCTCGCCGAGATGCTCGGCGTCCCCGCCGAGCAGGTCGTCGGGTTCGACGGGCAGGCGCGCCCGCTCGAGGAGCAGATGGCGCAGCTCGAGCAGCACTGGCCGGCCATCGCGGCCGAGCACGGGCTCGTCGAGGCGGACATCTCGCGGCTCGCATCCTGGTGGCACACCGACGCCGACCTCGGACGCGAGATGGAGGTCGTCACCGACATGGGCAAGAGCCGCGCCGCCGGCTTCCTCAGCTTCCGCCGAACCGACCAGGCCTTCGCCGACCTCTTCGCGCGCTACCGCGCCGACCGCCTCATCCCCTGACCGAATCCCCTGACCGCATCCCGGCTCGGCCCGCTCGGTAGGAGGGGGCAGCTGGGTCGCTTTCCCCCTCCGGACGGTTCCGCGCACGGGCACCCTGGCCGTCCTGGGTCACTTTCGCTCCATCGGATGGCGCCTCCAGGGCTGCCTGGGTCGCTCTGCCCCTGCGGATGGCCCGGCCGGGGTCGCCTGGGACACCTGGGTCACTTTCGCCCCTGCGGATGGCCCGGCCTGGATCGCCTGGGACACCTGGGTCACTTTCGCCCCTGCGGATGGCCCGGCCTGGGTCGCCTGGGACACCTGGGTCACTTTCGCCCCTGCGGATGGCGCGGCCTGGGCCGCCTGGGCCACCTGGGTCACTTTCGCCCCTACGGATGGCGCCTCCAGGGCTGCCTGGGTCGCTCTGCCCCTGCGGATGGCCCGGCCTGGGCCATTTGGGTCACTTTTCTCCCTCCGGACGGCTCCGCACGGGGTGAAAGTGACCCAAATGAGGCCTTGGCCCTGTGGCCCTTCCGCGCTGCCGGGTCACCGGGACAGCGCCGCACGCAACCGCGCGAGGAAGACGGCGGCGTCCGGAAACAGGTCAGCGTGGGTGACGCGGATCACGCGCCATCCGGCTGCGATCAGCGCCTCGGTGCGCGTTATGTCGCGTCGGAACTGCGCGGGACTCAGGTGGCCTTCGCCCTCGTACTCGACGATGACGCGCTGGGCTCGAAAGACGAGGTCGCCTCGTGCCAGGAAGCGTCCGCCCGCGTGGATATCGGCGTTGACGGCCGGTTCCTCGAAGCCCGCATCCACGATGAGACAGCGAAGCCAGCTCTCCGGCGGGGAGGCGACGTGCTCCCGAAGGCGCGGCAGTACGCTGCGCAGGACCGAGCAGCCGCGGAGTCGGCCCCAGCGCTCGACGGCGTCCTCCAAGCTCGAGAGCGGTGTCATCGAGCCGGACGAAACCCGCCCCGGGTAGCGGTCGAAGTCGCTGATCATCGCGTCGCCGACCGTGATCAGCTCCGTCTCGCTGAACGAGCTCCCCAGCAGAGCGAAGAGCAGCGGCGCGGGAACCACTCGGACCCCGTCGATGAGGTCCGCCTCCCAGAGCTCATCCCGGATGCGCCGCGCACGGACGCCCGCCGCTCGTGGTCTCGAGGCCGACTGCCTGCAAAGCACATCGACGGTCGTGGAGCGATGGCGCCGCGGTACCGGCAACCCGTAGGCGTGCAGCGCGGAGGGCCCGCTCAGCGCCTGGCCGCCGCGAAGTCGCGGCCCGAAGCGGAGGACCTGCTCCCTGGTGTCGTGTGCGGGCTCCGTCGCTCGCACTCCGCGGTACGGACGAGCGAGGCTCTGCCTGGCAAGGGCTTTCTTCGTGAGACCCGCGGCGTTCCCCTCCGCGATCCCGAACGCGCGGTCTCTGAGCTCCTCGGGGATCGGGATGCGCGCGGCCATGCCGGAAACCTACGCGCGTGGGCGTCGTCCCGCGGAAGTTCTCCACAGCCCCCGATGCCCGCCGCACCCAGCGCCCGCCGCTTCCGCTGACCGCTGCATCCGCTAACCGCTGCTTCCGCTTCCGCTTCCGCTTCCGCTTCCGCTTCTGCTTCCGCTTCTGCTTCCGCTTCTGCTTCCGCTTCTGCTTCCGCTTCTGCTTCCGCTTCGGCTCCCGGTGTCGCTGCGGCTGGTCAGGAGGTCAGTTTGCGCCCATATTGAGCCGTTTGATGGGGGGAAAGTGGCCCATCTGGCGCGGGGCCGTGCGTGCGGGGATGCGCGCGGCTGGGTCGGAAGCCTACGCACGTGGGCGTCGTCCCGCGGAAGTTCTTCACTGCCGGGCGTATCCGCGGCCGCTCCCGCTGCTGCTGCGGCTGGTTAGGAGGTCAGTTTGAGCCCATGTTGAGCGGTCTGATGGGGGGAAAGTGGCCCATCTGGCGCGGGGCCGTGCGTGCGGGGATGCGCGCGGCTGGGTCGGAAGCCTACGCACGTGGGCGTCGTCCCGCGGAAGTTCTTCACTGCCGGGCGTATCCGCGGCCGCTCCCGCGGCCGCTCCCGCTGCTGCTGCGGCTGGTCAGAAGGTCAGTTTGCGCCCATGTTGAGCGGTCTGATGGGGGGAAAGTGGCCCATCTGGCGCGGGGCAGGGCGCGCGGGATCGTGCGGGCGTGCGGGCGTGCGGGGCTTGCGGGGCCGCGGGCGCGCGGGGCTGCGGCGCGCGCACGCCCGCCGCGGCGCGGCGCGGCTACCGCCAGCTGGGCAGCCAGTGCGTGAGCGACCAGTAGGAGGTGGAGATCATCTGGCCGGTCCACACGGGCCAGAAGAGCACGGAGACGAGCGCCATGATGACGAGCAGCACCCCGACCGCGGAGACGCCGATGGTCCTCGAGGGGCGCGGGGTCTCGCGGTCGCCGGCGATGGTCTGGATGACCACGAGGGAGGCGAGGATCATGAACGGCAGGAACGCGATCGCGTAGAAGTGGAAGACGGCCTGGCGCTCGAGGTACGCGAGCCACGGGAAGTAGCCGGCTCCGTAGCCGACGAGGATCGCGAAGTACTGCCATTTCGGGCGCAGGAAGCACATGATGATGAGGAACAGGATCGACACGGTGCCGAACCAGAAGATGATGGGGTTCGAGATCGACGTGATCGCCTCGACGCACTGTCCGACATCGCAGGATGAGCCGTCGCCCGCCTCCGAGTAGACGTAGCTGAACGCGGTGGGGCGGATGAGGAACGGCCATTCCTGCGGCCCCGACTGGTATGGATGCTCGGCGCTGAGTCCGCGGTGGAAGTTGTACGCCTCGACCTGGTAGTGCCAGAGGCTCTGCAGGGGCAGCGGCACCCACGAGAGCAGTCCGGTCCACGCGTTGCCCGCCTCCTCGGCCCAGCCGCGGTAGAAGCCGCCTGTGGTGGTGAGCCAGCGGGTCCAGGTCGCGAGGTAGGTGAGGGCTGCGAGCGGCACGGTCAGGAGGAACGACACGGGGCCCTGCATGAGGATCGCGGCGGAGCCCCAGAAGGTCACGCCGAGCCGCTTCCGCTCGATCATGTCCACGACGAGTGTGTAGACGCAGAACGCGGCGAGGAAGTAGAGGCCAGACCATTTCACGGCCGATGCGGCGCCGAGGGTGACGGCCGCAGCCATGAGCCAGGGCCGCCACCAGAGGCGGGGTCCCCAGTCGGGTCCGACGGGCTTCACGTCGGGCGCGCGCGAGGTGGTCGTGGCCTTGGTCGGAATCGGCTCGCCGTCGAGGCCTTCCTCCGCGCGCCAGGCCATGATCTTCGTGCGCAGCTTCCGCTGCTGGTCCTCGCGGTCGAGGAGCACGAAGAGGAAGGCGAGCAGCACGAAGAACATGAGGATGCCGTCGAGGATCCCGACGCGCGACATGACGATCGCGTGCCCGTCGATGGCGAGCATCCCGGCACCGATCGTGGCGAGCACGGGCGAGCGGAACAGCTTCTTGGCGATGACCCAGAGGAGCGGCACTGCGAGGGTGCCGAGCAGGGCGACGGCGAACCGCCAGCCGAAGGGGTTGTCGGCACCGAACACGAGCATCCCGAGCCCGATGAGGTACTTCCCGAGGGGCGGATGCACGACGTACGAAGGGTCGGTTGTGTACCCGTTCGGGTCTCCTGCGTTGAACGCGTCGTTCGGGTTCTCGGGCCACTCCGCCTCGTAGCCGAGGTTGAGGAGGGTCCACGCGTCTTTCACGTAGAACGTCTCGTCGAAGATCAGGAAGTGCGCGCCGCCGAGATTCCAGAACCGGAGGACGGCGGCGAGGAGGGTGACGACGCCGAGGAGGATCCACTCGGTGCGCACTCGCAGCCTGGGGGTGCTCGTGACTCGCGCCCAGAGGTCGTCGAACACCGAGCCGCGCGCCACCGGGGCCGCTGGGGTCTTCGCCGCCGGCACGGCAGGGGCAGCGGATGCGGTCACCGTGCCGCTCGTCGCCGTCGCGGGGGCCGTCGTCGCGGACGACTCGGCCGCCTCGTCTGGTGTTCCCGTGTCTGCTTGCTCGCTCACCCAAGCAATCGTAGGGGCCGCGGGGCGAGCGCGTGGGAGGATCGCAGCCATGATCATCCTGGCCGGCACCCCCATCGGGAACCTCGGCGACGCTTCGGCGCGCCTCATCGACACGTTCAAGAACGCCACCCTGGTGGCGTGCGAGGACACCCGTTCGACGGCGAAGCTGCTCGGGATGCTGGGCGTCGAGAACCGCCCGCGGCTCGTCGCCCTCCATGAGCACAATGAGGACGAGCTCGCGAAGACCATCGTCGAGCAGGCGCGCGAGGCCGATGTGGTGCTCGTCAGCGACGCCGGCATGCCGGGAATCTCCGACCCGGGCTACCCGATCGTGGCGCTCGCGGCGAAGGAGGGAGTGACGGTGACGAGCGTGCCAGGGCCGAGCGCGGTCATCACGGCGCTCGCGATCTCGGGGCTGCCGACCGACCGCTTCACGTTCGACGGCTTCCTGCCTCGCAAGGCGGGGGAGCGGGAGACGTTCCTGCGCTCGCTCTCGACCGAGCCGCGCACGGTGGTCCTGTTCGAGTCGCCGCACCGCCTGGCGCGCACGCTCGCCGACATGGCCGCGATCTGGCCGGCCGATCGTCGCATCGCCGTCTGCCGGGAGCTGACGAAGCTCTACGAGGAGGTCAGGCGAGGAACCGCGGCGGAGCTGGTTCCGTGGGCGGAGGAGGGGGTGCGCGGCGAGATCGTGATCGTCGTGGAGGGTGCGGCCCCCGCGGTCGTCGATGAGGCTGGGGCCCAGGCGATGGTCGCGGAGCTCGTGGCGGGCGGGATGCGCCTGAAGGACGCGGCAGCACAGGTCGCCTCCGAGACGGGCATGAGCAAGCGAGACCTCTACCAGGGCCAGCTCGCGAAATAGTGGGCCGGGGGTGTCTCTCAGGAGCACCTCGCGTCGTAACAGTCCCCGGCCGACAATAGGATGATCCCTATGGCTTCCGGCGAATCGTTCTACATCACGACACCGATCTTCTACGTCAACGACGTCCCCCACATCGGTCACGCGTACACGGAGGTCGCTGTCGACGCGCTCGCCAGGTGGCACCGTCAGCGTGGCGACACCACGTGGCTGCTCACGGGCACCGATGAGCACGGTCAGAAGATCATGCGCTCGGCCCTCGCGAACAACGTCACCCCGCAGGCGTGGGCCGACAAGCTCGTCAACGAGGCGTGGAAGCCCATGCTGGAGACGCTCAACATCTCGAACGACGACTTCATCCGCACGACGGACGAGCGCCACGAGACTCGTGTGCAGCGCTTCCTGCAGAAGCTCAACGACGCCGGTTTCATCTACGACGCCGAGTTCGAGGCGCTCTACTGCGTGGGTTGCGAGGAGTTCAAGCCGGAGTCCGAGATCGTCGCCGGCACCGGCCAGTACGAGGGCGAGAAGGTCTGCGCCATCCACTCCAAGCCGCTCGAGCTGCTGCAGGAGCAGAACTACTTCTTCAAGCTCAGCGAGTTCCAGGACCGCCTGCTTGCGCTCTACGAGGAGAACCCGGAGTTCATCCAGCCGTCGTCGGCGCGCAACGAGGTCATCTCGTTCGTGCGCTCGGGGCTCCGCGACCTGTCGATCTCGCGCACCACGTTCGACTGGGGCGTGAAGGTCCCGTGGGACGAGTCGCACGTCGTCTACGTGTGGTTCGACGCGCTCCTCAACTACATCACTGCCATCGGCTACGGCGACGACGAGTCGGAGCTCGAGAAGTTCTGGCCGGCGCACCACATCGTCGGCAAAGACATCCTGCGCTTCCACGCTGTCATCTGGCCGGCGATGCTCATGGCCGCAGGCCTGCAGGTTCCGGCCGGCATCTTCGCGCACGGCTGGCTGCTCGTGGGCGGCGAGAAGATGTCGAAGTCGAAGCTGACGGGCATCGCGCCGACGGAGATCACCGACGTCTTCGGGTCCGACGCGTTCCGCTACTACTTCCTGCGCGCCATCCACTTCGGGCAGGACGGCTCGTTCTCGTGGGAGGACCTGTCGGCTCGCTACCAGGCTGAGCTCGCGAACGGGTTCGGAAACCTCGCGTCGCGGGTCATCGCGATGGTGAACAAGTACTTCGACGGGGTCGTCCCGGAGCAGTCCACGATGCTCGAGTCGGAGCAGGTCATCATCGACCTCGCGACCGAGGTCGCGGCGAAGGCCGACGAGGCGATGCTGGCGTTCGACATCGATGGCGCTCTCGCGCACATCTGGCGGCTCGTGGATGCGCTCAACGGGTACATCACGGAGCAGGAGCCGTGGGCGCTCTCCAAGCAGGGCGATGAGGGCCGTGCGCGCCTCGCCGCGGTGCTCGAGGTCACGACTCGCTGCCTCGGCCACCTGGCCGTGCTGCTCAACCCGTTCGTCCCGATCGCGGCCGAGAAGCTGTGGTTCGCGATCGGCGGCAACGGCGAGCTCGCCTCCACCCGCATCGACAACGCCTACGCGCTTGTCGGCTCGCGGCCGCTGAGCGAGCTGCCACCGCTCTTCCCGCGCATCGAGCAGGAAGTCCAGCGCTAGCGGTGACCGATTCCCAGCACGACGCCGGGGCCCAGGACGCCGGGGCGCGGGGTGACGCCGAGAGGCTGCGCCGCCGCTCGGCGACCAGCGAGTCCGGGCACACGCGCATCCTCGCGTACCCGCCGTACCCCGAGGCGCTTGCCGTGCCCTGCTACGACAACCACACGCACCTCGAGATCGAGGATGGCGAGGAGGACGAGCGCCTGACGCTCGACGAGCACCTCGCCGCCGCGGTCGCAGCGGGCGTCAAGGGCGTCGTGCAGGTCGGCAACGACGTGCCGTCGAGCCGCTGGTCGGCGCACGTCGCGGCGACCCACGAACGGGTGCTCGCGGCGGTCGCGCTGCACCCGAACGTCGTGCCGGAGCTCGCCGCTGCTGGCACCCTCGAGGATGCGATCGCCGAGATCGACCGCCTCGCGGCCGAGCCCCGCGTGCGGGCCATCGGCGAGACGGGGCTCGATTACTTCCGCACGCCGGAGAAGGCCGACCAGCTGCTCCAGGTCGAGGCGTTCGAGCGGCACATCGGGCTCGCGAAGAAGCACGGCCTCGCCATGCAGATCCATGACCGTGATGCGCACGACGACGTCATCTCGACCCTCAAGCGGGTCGGCGCCCCGGAGCGCACGGTCTTCCACTGCTTCTCCGGCGACGCGGACATGGCGCGCATCGCGGCGGCGGAGGGCTGGTACCTCTCGTTCGCGGGCACGGTCACGTTCAAGAACGCCGCTTCCCTGCGGGAGGCCCTGTCGGTGACGCCGATCGAGCGCATCCTCGTGGAGACGGATGCTCCGTTCCTCACGCCGGTGCCCTTCCGTGGCCGCCCCAACGCGCCGTACCTCATCCCGGTCACCCTGCGGGCGATGGCCGAGCATCTGGGGATCGCGGTGGATGAGCTGAGCGCCAAGGTCGCCTCGAACACCGAGGCCGTCTACGGCAGCTGGCAGCAGGCCCCGGGCCAAGGCGACCATGCCCGTGACCTCACCTCCGACGAGAGAGAGACCGCATGAGCGTCAGCCTGCTCGGCGCCAACGAGATCCGCGAGCTCGCGGCCGAGCTCGATGTGACGCCCACGAAGAAGCTCGGACAGAACTTCGTGCACGACCCGGGAACGGTGCGGCGCATCGTGCAGACCGCGAAGGTCCGTTCGGGGGAGCACATCCTCGAGGTCGGGCCCGGCCTCGGCTCGCTCACGCTCGGTCTCCTCGAGACGGGGGCGAGCGTCACGGCCATCGAGATCGACGAGCGCCTCGCCGCCCGACTCCCGCAGACGGTGGAGGAGCACGCGCCTGGCGCGCATCTCGACGTGATCGTCTCCGACGCCCTCCAGGTTCAGGACGTGCCGGGAGAGCCGGTCGCGCTCGTCGCGAACCTGCCGTACAACGTGTCGGTGCCGGTGCTGCTGCACCTCCTCGAGCGGTTGCCGTCGCTGCAGCGCGGGGTGGTCATGGTGCAGGCCGAGGTGGGGGAGCGCATCGTCGCCGGACCCGGCTCGAAGGTGTACGGCTCGCCGAGCGTGAAGGCCGCCTGGTACGGCACATGGTCGAGTGCGGGCCTCGTGGGCCGCAAGGTGTTCTGGCCGGTGCCGAACGTCGACTCCATCCTCATCTCCTACACGGAACGTGCTGAGCCGCGCGGCTCGGAGGAGCTGCGTCGCAAGGTGTTCCGAATCGTGGATGCTGCGTTCGGTCAGCGCCGCAAGATGCTGCGCCAGGCGCTGTCGCCGTTACTCGGCGAGAACGCGGCGGCGACCTCGCTTGTGCTCGAGGCGTCCGGCATCGACCCCACCGCCCGCGGCGAGACGGTCGGCATCGAAGACTACGTGCGGCTCGCGGCGGCCTGGACTCCCGAAGACTGAGCCCGGCGAGGGGCAAGCGGCCCCTCGCGACTCCATCGGGTCGGGGAACGCCGAGGAACACCTGGGGACGCCTGGGAGTCCGGTGCGCACCGTCGAGCCGACTGGGGCAGACTAGCGTCGGGCACCACAACGAGGTCGGTGCCCGCACAGTGTGGCGAGGGAGCGGTCATGGGCGACACATCGGCAGCCCATCGCGATCCTGAGGCGCCTCCGCGTCGTGCGCGCACCATCACGATCGTCGCCATCGTGGTCGTTCTTGTCCTCGCCGCTGGCTGGGTTGTCCTCGCGTTCACGGACGAGTCGGACACCTCGCCGACGGATGCGGTGAGCGAGTCGACGCTGCCCGGCTACCCCACGCGGGGTCCCCGAGCCGATCTCGACGACCAGCGTGCGCTTGTGGCCGCCGCCGACCTCTGGAGGGCCGACGGCGCGGACGACGTGACCGACAGGGCCGACGTGACGGGCGGGAGCGACGGCATCGAGATCCCGGAGGGACAGGTGATCGAGCTGCTCTGGGCCGGCGATGTCGACTCTCTTTCGCTCGGTTCGGTGCCGGGCCTCCGCAGCTCGTTCTCGGCTCGCCTCGTGATCCTCCGCTCCGACAACGCGGTCGCGGCCCTTGCTCGTCCGCTCGACGGTGCCGGCAGCGACGACGACACGGCGTTCACGATGCTCGGGGCGTCCTCGATCACCACGAGCCGCTATGAGCGCGGGTTCACGGTCGCGCGGGGCGTGCTGCTCTTCCATGAGCGGATGCAGCGCGGGATGTCGCTCGAGACGGCGACCTTCTCCACCGAGACGGCACCCGCGCTGAGCGAGACGCCGACCTCCGACGGGCTCCTTCTCCTGTCTGCCAGGGCGCTGCTGCGCATCCCGGACGCGGGAGGCACGGCTGCAGCGGACGTCTACGCGGGGTTCGCCTACGTGCATCCCAGTTCGGGGCTCACGATGCTGCAGACCGAGGATGCAGACCGGGACTGGACTGCGGTCACCGATCCCAAGCGTGGCAACGCTCGCTTCGCGGCGCTCTCGCGCGGCATCATCACCGCCCGAGACGCACAGCACGGGTACCGGCTGCGGGCATCCATCCTCGACGATCAGCCGCTGCCCTCCGGTGAACGGCTCGCGCTCGCCTCGGTCTCCCACCTGGAGAGCCAGGGCCGCGGCTCTGGGGTCCTCTGGGCGGCGATCATCGCCGTGCGCGGCAACGAGGACCCGATCGTGCTCGGTGCGGGGGACGTCGCGAGACCGGTGAACGGCGCACCGCAGCTGCCTGTCATCGCGGCCAGGTGGGTCCGAGATGACGGTGTGGACGTGCTCGTCGTCGCGGGCACCCGCGAGATCACCTCGTTCGACATCGCTGCGTCTGGCGGCACGACCAGCTTCGCCGGCTCTGGCGGTGTCGTCGACCGCTCGCGCCTCGCCCTGACCTGGGAGGACGAGGCCGGGAACGCGGTCAGCCGACCGGCGCTCGTGGTCATCGGGATGTCGGGGGCCGGGCCGGTGCCGTCACTAGAGCCGATCAGCTGAACGGTGAGCTAACCGGCGAGCTCGAGGGTGAGCGCGAAGATCTGCGTCCAGCTCTCCTCACCGTGCTCGAGCTCGGGCCGACGCTCGAAGCCGAGCTGCTCCAGCAGGCGCTGCATGGCAACGTTCTCCTCCGGCACGTAGGTGTCGATTCCGGCTGCGAGGTGCAGGTCCGCCCAGGTGATGGCGGCCCTCGTCACGCGGGTCCCGATGCCGGTTCCGCGCACGTCCGGGGCAACCCAGAGCTCGTCGAACACGAGCTCGGAACCGACGGCGTCGAGGGGGCCGGAGAGCACCGCGCTCGCGACGACTCGTGTGCCGTCGAAGGGAATCGCGTGGAACTCCACGCGGCCGCTGCCCGCTCGGGTGGTGGTCACACGGACGGCGTTGCCGATCGACGTGTGCAGCCCGAGGCTCATTGCAGGACCGGCCTGCCTGTCTCGACGCGCTGCTGGCACATGAAGTTCAGGCCTGTTGTCGTGTGTGTCATCTTCATGCTCCTTCCACGGTCGGGGCTGTGCGGTCCGCTCCAGTGGGAGGCGGGCTGCTGCTCATTGGTGGGTACCGTACGCCTCACTTCACGAGGCTCGCACCCAGTGTTGCGCCAGAAGTCCTCCCGGGGCGGCAGGTGAAGCGTCGACATCCAGGCGGCGACGTGCGCTTCCTAGTCTTCGAGGCATGACTCACGAGAACCCGCCGTTTGCCATCGCCGTCGAAGCGGGCAGCGAGGGCGTCAGCCCACAGCGAATCCGCGCAGCGATCGCCGCGCTCGAGCGCTTCGGCGTGACCATCGCCACGTTCGAGGACACGGGTTTCCGCGACCTCGCGACGACGGCTCCGCGGCTGGACGCCATCGAGCAGGCCGCGTTCGCCGCCCCGCTCTCCGGGGCGACCGGCCTCGTGCCACTCATCCGGGTCTCGGCGGTCGAGCCGTTCCACCTCGCGACGCAGCTCGCGACGCTCGACTACGCGTCGCACGGCAGGGCAGGGTGGATCGGCGACGTCGACGGCAGCGAGGTCGAAGCGGCCGCGTTCGACCGGCCCCCGCTCGATGGGCCTGAGGCCCGCCGCACTGAACTCGACGACACCATCGAAGTGCTCGGCAGGCTCTGGGACTCCTGGGAGGACGCCGCCGTCATCCGCGATGTCGAGACCGGCCGCTACCTCGACCGCGACAAGCTCCACTACGCCGATTTCGAGGGCGCTCGCTTCAGCGTGAAGGGCCCGTCCATCATCCCGCGCCCGCACCAGGGACTGCTCCCGACGTTCGCGCCCTACGGCTCGGCGGCACCCGAGCTCGTCGACGTCGCACTCATCCGCGAGCGCACGGTCCTCGAGGCGAGCGCCGCGGCCGGGCAGGCCGACTCCCAAGGCATCGCCCGCACGATCGTCGAGGTCTCGGTTGCGCTCGATGCGCCAGGACGCCCCGCGGCCGACCGGGCCGGTGCGCCCGCGGCCGACACGCAGGCGGCGGGGCGCATCCACTACTCCGGCGATGCGGTCGGTCTCATCGAGCTCATCACCGAGGTCGCGTCGTTCGCGAACGGCGTGCGCGTGCTGCCCGCGGACTTCGACGCGGATGTGCAGGAGCTCGGCCGCGCCGTGCTCCCAGCGCTGCGCCGCGCTGGCGTCTTCACCTCGCCGCGCGCCGGCGAGCACCTGCGCGACGCTCTCGGGCTCGCGCACCCCGTCAACCGCTACGCCGCCCAGGCTCTCTGAACGCGAAGGATCACGACGATGACACAGCACAGCACAGGCCCGACGCGGCCTGCCTCGGGAGCGGCGGACGCGGGCCAGATCCAGTTCGGCGTCTTCTTCCAGGGCGTGAACTCGACGACCATCTGGTCAAGCGAGCAGAGCGGATCGCAGACCGAGTTCGAGTCGTTCCGGCGCATCGCCCAGACCGCTGAACGCGGACTCTTCTCCGCCTTCTTCCTCGGTGAGGGGCTGCGGTTGCGCGAGCATCTCGGCAGGATCCACGACAACGACGTGGCGGGGCGACCGGATGGCATCACGCAGCTCGCCGCGCTCGCGCCCATCACCGAGAAGATCGGCCTCGTCGCCACGCAGAACACCACCTACAACGAGCCGGCCGACCTGGCCTACCGGCTCGCGAGCCTCGACCTCCTCAGCGAGGGGCGCGCGGCGTGGAACATCGTGACGACCGACAACGCGTGGACCGGCGCGAACTTCCGCCGCGGCGGTCACCTCGCGCATGAGCACCGCTACGACCGGGCGGCTGAGTTCGTGCGGGCAGCCAAGGAACTGTGGGCGAACCGGGGCCGCGTCGATTTCGATGGTGAGTTCATCCGCTTCGTCTCCGAGCGGGTCCTCCCGCAGAGCCCGCAGTCGCGACCCGTGCTGTTCCAGGCCGGCGACTCCAGCCAGGGGCGCGACTTCGGTGCCGAGCACGCCGATGTCATCTTCTCCGCCCACCCCGAGCTGGAGGGTGCGACGGCGTTCGCCGCCGATCTGCGCGAGCGGCTCACGAAGTTCGGCCGTGCACGCGACGAGCTCGCGTTCTTCCCCGGCGCGACGATCATCGTCGCCAGAACCCCCAAGGAGGCGGAGGAGAAAGCCCGCTGGGTGCGCGAGCACCAGATCTCGCCCTCGACGTCGCTTCGCTACCTCGAACAGTTCTGGGGCAAGGACCTCTCCCACCTCGACCCCGACGGTCCGCTGCCTGTGGAGGATCCGGTTGTGGCCGTCACCGACGGCACCCGCGGCAGCGCGTTCCAGAACGCGAAGGCGCTCGAGCTCGCGCAGCAGTGGCGGGAGAAGTCGGAGGCGCTCGGGCTGTCGATCCGCGAGTTCGTGATCCACCTCTCCTCGCAGCGTGGATTCGTCGGCGGCGTCGACGAGGTCGCAGACACACTCACCGAGCTGGCCCGCAGCGGAGCCGTGACGGGCATCAACCTGACCCCGTACCTCGTGCCCTCGGGGCTTGACGACATCGTCGACGAGCTCATCCCGGCGCTCCAGGAGCGCGGCTCCTACCGCACCGAGTACCCGGGAACGACGCTGCGCGAGAACCTCGGTCTGCCCGCCGTCGTCGGGGACCTGGTGCCAGCGAGCGTCTGAGCCGGGGCACCTCGGTGAAGGTGGGAAGACCTGACAAGAGGGGCCGCGTGAGCCCCTGCGGCCTGGCTCGTTACTCCGCGCAACGCTCCGGCGCGCGCCTCGGCCACCTTCCGCCGAGGATGGGGGAATGACTTCGCTTCGCGACGAGACCGTCACCCTCCTGCAGCAGCTCATCCGCGCCGAGACCGTCAACGACGGTGCGCTCGACTCGGGCAACGAGTGGCGGGCGGCGGCGGTCATCGAGGAGTTCTTCGCCGGCAGCGGCGTCGAGCTCGCGCGCGTCGAGCCGTTCCCCGGTCGTGTCTCCGTCGTGGCACGCCTCACGGGCAGTGACGCTGCTGCGGAATCGCTGGCCCTCGTCGGCCACACCGACGTCGTTCCCGTGAAGGCGAGCGACTGGGCGCATCCGCCGCATTCGGGCGAGCTCGTCGACGGCGAGGTCTGGGGGCGCGGTGCCGTCGACATGCTGTTCCTCACCGCCTCCTACGCGGTCATCTTCAAGCGCCTCGCGACAAGCGGCTTCGCCCCCACCGGCGACCTCGTGTTCGCGGCCGTCGCCGACGAGGAGCAGGGCAGTCGGGCGGGGGTCGGCTGGTTCTCCGAGCACGACTGGGCCACGATCGCCGCCGACAACGTGCTCACCGAGTGGGGAGGCGCGCGCCTCGGCGGCATCGGCAGCACCGCCATCACGGTGGGCGTCGGCGAGAAGGGGGCAGCCCCGCGGCGCATCGTCGTGCGCGGCGACGCGGCGCACGCCTCGGCTCCGTGGGGCCGATCGAACGCGGCCGTCACCCTCGCCAAGGTCATCGACCGCCTCCAGGCCGGCGCGCCGAAGCCCCGCATCAGCGAGCAGTGGATCGACACGCTCGCAGCCCTTGACCTTCCGACCGAGCTGAGCACGCGGCTCGCGCATCCCGACACCATCGACGAGGCCATCGACGAGCTCAGCGCGCACCCCGAGCTCGGCGATCTCGCCCCGTTTGTCCACGCCTGGACGCACACGACCGTCGCCGTCACCGTCGTCGACGCCGGGTCGAAGGTCAACGTCATCCCGGACAGCGGGTCGATCTCGCTCGACATCCGAGTGCTGCCAGGCGTGACCGAGGAGGACGTCGAGGCACACCTCGCTGCCGTGGCCGCCGAGTTCCCAGGCCTCGTGAGCGTCGAGGGGGAGTGGTTCTCGCCAGCGAACGAGTCGGCCACCACGACTCGCCTCTACGGGCAGATCGAAGAGGCCCTCGCCGAGTTCGTGCCAGGAGCGAAGCCCGCTCCGATCCTCGGGGTCGGCGGCTCCGATGCGCGCTTCTACCGGCTGCACGGCGCGAACGCCTTCGGGTTCGGGATCCTGAGCTCCGAGCTGACCTTCTCGGTCGCCCGCAACAGGTTCCACTCCGCGAACGAGCGGCTCGACCTCGAGTCCATCGACCTCACGGTGCGCGGCCTCGATCACGTCGTCCGAGGCTTCCTCTCGGCCTGACGCGCGCCTGACGCGCGCCTGACGCGCCAGTCGGTGCGTCCGTTCGGGGGCTCGGGCAAACTCGTGCACCCGCTTGACCTTGACGCAGCGTCAACTTCTACAGTCGTTCTCGAGCGGTTCGGATCTCCCGAGAACGGGGGAGCCGCTCACACGATCTGAGCGAGAGGACGCCCGCCATGGAATGGTCGATCGGCGAAGTCGCGAAGCGGTCGGGGGTGACGTCGCGGACGCTGCGCCACTACGAGAGCATCGGCCTGCTGCGGCCGAGCCGGACGGGCGCCAACGGCTACCGCTACTACGACGAGGGCGCGCTGGTTCGGTTGCAGCGCATCCTGCTCCTCCGCGAGCTGGGCGTTGGCCTGTCAGCGATCGGAGACGCCCTCGCCGGCCGCAGCGACGATGTCGGTGCGCTCGAGGCGCACCTCGGCTGGCTGCACGACGAGCGCGGCCGCCTCACGACGCAGATCGGATCGGTGCGTGCGACGCTCGCCGCACTCAAGGGAAAGGAACAGCTCATGCCCGAGCAGATGTTCGACGGATTCGACCACACGCAGTACAAGGACGAGGTCGAGGAGCGGTGGGGCGCCGAAGCCTCTGCCGAGAGCGACACGTGGTGGCGCGGCCTCGGCGCGGACGGCAAGAAGGGCTTCCTGAAGGAGCAGACGCAGATCCAGGATGCGTTCAGCGCGGCCCAGTCGGCGGGGCTCAGGCCTGGCAGCGACGAGGCGCAGGCGGCCGCCGCCCGCCAATTCGCGTGGATCAGTGACAGCTGGCAGGGCAAGTCCCCGACGGCCGAGCTGTTCACGAACCTCGGTGAGATGTACGTCACCGACGAGCGCTTCGCCAAGAACTACACGCGCGTCCACGCGACGGGCGCCGAGTTCGTGCGCGACGCGATGCGCATCTACGCCGAGCACACCCTCGACTAGCCGAGCTGCACTATCACCCAGATGAGCTGAACCCTCGGCTGGCTCGACACGACCAGCCGAGCTGCTCCCTCGACCAGCGGTGCACGCCCTGCGGAGCCTGCAGCCGGGGCGTCCCTGAGCGGACCAGCACCGGCATCCATCGCTCGAGTCGACCGAGTTCTCACAAACGTCAGCGAGATGCATCTTCGTAGCGACCGAAGCATGCATCTCGCTGACTCTTTTGCCTTTCAGCTTGTGGCTTTGGGGCCCGCGGGCCGTAGCTATGCGCGTCCTGTGCGCTCCGCCTCGCGCGGGCGTCCCCACACAGCCAATCTCCCCCCCCCTGCACAGAAGTGAGGGAGATGCATCTCCCCGTCGAGCGCAAGATGCATCTGGGTGACTCCTGCGCAGGCGACCTGAGGGATGCGCGGGTTTGGGATGCGCGGGGAGGTGGGGGTGGGGTGCGCCGGGAGGTGGGATGCAGGGCGCTACTGGGGGCGCTTCCGGGGGCGCTCAGGGTGCTCAGGGGCGCTCAGGGCATCCGGGGCTGTCCGGGGGTGCTCAGGCGAGCGTCGCCGTGTCGACCTGCGGGCCGCCCTCGTAGGTGACGGTGATGGTGAGCGGGCGACTGCTCGCGCTCTCCGGCAGCTCGAACTCGAACGAGACGGGCGCGAGCATGAGGATGCAGATGGCGTCCGGGTCGACGATCGGGAAGTGGATGCGCACCTCACCGGCCGAGCCGACGAGCAGTTCGGGGTCTCCCGCACCGCACAGGGGCCGGTTGTTGAGCATGTCGAGTCGGAACCTCGAGGCCGCGACCCAGGCGAAGCTCGGTGGCACATCCTCGTTGGTGCCCGCGCCGAGAGGATCGTAGTCCGCGGGCGGCGTGACGCTGACACCGATGATCGGGCTCATGTTCGCCAGACTACGCTTGCAGGCTTCCTGCCTCTGGTGAGCTGCCGGTCTGCTGCCGGTCTCCAGCTGCTGGTCTGCTCCCAGTCTGCCCCTGGTGAGCTGCTCTGCCGCCCGCGAGCCGCTACGCCTCGAGGATCTCGGAGAGCTCGAGCCAGCGTTCCTCGAGCGCGTCGATGTCGGCCGCGAGGGCTTGCCGCTTGGCGGTGATGGTCCCGAGTCCCTCGTAGTCGCCCTGGTCGTGGGCGGCCAGTTCGGCGTCGACCTTCTTCATGGACTGCTCGATCTTCTGGATCTTGCGGGCGATGCCCTGCACTTCCTTCTCGGCGCTGCGGCGGTCAGCGCCGCCTATGGAGAGGCCGGAGGCACTGGAGGCTGAAACCGACGAGGAACCGCCGGCGGTCGCATCCGTCGTGCTGGAGAGCGTCGCGGGGGCTGAGCCCTTCAGGCTGTTGGCGCGCAGCTCGAGGTATTGGTCGACGCCGCCGGGCAGGTGGCGGAAGCCGCCGTCCCACACTGCGTACTGCTGGTCGGTGACGCGTTCGAGCAGGTACCGGTCGTGCGACACGACGAGGAGGGTGCCCGGCCACGTGTCGAGGAGGTCCTCCATCGCGGCGAGCATGTCGGTGTCGAGGTCGTTGGTGGGCTCGTCGAGGATGAGCACGTTCGGCTCGTCGAGGAGGATGAGGAGCAGCTGCAGGCGCCGACGCTGACCACCGGAGAGGTCCTTCACGGGGGTCTGGAGCTGTGTGGTCGTGAAGCCGAGGCGCTCGAGCAGCTGCGACGGCGTCATCTCCTTGCCGCCCGAAACGTAGCTCGACTTCTGGCGCGCGACGACCTCGCGGACGCGGTCGTTCTGGTGCTCGTCGAGTTCGGCGAGGCGCTGCGAGAGCGTCGCGATCTTGACGGTCTTGCCGCGCTTCACCTTGCCGCTCGTCGGCTCGAGGGTGCCCGCGACGAGGTTGAGGAGCGTCGACTTGCCCGCCCCGTTCACGCCGAGGATGCCGGTGCGCTCGCCAGGTGCGATGCGCCACTCGATGTCGCGGAGCACCTCCTTGTCGCCGAAGGTGACGCCGACGTCGAGCAGGTCGACGACGTCCTTGCCGAGGCGCGCCGTCGCGAGCTGCGACAGCTCGACGGGGTTGCGCACGGGAGGTTCGTCCTCGATGAGCTGCGTCGCGGCCTCGATGCGGAACTTCGGCTTCGCCGTGCGCGCCGGGGCGCCGCGGCGCAGCCACGCGAGCTCCTTGCGCATGAGGTTCTGCCGCTTCGATTCGATGGCGGCAGACTGCCGGTCGCGCTCGACGCGCTGCAGGATGTACGCCGCGTAGCCTCCCTCGAACGGGTCGAGAACACGGTCGTGCACCTCCCACGTCGTCTCGCACACCGCATCCAGGAACCACCGGTCGTGCGTCACGACGACGAGCCCGCCCTGGTTCTTCGACCAGCGGCCGTTGAGGTGCTTGGCGAGCCAGGCGATGCCCTCGACGTCGAGGTGGTTGGTGGGCTCGTCGAGCATGATGATGTCGTCGTCGCCGATGAGCAGGGCCGCGAGGGCCACGCGGCGCTGCTGGCCGCCGGAGAGGTCGCCGATCTTGTCGGTCCACTCGAGGTCGCCCGCGAGCCCGTTCACGACGTCGCGGATCTTCGCGTCGGAAGCCCAGTCGTGGTCGTCCATGTCGCCGACGATGGCCTGCTTGACGGTGAGCTCCGGGTCCAGGGTGTCTGCTTGGTCGAGCATCCCCACGCGCACGCCCCGCCGCCGTGTGACCTTGCCGCCATCGGGCTGGATGCGGTCGGCGAGCAGCTTGAGCAGGGTCGACTTGCCGTCGCCGTTGCGTCCGACGATGCCGATGCGGTCGCCCTCTTGGATGCCGACGGAGACGCTGTCGAAGACGACTCGAGTCGGGAACTCGAGGTGGAGCGCTTCCGCGCCGAGAAGATGGGCCATCAGACCAGCTTAAGGCCGGCGAGGCCCGGCGCCCTCCGAGCGACTGGGGTGGGAGCTCAGTGAGCGGGGTCGTCCATTCGGAGCGAGAGGGTGCGCAGGGCCGTCGCGAGGTCGTCCCGCGTCTCGAGGTCGAGCTCGGCGAGCAGCTCGCGCTCGGCGGCGACGAGCCGAGTGAGGGCCTGGTCGACGAGATCGCGCCCGTTGGCGGTCATGGTGACGAGGATGCCGCGACCGTCGTTGGGGTCGACTTCACGGGTCACGAGCCCCCGGCTGACAAGGCGGTCGATGCGGTTCGTCATGGTGCCGCTCGAGACGAGGTTCGACGCGAGCAGGTGCTTCGGGCTGAGGCGGTGCGGGGATCCGGCGCGGCGCAGCGCCGAGAGGACGTCGAACTCCCACAGCTCGAGCCCGGTCTCGGCGAACGCGGCCTTGCGGAGCGCGTCGAGCTGCTTCGCGATGCGCTTCACGCGGGAGAAGATGCGCAGCGGGTCGACGTCCAGGTCGGGCCGTTCCCGCGACCAGTCGCGCACGATCGTGTCGACCGTGTCGGTCGGATGCGCGGCGCGGCCGCCGTGCACGCCCTCGCTGTGCCTGCCCTCGCTGAGCTCGACCGTCGCGCGCGGAACGTCACGCGGGTGAGCTGCACGTCTGGGGGCATCCATACGTCCCATTATGGCGAGTCCCGCGAGAGCACGTCGACGCGCCAGCTGTGGGGCCCCGTTCTGCCGGGGCGGCGCGTCCGCCGACTCGTCGCGGCGCGGTCTCCCTGCCGCGGCGGAACGCTCGGTTCCTAGGAGTTCGGGTGGTGTGCGTCCACCTCGCGCTTCGTGACGACGAGGCCGTCGTCGGCGCCGACGGGGGCTGAGGTGTGCTCGTGCGCGACCACCCATTCGCCCTTGTGCTGCACGATCGCCCAGGTGAGGCGGTTGTCCATCCACTCGAGCTGGCCCTCGGGGTTCTGCCAGGAGTAGCGGACGAAGCTCTCGACAACCACGACGTCGTGGTCTCCGTAGGCCCGCAGATCGGTGAAGGTGGCCGCGTGCGTGCCCGACTCGATGGAGTCGAACCAGGCGTCGAGTGAGGTGCCCCAGGCGTCAGCTCCCTCGTGGGACCAGGTGCTCCAGAGGTCGAAGACGCGCACATCGGGCGCGTAGAGCGACATGATGGCCCCTTTGTCGCGCCCTGCGACGGCGGCCGAGTAGGTGTCGGTGAATCGCCGCGCGATGGACAGAGCTTCGGACATGACGCCTCCTTGTGTCTTCTGCTTCGCAGTCTGGCCCAATCCCCTCCACAGCACCAGCGGCGCTTGCCCGCGGCCTCTCCGGTTCTGGCACAATTGGCGAGTGCGCGCGTGAGCGGGCACGTTCCTCCTTGGTGTAACGGCAGCACGACAGCCTTTGGAGCTGTTAGGTCCAGGTTCGAATCCTGGGGGAGGAGCGGCGCGGGGGTGCTGCATGCCACCGTGGACCGTGATGGCGTTCGAATCACGGCGCCCACAACGAGGAGGATCTGTGACCGATCGAGAACTCGCAATCGTCATCCTGGCGGCTGGCCAGGGCACGCGGATGCGCTCGAGCACCCCGAAGGTGCTGCACCGACTCGGCGGCATCCCGCTCGTGGGGCACGTGCTGCACACGGCCGCAGAGCTCGGCCCGGCGCACACCGTCACTGTGGTCCGCCACGATCGCGACCGCGTCGTCTCGGCGATCCGAGATCTGGCCCCCGACACGCAGTTCGCCGACCAGGACGAGGTCCCCGGCACCGGTCGTGCGCTCGAGGTCGGCCTCGAGTCGCTCCCCGCTGACTTCGACGGCGTCGTCGTCGTGCTCTCCGGCGACGTGCCGCTGCTCGACTCCGGCACGATCGGGCGCATGATCGAGCAGCACCGGCGCGCGCAGAACCAGCTCACGCTGCTGAGCGCGTTTGTGCAGGAGCCCGCGGGCTTCGGGCGCATCGTGCGCTCCTCCGGCGGCGACTTCGACGAGATCGTCGAGCACAAGGACGCGAGCGAGGAGCTGCTGCGCATCTCCGAGATCAACGCCGGGGTGTACGCGTTCGACGCCCGCACGGTGCGTCAGGTGCTCGGCCGAATCGACGACTCGAACTCGCAGCGGGAGAAGTACCTCACCGACGCGGCGAAGCTCATCAAGGCGGATGCGGGGCGCATCGAGGCCATCGCCGTCACCGATCCGGAGATCGTGCAGGGCATCAACGACCGTGTGCAGCTCGCGGAGGCGCAGCGCTACTACAACGCGCGTCAGATCAGGCACTGGCAGCTCGAGGGCGTCACGGTGCACGACCCGGCGACGACCGTCATCGAGGGCAACGTCTCACTCGGCCGAGACGTCGAGCTGCTCCCCGGAACCCAGCTGCGCGGGGCGACGTCCGTCGCCGAGGGGGCCATCATCGGGCCGGACACGACGCTCGTCGACTGCGAGGTCGGCGAGGGCGCCGTCGTGAAGCGCACCGACGCGACCCTCAGCGTCATCGGCGCTGGTGCGACCGTGGGCCCGTGGGCGTACCTGCGGCCGAACACGATCCTCGGGGCCGGAGGCAAGATCGGCACGTTCGTGGAGACGAAGAACGCGCAGATCGGCGACGGCTCGAAGGTCCCGCACCTCTCGTACATCGGGGACACCGAGGTGGGTCAGAACTCGAACGTCGGCGCTGGCACGATCACGGCCAACTACGACGGGGTGAACAAGCACCGCACCACGGTGGGCAGCAACGTCCGCTCCGGCTCGCACAACGTCTTCGTCGCCCCGGTTAGGATTGGCGACGGAGCCTACACAGGGGCCGGGACCGTCGTCCGCAAGGACGTTCCGGCTGGTGCACTCGCCATCAACGTCGCACCTCAGCGCAATGCTGAGGGGTGGGTGCTGAAGAACCGAGCGGGCACCGCCGCGGCAGAGGCCGCCGAGGCGGCCTCTGCGGCAGATTCCACACCGAACGCGTAACAACAGAGCAAGCACAGGAAACGGGCGGTACAGCGTGTCTGGCATCATCACCTCCACGGAAAAGCGACTTGTTCTCGTCTCGGGCAGAGCTCATCCTGAGCTCGCCGAGGCAGTCGCCGCAGAACTGGGCATCGAGCTCGGAGAGACCGAGTCGCGCACCTTCGCGAACGGCGAGATCTACGCTCGCTACGGCGAGAGCATGCGAGGGGCCGACGTGTTCGTGCTCCAGTCGCACTGCCCGCCCATCAACGAGTGGCTGATGGAGCAGCTCATCATGCTGGACGCGCTCAAGCGCGCGTCGGCGAAGCGCATCACGGTCGTCGCACCGTTCTACCCGTACGCGCGTCAGGACAAGAAGGGTCGCGGCCGCGAGCCGATCTCGGCCCGTCTCGTCGCCGACCTCTTCAAGGCGGCCGGCGCCGACCGCATCATGTCGGTCGACCTGCACGCCCCGCAGGTGCAGGGCTTCTTCGACGGGCCCGTCGACCACCTCTTCGCGATGCCGGTGCTGCTGCAGCACTTCCGCGAGAAGCTCGACCCGGCGACCCTCACCGTCGTGTCCCCGGACATGGGGCGCGTGCGCGTCGCCGACGTGTGGAGCGATCAGCTGGATGCCCCGCTGGCGATCATCCACAAGCGCCGCGACCCGAGGGTCGCGAACCAGGTGAGCGTGCACGAGATCGTGGGTGACGTGAAGGGTCGCGTCTGCCTGCTCGTCGACGACCTGATCGACACGGGCGGAACCATCGTGAAGGCCGCCGAGGCGCTCAAGGCCGCCGGTGCCATCGGCGTCGTCGTCGCGGCCACGCACGCCGTGTTCTCGCACCCGGCCGTCGAGCGTTTGAGCTCGGACGCGATCGACGAGGTCGTCGTCACCGACACGCTGCCGTTGCCGCCCGAGAAGCGCTTCGACAAGCTCACGATCCTGCCGATCGCCCCGACGCTCGCTCGCGCGATCACCGAGGTCTTCACCGACGGATCGGTCACCTCGATGTTCGACGGCGCCGCCTAGCCACCACGGGTTGCCGCACGCACGTCACACGCCCCGCCTGAACCACTCGGTTCCGGCGGGGCGTCTGCGTGTGATGCTTCCTCCGCTGATGCGCTGTGACTCCCGCCCGGCGCTGGCATCCGCCCCGTCTCTCTACCCGCCTCTGCTCGGCGCTCTCCGGGTGAGTCGCTGTGCTCTCCGGACGAGTGGCTGCGCTCCGGGTGAGTCGCTGAGCTCTCCAGACGAGTCTCAGTGCCCTCCGGGCGATAGGAGCCCGCTCTCGTAGGCGATGATCACGAGCTGCGCCCGGTCATGGGCGTCGACCTTCGCCATGATGCGGTTCACGTGCGTCTTCGCGGTGTGCGGCGAGATGAAGAGCAGCTCGGCGATCTCGGCGTTGGCGTGTCCGCGAGCGACGAGGAGCAGCACCTCGCGTTCGCGATCCGTCAGCTGCTCGAGCTGCTGCGGCACGATGGAGGGCCCTGTTGGCTGCGAGCGGAGCACGTATCTCGTGATGAGGCTGCGGGTCGCGGCCGGAGAGAGCAGCGCGTCGCCGGCGTGGACCGCGCGGACGGCTCGGACGATGTCGTCGGGTTCGGCACCCTTCCCGATGAATCCGCTCGCCCCGGCGCGAAGGGCGGCCAGCAGGTACTCGTCCTCTTCGAAGGTGGTCAGGATGAGCACGCGCACCTCGGTGTTCCGCGGATCGCCGCAGATAGCGGCGGTCGCCTCGATCCCGTCGAGCTCCGGCATCCGGATGTCCATCAGCACGACGTCGGGTCGCAGCGTGGCGACGAGAGCCACGGCCTCCCTGCCGTTTCGTGCCTCGCCGACGACGTCGATGCCGGGCTCCTGGCCCAGGATGTCGGAGACGGCCTGCCGGATGAGGGCCTGGTCGTCGACGACGAGCATGCGGGTCATCGGGGGTCTCCGTGGGTGGCCGCGCCGAGGTGCGGGCGGTCCTGCCGGGGGAGGGTCACAGCCACACGGTAGCCGCCTGCGGCTGTGCCCGTCGTGACGGTGCCGCGCACCGAGGCGACCCGCTCGCGGAGGCCGAGGAGCCCAAGCCCGCCCGACGGGCGGGCGTCCGACTCGTCCGTGGCAAGGGGCGAGTCCGCCGGCCCGACTGGGCCCGAGACGGGGTTCGTGACGATGACGCGCAGCTCCGTCTCCGTGAGGGCAAGCAGGACGTGCGCGCGGTTCTCGGCGCCGTGCTTGTGTGCGTTCGTCAGCGATTCCTGGATGACGCGGTACGCGACGAGGCTCGTCGCGCCCGTGACCTGCTGCAGCTCGCCCTCAGCTCGCACGTTGACGTGGAGTCCCGCTTCATTGAACGACTCGACGAGGGCGTCGAGCCGTTCGAGTCCAGGCTGCGGGGTGGCGGATGCGTCGCCTGTGTCGTCGGCGCGGAGCACGGTGAGCAGGTCGCCGATCTCGGCGAGCACTGAGCGTGCAGCCCCTCGGATGGTGAGGAGCGCATCCTCGGCTCGCTCGGGGCGGGTCCGGAGGGTGCTCGAGGCGACCCCGGCGTTGAGGCTGATGACGGCGATCTGGTGGGCGACGGCGTCGTGCAGGTCGCGCGCGATGCGGAGCCTCTCCTCGGTGACACGACGGCGTGCCTCCGATTCGCGGGTCTGCTCGGCGCGTTCGGCTCGCTCCGTGATCGCGACGATGTACTCGCGCCGGGAGCGGGTCGCGTCTCCGGCAGCCGCGGCGAAGGCGATGGTGACGGCGAACTGGATCGCTCGCGGATCGAAGACGCTTCCGAGCGCTGCGAACAGACTGAGCAGGGCGACGCCGAGGACGGCGAGGGCCGCGGTGAGGGCTGCCCTGCGGCGGGTCGACTGCGTCGCGACGCTGAACATCGCCATCGCTGCGGCCAGGACGACGCCGGGCGCGAGAGTCCCGGTCAGGGCGGTGGCTCCGTAGATCACGAGCGTCGCGACGAGCACGGCGACCGGGTAGCGGCGGCGGAACGGCAGGAGGGCTGCCGGAGCCAGGACCATCGCGAACGCGAACGGTGTGCTCGGTCGAAACTCATCCCCGCCGAACGGCATGACGGCGACGCCGACGATGAAGAGCGCAGCGAGCACGTCGACGACCCAGGATGGTGCTCGGGGGAGCGTCCTGGCGCGGCCTGCCATCGGCGAGTGCGGCCTGGCCTGGCCGGTCGCGGTGCTGCGGGATTCCTGCATGGACCAAGTGTGCCCGCCGGATCTCGCTCGCGCGTCCCCCGTCGAGAGCACGGCTGTACCGCATCCGCAGTACTCGGTGACCGCGGTCGGGGGACGCGCGGCGCTCGGGGAGCAGCGAGCATCAGAGGGTCGAGACCTCGGCACCAGCTAGGAGGCAGCATGCCAGCACCGATCATCTCTGTCCGCGACGTCCGTCGGTCGTACGGTCGGGGGCAGAACCGCTTCGAAGCCCTGAAGGGCGTGAGCTTCGACATCCGCGAGGGGGAGAGCCTCGCCATCGTCGGCAAGAGCGGTTCAGGGAAGTCGACCCTCATGCACGTGCTCGCGCTCCTGGACGTGCCGACCTCGGGCACCGTGGAGTTGGAGGGCACCGACACTCGAACGCTGCGGGGGAAGAAGCTCAACCGAACCAGGAACAAGACGTTCGGCTTCGTGTTCCAGCAGTTCTTCCTCACCCCGAACGTCTCCGTGCTCGAGAACGTGGTGCTCCCCATGAAGATCGCCGGCGTTCCGCGCGGCGAGCGACGAAATCGCGGGCTGGCGGCGCTCGAGCAGCTCGAGCTCGATGACAAGGCGAGGAGCAAGGCCCTCAACCTGTCTGGCGGCCAGAAGCAGCGGACCGTGATCGCGCGTGCGCTCGTCAACAATCCGAGGATCATCTTCGCGGATGAGCCGACGGGCAATCTCGACACCGGCACCGGCGGAGTCGTCGAGGACATCCTCTTCCGCCTGAACCGAGAGAACGGCATCACCTTGATCGTCGTCACCCACGATGAGGACCTCGCGGCGCGCTGCGATCGCCGCATCCTCATCCGCGATGGCCTGATCGTCGAAGACTCTGCGCAGGTGGCGGCATGAGAACCCTGGACCTCGTCGGCACCGCCGTCTCGAACACGTTCCGCTCGAAGACGCGCCTGCTGCTCACGATCCTGGCGATCTTCGTGGGAGCGTTCACGCTGACGCTCACGAATGGGCTCGGCACGGGCATCAACGCCTACATCGACGACACCGTCAACGGGGTGGGGGCGGCAGACACCTTGACGGTGACGAAGACGAGCGACGCGACGGGCTTCGGCAGCGGCGAGTCCGGCCCGCTCGAGTACAACCCGGACGCTGTGGCGAGCGCCGGCCCTCCAGGGTCGACCGTCACCGCGCTCCTGCCTGCCGACCTGGAGTCGCTCGCGGGCATCGAGGGCGTCGACGACGTGCAGGCCACGAAGACGCTCTCGGTTGACTTCGTGCAGGCCGGTGCCGGCACCAGGTTCGCGGTGGGGGCGGGAAGTCTCGTGGAGGGCCAGACCGTCCAGCTGCAGGCCGGCTCCGATCCCGACGACGCGAGCGGCGAGCTGCAGGTGCTACTGCCGACCTCGTACGTCGAGCCGCTCGGCTTCGCCGACGCGGATGCGGCGCTCGGCCGGACCGTGACCATCGGCAGCACGGATGCGCTCCGCGGCACCCACGAGACCCAGGCGGTTGTCGTCGGCGTCGCCGAGGAGAGCATCGCCTCGCCGACGGGGGCAGCGCTCGTGCCGAACGACGCGCTCACGGACCAGCTCTACGCCACACAGAACATCGGGATCCCTGCGGACCAGGTGGAGCGGTACGCACAGGCCACGGTCTGGTTCAGCCCGGATGCGAGCAGCGACGACATCGATCTCCTCAAGCAGCGGCTCTCGGATGCCGGCTACACCGGGAGCACCGTCGCCGATCAGCTCGGCACGATCAAGACGGTGATCGACGGGATCGTGCTCGTGCTGAACGCCTTCGCGGTGATCGCCCTCCTCGCTGCGAGCTTCGGCATCGTCAACACGCTGCTGATGTCCGTGCAGGAGCGAACTCGCGAGATCGGGTTGATGAAGGCCATGGGGATGGGCAGCGGCCGCGTGTTCACGCTGTTCAGCATCGAGGCGGCGTTCATCGGCTTGCTGGGGAGCGCGATCGGTGCGGTCGTCGCCGTCGTCGCGGGCACGGTCATCAGTGCGTCGCTCGCGACGACGCTGCTGGCGGACCTGCCGGGGCTCACGCTCATCGCGTTCGATCCGGTCTCGATCGGCGTGGTCATCGTCGTCGTCATGGTCATCGCGTTCCTGGCGGGGACGCTGCCCGCGGCTCGAGCCGCACGAGCGGACCCGGTGGAGTCGCTGCGCTACGAGTGACGGTGGCATGGAACCGGAACGGGGCTGGGTCCCGGCGGAGATGCTCGAAACCAGCGGATCTGCTCGACCTGCGGGAGCTCAGCGCCTACCCGAGCTGCTCGAGCGGGTTCGTGTCGAGCTTCTGGAGGAGCCCGCCGTCGACGAGCCTGCGGGCGGAGGTCGTCGGCTTCCGCGCTGCCTGGTCGGTCACGCACGCACCGAACTCGGCGGCGAGCGTGCCTCGCGGATGCGCTGCCAGGACCTCCCGCAGGAATCCCTCCGGCAGCGCATCCGGCCTGCTCCCGGTGATGTCGAGGCCGGTTGCGCGTTCGAGCAGGTACCCCTCGAGGTCCAGTTGTGGGTCGACGCTCGTCCAGTTGTGGCGCACGATGACGTCGAGGACCCGCGCTCGACGCTCCGCGGCCCAGCCCGCACCGGCCGTCAGGGCGACGGCGACGTGCCCACCCGCGTGCTCGTAGGAGACCGTGTGGTTGTCGTACTCCGTCGTCGTCCCGATGTCGTGGAGGAGAGCTGCGACGTAGAGCAGCTCGTGGTCGACACCAGCTCGACCCTCGACCGCGGCGATGCCCTCCGCCCACAGCCACGAGCGGACGGCGTGGGCGGTGAGCGACGCCGTCTGGTACTGGAGGGCCAGCTCGAGCGCGCCTCGGGCGGCGGCGGAATCAGGGACGGGGAAGTCGGCGATGCGCATGGCCAACTGTCCCACGCGGCGTGCGGTTCGCGTTCGCCAACAGCCTCACTCGGCCTGAGGCGTGTGCCGCTGCTCTGTTCCTACCTGGCGCCTTCCTGCCCGGCGCATTCCTGTGCAGTGCGCTCCTGCCCGGCGCACTCCTATGCTCAGTCGTGGCTCACTCCAGCGTTCGGGCGTGGCTCACTCCTGTGTTCGCGCGCGGCCCAGCGGAACGCTGGGGAAGATCTGCTCCGTCACCGTCTGCGTGCCGTCGGCGAGGAAGATCTCGATGACGGTCGCGTCCACCACGATCCTGACGTCGATGGGTGACGCGATGTGCGCGCCGATCGGCACTCGGTTGGGGGCCGCGAACCGGGGATGGAAGTCCACGATGCCGCTGCTCCCGCGCTCGACGGTGAGGCTGGCGGAGTCCGCGTCGCGATCGAAGTGGACCAGCACCTGCTCGTCGGTAGCCCCGTCGCTGTCGAGCACGATCGTGGACCGACTGCCCGGCTCGATGGCGATCCTGTGCTCCGAGATGGTCATGCCCGCGTGGCCTTCCCCGATGACCGGAACCTGGCCCAGCCGGTGGCGGCCGTCGGCGCAGCGGACGAGCCTCATCTCTCGGACGAGCGACATCGCGGAGCGCCACGGCGAGGTCGGCGTCTCGTTGGCGTAGTCCCAGTTGCTCGCCCAGCCGATCATGAGGCGGCGGTTGTCCGGGGCGTTGTCGAAGGAAACGGCCGCGTAGTAGTCCCGCCCGTGGTCGAGCCAGTCGTACTCCTCAAGATCGTCGGAGGCGGTCAGGCGCTCGGCGACGAAGGTGGTGCCGTCGAAGTCGCCGACGAAGTACTGCGTGCCGGACCCGCCGGCCCGCGCTCCGGGGTTCATGCTCACGATCAGCACCCACCGCGTCTCCCCGGTCTCCTCGACGCGGAGCGGGAAGAGGTCGGGGCATTCCCAGACGCCACTCGTCGCGTGCGCGGGCCCGAAGTCCGACGCGAACGTCCAGTCGATGAGGTTCTTCGAGGTGTAGAAGAGCACCTTCCTGGCGATCGCATCCACGACCACCATGACCCAGTTGCCGTCGTCGCCGCCGTGCCAGAAGACCTTCGGGTCTCGGAACTCGGACGAGCCGATGTCGAGGACCGGGTTCCCCGCGTACCGCGTCCAGGTGGCGCCGTCATCGGTGCTGAAGGCGAGCGACTGTGCCTGCAGGCCGGGCTTCTCTCCCACGGGTGGGCGTGCGCTCGTGTAGATGGCGACGAGGGCCGTCTCGCCGTCGCTCGCGAAGCCGGCCGTGTTGCGGGTATCGACGACGGCGCTTCCCGAGAACGCCATCTCCTCGTCGGTTGCGGGGATCGCGACCGGCTGCTCGGTCCAGGACACGAGGTCGGTGGACGTGGCGTGCCCCCAGGAGATGTTGCCCCAGGTGCTGCCGAACGGGTTCGTCTGGAAGAACAGGTGGTAGACGCCCTGGTGGTAGACGAGCCCGTTCGGGTCGTTCAGCCAGGACTTTTGGGACGTGAAGTGAGCGGTTGGTCGCAGCGGCGTCACGGCCGTGGTCGTCGGGGGAGTCATGGTCATGGATGCGTTCCGTTCTTGAAGGTGAGCGCTCACGGGCTATCTCTTGCACGTGCGCTCACGCAGCTGATCTCTGCTGATGGCAGCTCGTGCGGGGCGGTTCTGCTCGTCGGACGGGGTGGGCGCGCGGGCGGCGGGACCGGGAGGGTCCCGCCGCCCTTCGGCTACTCGCCGCCTTGCTGGAACCGGTCGTAGGCCTGCTGGTAGATGTCGGTGACCTCTGCGACGCCGAGGCCCTCGAGCTGAGACGTGTAGCTCTCCCATTCGGCGTCGATGTTCCCGTTCACGACCCAGCTCGCGAACTTCTCCTTCACGAGGCTGTTGATGTCGGTGAGCGCGAAGGCGGTCTGGTCGAGCTCCTCGTTCGACAGCAGCACTGGTGGGTACGCCTCGTTGGCGGCGTACGGCGCGTAGTTCTCGTTCACGAGGTCCTGGCGCAGCTTCGCGCGGGGCTCAGGCGCGACGACCGATTCGAAGTCCTCGGCTGTCGTGATCTTGGGGCCGCCCGGGGCGACCTTCTGGCGTCGTTCGCCTTCGGACTCTCCCTCTGGGGCGGGGATCTGCACGAGGAGGCCAGCTGCGTCCTCTTCCAGCGTCACGCCGATGGGTCCCCAGCTGGTCTGGGCCGACATGACCGGGTCGAAGAGGCGATCAGCCCAGCGGATGGTCGCGGACGGGTACTGGTTGGCGCGCGTGAGCGCCATGGCGCCGCGGTTGATCTCCTGATTGTTGGAGACGCTCGCGAGGCGCTCGCCGTTCGCGCCCTCGAGGACGCCGACCAGCTCGTAGTCTCCACTCTTGTCCTCGCCGACCATCTCTTCGAGCTCCCACCAGAAGAAGGATCCGAGGATCGGCGTCTCTGCCTTGCCCTTGGACAGGTAGGCGACGTCATCTTGCGAGAACGATTCGGGGTCGATGAGTCCGTCTGCATACCACTCGCCAAGCGCTTCGACGCCAGCACGGTACTCGCTGGTGTTGGCGGTGAACTCCACGGTCCCGTCGCGGACGATGCGGTGGTCGTTGTTCTCCGGCTGGCCGCCGAGGGCGGTGATGAGGTCGGAGGGGTTGGCGGCGAAGGAGTCGGTGCGGAACGAGAGTGGGATCTCGTCGGCCTTGCCGTTGCCGTTCGGGTCGCGTGTCTTGAACGCCTCAAGCGCAGCCTGGTATTCGTCGATCGTGGTCGGCATGGGGATGCCCAGGGTGTCGAGCCACTGCTTGTTGATGTAGAGGAAGTTGGGGTACTGGAGGATCCCGAGCTCCTCGACGGAGGGGAGCGTGTAGATGTGCCCGTCGGATGCGGTGAGCGCGGCCCTGATGTCGGGTCGAGCGTCGAGGATGCCGGACAGGGTGGGCGCGTGCGCTGCGATGAGGTCCTCGAGCGGGATGAGGGTGCCGTTCGACCCGTTCTGGACGATCTCGGAGTCGCTCAGGCCCGAGTTGAAGAGCACGTCGGGGAGCTCGTCTCCGGCCAGCATGAGGTTCTTCTTCTCGGCGTAGACCTGCTCGGGCAGGTTGCGCCAGTCGATCGTGATGTTGGTGTCCTCTGCCCACTGCTGGACGAGTTCCATGGAGGCGTAGTCGGGGGCGAGCGCCGACTTGGTGCCGCCGAACGTGAGGCTCAGGGGCTCGGTGACGATGGGCAGCCCTTCGGCGTTGAATCCGTAGTCGGAGGAGAGGTCGGTGAGCTCGCCGCCGCCGCTGCCGCCTGTGCATCCGGTCAGCAGGAGGCCACTTACGGTCACGAGGGCGATCGAGGTCGCGAAACGTCGCTGTTTCATGTTCGTTCTGTCTTTCTAGTCGAGCGATGGTGGGATGAGGAGCTGTTCAGCTCTTGACGGCGCCGAGAAGGGCGCCCTTGGTGAAGTGCTTCTGCATGAAGGGCAGGACGATGAGCAGCGGCAGGCTGGAGATGACGATCATTCCGTACTTCATGAGCTCGCCCAGGCGTTGAGCGGCGGCGTAGGAATCGACTGCGCCCGTGCCTCCTGCGGAGTTGACCTCCGACTGGATGAGCACGTTTCTGAGGACAAGCTGGAGTGGGTACTTGCTCTCGTCGTCGAGGTAGATGAGGGCGTCGAAGAATGCGTTCCAGTTCGCGACCAGGTGGATCATGATCATGAGGAAGATGAGGGGCTTCGAGAGCGGGAGCACGATCTGGAAGAAGAAGCGGAAGTCGTTCGCCCCATCGATCTGAGCGGCTTCCCGGAGCTCGCTCGGGACGTTGTTCTCGAAGAAGGCCCTCGCGATGATGAGGTTCCAGACGCCGACCGCGCCGGGGAGCACGACGGCCCAGATCGTATCCAGCATGCCGAGGTCGCGCACGACGAGGTAGCGGGCGATGAGGCCGCCGTCGATGAACATCGTGAGAATGAAGACGAGCATGAGGACCTTGCGTCCGTACAGGTCCTTCCGCGAGAGCGCGTAGGCCCCGCAGAGGATCGACACGACGCTGATGAGGGTGCCGACGCTCGTGTAGAGCACGGAGTTCCCGAAGCCCTGCCAGATGGCCGCATCCGCGAAGATCCTCGCGTAGCCCTCGAGGGTGAACCCCTGGGGCCACAGCCAGACGTTGCCGTTGAGGATCTCGGCGGGTTCGCTGACGGAGGCGATCACGATGAAGTACAGCGGGTACAGGACGGCGGCGATGGCGAGCAGCAGGGTCCCAACCGCGAAGGTGTTGAAGATCGGGTCTGCCATGCGCTTGCGCCAGGGGTCCCGTCGGCGCGGCACAGGGTGGGGAGCCACCCGGGGTCGCGCGCCGTGGTCGAGCGGCGCGGGTGCATCGGATTGGGGGCGTGAGGCCGTTGAGGTCATGTTCATCACCAGAGAGTCGACTGGCCTGCACGCTTCGCGACCCAGTTGAAGGTCAGGAGCAGCACCATGTTGATGAGGGAGTTGAAGAGGCCGATGGCGGCCGAGTAGCTGAACTGGGCCTGCTTGAGGCCGGCTTGGTACACGTAGGTCTGGATGACCTCGGAGGTCGGCAGGTTGAGGTCGGTCTGCATGAGGAGGACCTTCTCGAAGCCGAGGTTGAAGAGGTTCCCGATCGCGAGGATGAAGAGGATCGTGATGACGGGGAGGATCCCGGGGATGTCGATGTGCCGGATCCGCTGCCACTTGTTGGCCCCGTCGACGCGCGCCGCTTCGTGGAGCGACGGGTCGATGGCGGTCAGGGCGGCGAGGTAGACGATCATCGAGAATCCCGCGTTCTGCCAGATGTCCGAGCCGATGTAGAGGGGCCTGAACCACTCCGCTGAACCCATGAAGAAGATGGGGTCGCCGCCGAACACCGTGATGGCGTTGTTGACGATTCCGGATCTCGGCGAGAAGAGCAGGTAGATCATGCCGACGACGACCACCACCGAGATGAATGACGGCGAGTAGAGGACGGTCTGCGTGAACTTCTTGAAGCGCTCGCTCTGCAGCTGATTGACGATGAGCGCCAGGATGATCGGCACGGGGAACGCGATGAGCAGCCCGAGTGCGTTCAGCGTCAGGGTGTTCGCGATGAGTCGCTCGAACTGGAACGAGGTGACGAAGCGTTCGAAGTGCTCCAGCCCTACCCAGGGGCTCCCGGCGAATCCGTCTGCCGGGTTGTAGTTGCGGAAGGCGATCTGTGCCCCGTACATGGGCCAGTACTTGAAGACCAGGACCGAGGCGAGCGCGGGAAGCAGTAATACGTATAACTGCCAGCTCCGCATGGCGCGGCGGACTTCAGTTCTGAAGTTTCGTCGCGGGCGGCGCGGCTGTCGGGGCTGCTCTGGGTGTCGGAACTGTTCTGACTGTCGGGACCGCCGGGGCTGTCGTGGTTTGCGTTCCGGGAGGGTGATCTTCGTGGTCATGCCTTGGCCTTTGCTACCGACCCGCGAGTCACGACGGTGCACTCGAGTGGGATGTGAAGGGACGGGGAGGGTGTCGGGTCGAGGAGCAGGTCGATGGCGGTCCGCGCCATCTGCTCGTAGGGGAGGGCGACCGTGGTCAGGCCGGGGTCGAGGTGCGGCGCGAGCATCTCGTGGTTGTCGAAGCCGATGATGGAGCAGTCGTCTGGAACGCTGAGGCCGAGGGCCTCGAGTGCCCGGTAGGCGCCCCAGGCGGTTCGGTCGTTGCCACAGAAGATCGCCGTCGGTCGGTCGTCGCCCGCCATGAGCTCCTTCGTGAGTCGCAGGCCATCCTCGACGATTCCGGTGCCGGGGAGGATCCACTCGGGCCTCGGTGAGAGGCCAGCTTCAGTGAGCGCGCGCCGGAACCCGGCGAGGCGTCCGATGCCGGCCGGCAGGTCGCTGATCTGGGGCTGGATGTTGATCATCGCCAGCTTCGTGTGGCCTGCGTCGAGGAGCTGGCGCGTCGCCGCGTAGCCGCCCATTTCCTCGTCGGGGAACACGCTCGGCACGAGGCCGGCGCGGTCCTGTGCGTTGACGACGACGGTGGGTACCCCGCTGAGCGCCTCGGGGACATCGAGGACTCGGTGGTACATCGAGGCGTAGACGACGCCGCGCACTCGGTAGGACTGCATCATCTCGACGGCGGCCTGCTCGAGTCCAGCGTCGTTGTAGGTGTCGACGGTCAGGATCACGTTGCCGTTCTCCCAGGCGAGGCGCTGTGCGCCTTTCAGGAGCCCGCCGGCGAAGGGGGAGCTGGCGACTTCGTCGGAGATGAAGCCGATCATCTCGGACTCGCCGCTCCGCAGGGTCTTCGCGAAGGCGTTCGTCCGGTAGTCGAGCTCGCGGACCGCTTCCAGAACGCGCTCCTTGGTGGCTTCGGCGACGCGGGATCCCGCGACGTTGTTGAGGACCAGCGACACCGTGGCCTGCGATACACCGGCGTGCTCTGCCACCTGTGACATCGTCGTCGTCTTGGGGCGTCTCGCCATTGCCCACCTCCTTGTGGATCAGTTAATCGTATAACGCATGCTAGCACGAGGGCGGAGATCCGCAATGGCGGTGTGGGGCGGCGACCCACGACATCGGTGCCCGGTCGCGCCGCGCACGACGCCACCGTGGATCATCCGGGTGGCGTCGCGCGCGTGCTGCCGTGCTGCCGTGGCGTCGCGCGCGTGCTGGCGTGCTGGCGTGCGCGTGCTGGCGTGCTGCCGTGCTGCCGTACGTGAGCTGGCGTGCGTCGGGCAGAGCGGCGCGGGCCTCGCGAGTCGGCAGGACTGCGCGGTCTGCTGTCTGCTGTCTGCACGATTTAGCTGGGCGGCACGGGCCGCGGTAGTTGGCAGGACAGTGCGGTCTGCGCAGGCTGCGCAGGCTGCGCTGTCCTGTGCCGGGCTGCGCGGTCTGCCCGGTCTACGCGGAGAGTCGCGGGTAGTCGGTGTAGCCGACCGCCCCTTCGCCGTAGAAGGTCGCCGGGTTCGGCTCGTTCTCCGGGTGGTCGCCCTGCCAGCGCTCGACGAGGTCGGGGTTCGCGATCGCGAGGCGGCCGACGGCCACCGCATCCGCGTTGCCCTGGCCGACGAGGTTGAGGGCCTCCTCGCGGGTCGTGACGCTGCTGAAACCGCTGTTTGCGATGAATGCGCCGCCGAAGCGGGCCCGCAGGTCCTGCACCAGCGCGCCTTCCGGGTCGGCGTGCAGCACGCTCAGGTATGCGAGGCCGAGCGGGGCGAGGCCATCCGCCACGGCGTCGTAGGTTGCGCGCACGTCGGCTTCGTCCGTCTCGACGACGTCCTGGATGTTGTGGGCGGGTGACAGGCGCACGCCGACGCGTCCCGCGCCGATCGCCTCCGCGACGGCCGCCGTAACCTCGACGACGAAGCGGGCGCGCGCCGCGGGCGAGCCGCCGTACTCGTCGGTGCGCTGGTTCGATACGGGCGAGAGGAACTCGTGCAGGAGGTAGCCGTTCGCGCCGTGGATCTCGACGCCGTCGAGGCCTGCCTCGATGGCGCGCCTTGCAGCATCCACGAACTCCTCGCGGACCTCGGCGAGCTCAGCCGTCGTGAGTTCGTGCGGAACCGGGTAGGGGAGCTTGCCGTTCGGGGTGCGCACCTCGCCATCGATCGCGATGGCGCTCGGAGCGACGATCCGGTCGGTGCCCGTGATCTCCGTGTGCGAGACGCGTCCGCCGTTCATGAGCTGCATCACGATGCGCCCGCCGCGGGCGTGTACGGCCTCGGCGACGCGACGCCAGCCTTCGACCTGCTCGGGGGTGACGATGCCGGGCTGGCCCGGGTAGGCGCGCGACTCGGCGCTCGGGTAGGTGCCCTCGGTGATGATCAGGCCAAGGCTCGCGCGCTGCGCGTAGTGCTCCGCGACGAGCTCGCCCGGCACGCCTGCTGCATCTGCGCGGGTGCGGGTCAGCGGCGCCATGACGACACGGTTGGCGAGCTCGATGTCGCCGAGAGTCAGGGGGGAGAAGAGGTCCACTTGGACTGCCTTTCGGATCGCGGGACCCGCTCGTGCGCGGCCCCACAGGTCGAACAGCGGCCCGCTCGTTCGCATTCCGTGCGGGCGTGTTGCGCGCTCAGGCTGCACCTGTTCCGGCAGAGATTTCTCAGGCACCCATTGCTCAGGCACCCATTGCTTCGCCGCCCCTTTGCTGCGGCACCACTCGCTTCGGCACCCACTCCGGGTTCGACGAGGGTGGTTCCTGTTCCTGCGTTTGCCAGCGCTCATCCGCGTGCCGGTGGGCGCGGGTGCCCGTGCCCGTGCCCGGGTGCTGGCACTGGCACTGGCACAGTCACGGGTGCGGAGCGCGAGATATCCCTGTTCGGGTGCTTCGTCGTTCGGGGTGTCTCCCTGTTCGGGGTTTCTCTTCGTCCGGGGCCTGTCTTCGTCCGGGGTCCGTCCTCGCTCAGAGGTCCAGGATGCTGGCCCTCAGGGAGCTGAGGGCGTGCTGCACGGCGCCGATCGACACGACGCCGGCGCCGAGCTCTGAGCGCACGAGTTGCGGAACGGGCAGGTGCAGGAGCGCTGGGAGTTCCTCCCTGGCCGCCGCGATGATGCCGTCGGCGCCGGGCGCGACGCCTCCCGCGATGATGACCCGTTCGGGGTCGAAGAGGCTTGCGACGAGGCCGGCGATGCGAGCCAGCACTCCGCCGACTTCCGTGACGACCCGACGAGCGTCAGGGTCGCCGTCCCTGGCCGCTTCGAGCACGAGCTTGCCGTCGATCTGCTCCGGTTCCACCCGCAGGAGTGGGCTTCCGGGCAGCACGTTGCCGTCGGCGACGGCTGCCTTGGCGAGCCGCGCCGCACGCAGCCCGAGGCCGTCGACGCCTTCCGCGCCGGCCACGAGGTCGAGCCCGAGCATCTCGCCGACCCCGCCGTGGGCGCCACGGAGCAGTCGCCCGTCGACGACGATGCCCGCACCGAAGCGCTCGCCACTCAGGAAGGTCACGAAGTCGCTGCTGCCGACACCTCCACCCACGCTGCCCTCCGCGACGGCGGCGAGCAGGGCGTCGTTCTCGACGCGGATGATCGGGATCTGCTCCTCGAAGACCGTCACGAAATCTGGGTTGGTGCGCTGCCAGAATCTGTCGACGTGCGTGGGGGAGGTACCACGCCCGTCCACGGGGGCGGGGACGCCGATGCAGATCGCCGCCACTTCCTCGAAGGCATGCCCGGTCACGCCGAGCTGGTCGGTGACGACCCGGCGCAGGAGGTCTCGCCTCGTCTCGGGGGAATCGGCCTCGGGGTCGACCTCGACCTGGCTGGTGCCGATCGTCGAGCCGCGGAGGTTCGACACGGTCGTCGTCAGATGCTCGCGTCCGGCATCGACGCCGACGACGACCCCCGCGTCTGCCGCGAATTCGAAGCGGCGCGCGGGGCGCCCCTTCTGGTAGCTGCCGTCCTGTCGCGAGTTGGGGAGCTCGGTGACGAGCCCGCACGAGGCGAGCTCGTCGAGGAGGTCGATGATGGTCGACCTCGTGAGGCCGATGCTCATGGCATCCGTCGCAGTGAATGCCTCAGAGCTCCAGGCGTACTCGAGCAGCAGTTGCAGGTTGGCGCGCTTCAGGGGAGGTGGGGTGCTGAGAAGGCTGAACACGGTGTTGACCTTTCGCTGGCAGTGGGTTTACATTACCTCCAGCAGTAAATTTAGATACAAAATTTAGTGTTCGTTTCAATGTCTGGCCAGCGTCCGCAGCGGCCAGCTCAGCCCAAGGGACAACGACGTGCCAACACCTTCGAAACGCTTCCGGCCCCGCGCCCTGCTGCGTGCGCTTGTCGCCGCGCTCGTGATCGCGCTCGCCGGCTCAGGACTCGCCGCCTGCACCAGCACGGGGCCCACCGAGGTGCGCTTCTTCCTCAGCAAGCCGGAAGCCATCCCGTACTTCCGAGAGCTCATCCAGGACTACAACTCCTCGCAGAGCGAGGTGCGAGTGGTCCTCGATACCTCCTCCAACCTGCAGGCCGGGTTCCTTCGCGGCAACCCGCCGGACCTGGGGCTCCTCAACTACAACATGGAGATGGCCCGCTTCATGGAACGCGGGGCACTTTCAGACCTGTCCGACCTGCCTGAGGCCGACCGCATCCTGCCGGAGATCCAGGGCCTCGTCGACCAGTACGCCAGCTACCCGGGGCGCACGAGCGTGCTGCCCTACTCGGTCATGGCCGCATCCGTCATCTACAACAAGGACATCTTCGAAGAGCAGGGCCTCGAGGTGCCGACCACCTACAGCGAGCTCATCGAGGTCTGCGATCAGCTCAAGTCGGCCGGCGTCGACCCGTTCTACGCCACCTTCAAGGACCCGTGGACGGTGAGCCAGGGATGGTTCGACTACACGGTTGGCGGCTCCATCGACGTCGCGGGCTTCTACGACGAGCTCAATGAACTGGGCACCGACGTCGGGCCGGACTCGCCCGTCTCGTTCGAAGCGACCATGACCGACCCGGTCACGCGGATGACGGAGCTCGCCAGCACCTACACCAACGCGGATGCGGGCAGCCGAGGCTACGGCGACGGCAACGTGGCCTTCGCCGAGGGCAAGGCGGCCATGTACCTGCAGGGCCCGTGGGCGCTCGGCGAGATCGCCAAGACCAACCCGGACGCGAACCTCGGCATGTTCCCCCTCCCGATGACGGAGAACGCGGACGACCGCGAGGTGCGCGTCAACATCGACCTCGCAGCCTGGATTCCGGAGGCCTCCAAGCACAAGGAGGAAGCGCGCGAGTTTCTCCAGTACCTCTTCCAGCCGGAGGTCATCAACGCCTACAACGCTGCCCAGCTCGGCTTCGGCACGACCGTCGACGCCGACCCGGTCACCGACCCGCGGCTCGTCGAACTCCAGCCCTATTACGAGAAGGCCGCCTTCTACCAGGGGCCGTCGAAGGCGATTCCGCTGACGATCCCCACCGAGAACTACATGCAGGGACTCGTCACCGGGGGAGCGAGCGTCGACTCGACGCTCAGCACGCTCGACGCCGACTGGGCCCGCCTCGCGCTGCGCCAATGACGGCCAGCGCAACTCGATCGAGAACCGGACCGGAGACACCAATGTCGACCACCATCGAGGCAACCACCACTGAGGCGATCCGCACCGAGGAAGCCGCCCGCGAAGGCCAGAAAATCAGGCCGCGAAGCTCACGTCGCATCGACCGCGTCCACTACCTCTTCCTCGTCCCGACGCTCGTGCTCTTCACGATCGCCATCACCATCCCCGCCATCATCGGCATCTTCTTCAGCTTCACGAACTCCATCGGCTTCGGCGAATGGAACTTCGTCGGCATCACCAACTACATCGCCATGTTCGGCGACCCCGCCATCTGGCAGAGCTACGGGTTCACGATGGGCTTCGCTGCCGTCACCGTGATCCTCGTCAACGTGCTCGCGTTCCTCCTCGCGATCGGCCTCGTCGCCCGCATCCGCCTCAAGGCTCCGCTGCGCACCGTGTTCGTGATCCCCATGGTCATCTCGGGCATCGTCATCGCGTTCGTGTTCAACTTCCTGTTCTCCAACGCCGTGCCGGCACTTGGGCAGAGCCTGAACATCCCATGGCTGTCGGAGAGCATCCTCGCGAACCCGAACCTCGCCTGGATCGGGATCGTGATCGTGACGGCCTGGCAGGCGATCCCCGGCACCCTGCTCATCTACATCGCCGGTCTCCTCGCGGTTCCCGGCGACGTCTACGAGGCGGCAGACCTCGATGGCGCCTCGAAGTGGCAGCAGATGCTGCAGATCACGCTGCCGCTCGTCGCCGGCTACGTCGTCATCAACGTGATCCTCGGCTTCAAGAACTTCCTCAACGCCTACGACATCATCGTCGGCCTCACGGACGGCGGCCCGGGCACGTCGACCAGAAGCATCGCCATGACGATCTTCACCGGCTTCAGCGGCGGCGACTACGCCTACCAGATGGCCAACGCGACGTTCTTCTTCGTCCTCGTCGTCGTCATCTCCCTCCTCCAGCTCCGCCTCACCCAGGGAAAGAACCAACTCTGATGGCACTTCAACAGCCCATCGTCAGCCGCGCACGAGTGGCCTCGGCAAGCAGGAACCGTGGCGGACGAGGTCGATGGTCGACGACGATCATCCTGCTCCTCTGCGCCGTGACCGTGCTCATCCCGCTCTACGTGACCGTGGTGACCGCCTTCAAGACCACCTCGCAGGCTGTCAGCGGCAACGTCTTCGCTCTGCCTGCGCCATTCAGCTTCGACGGATTCGTCGAGGCCTGGAATCTCACCAACTTCCCGCAGGCGTTCAGCGTCTCCGTGTTCATCACGGCGGGCACCGTCGTGGGCGTCATCCTGCTCGCGGCTCTCGCCTCGTACGCCATCACGCGCAACTGGAACAACCGGTTCTTCCGGGGCTCCTTCTACTATCTGCTGGCGGCGATGTTCCTGCCCTTCCCGGCCGTCGCCCTTCCGCAGATCCAGATGAGCGGACTCTTCGGGCTCGACAATCCGGTCGGCGTCATCATCCTCCACGTCATGTTCCAGCTCAGCTTCTCGATCCTGCTCTTCACCGCGTTCCTGAGGTCGATCCCGGGCGAGCTCGAGGAGAGCGCCCGCATCGACGGCGCCAGCACGTGGCAGACGTTCTGGCGGGTCATCTTCCCGCTCCTCGCCCCGATGAGCGCGACGGTCGGCATCTTCGCCTTCCTCGCCTCATGGAACGACTTCATGATGCCGTCGCTCATCATCTCCGACCCGGCGATGCAGACCCTGCCCGTGGTGCAGAAGATCTTCCAGACCCAGTTCAGCAACAACTACAACGTGTCCTTCGCCTCCTACCTGATGGCGATGGCGCCGGCGCTCATCGCCTACCTGTTCACGCAGCGGTGGGTCATGGAGGGCGTCACGCAGGGCGCCGTCAAGGGATGACTGCCTCGCGGACGCCGCATGAGCTTCCACAGGAGCATCTCGCGCCCACCGCGAGCTCTCTCGAACCTTCTCGAGCCCTCCCGAACCCAGAACTCTCTCAGCCACAGACCACCAACAACCCGAGGAATACCCAACTATGAGCTCGACCTTCTCCGCAGAGACCGACGTCCTCACCCGCGCCCGCCCGCAGGACGCCGACTGGTGGCGTCAGGCGGCGGTCTACCAGATCTATCCGCGCAGCTTCGCGGACGCCAACGGCGACGGGCTCGGCGACCTGCCGGGCATCACCGCGAAGGTGCCGTACCTGCAGGCGCTCGGCATCGACGCCGTCTGGCTCAGCCCCTTCTATCCGTCTGAGCTTGCCGACGGCGGCTACGACGTCGCCGACTACCGCAACGTGGATGCCCGCCTCGGCACGCTCGAGGACTTCGACCGCATGGTCGCCGCCCTGCACGTGGCCGGGATCCGCGTGATCGTGGACATCGTCCCGAACCACTCGTCTGACCAGCACGAGTGGTTCCAGGCGGCTCTCGCCGCTGGGCCGGGCTCCCCGGAGCGCGACCGCTACATCTTCCGCGACGGCAATGGGCCGGACGGGGCGGAGGCGCCCACGGATTGGGAGTCGGTGTTCGGCGGACCGGCTTGGCATCGTGTCGAGGACGGCCAGTGGTACTTCCACAACTTCGCGGTCGAGCAGCCCGACTTCAACTGGGCGAACCCCGAGGTGCGGGCCGATTTCCTGCACACGCTGCGGTTCTGGTCAGACCGAGGCGTTGACGGCTTCCGCATCGACGTCGCCCACATGCTGACGAAGGACCTCAGCGGCGAGCTGCCGTCGAAGGCGGTGCTCGACGCGTTGCCCTTCGACGGCAATCACCCCATCATCGACCGTGACGACGTGCACGAGGTCTACGCCGAGTGGCGCAAGGTCTTCAACTCGTACGACCCACCGCGGACGGCCGTCGCCGAGGCGTGGGTCGAGCGTGACCGCCGCCCGCGTTACGCGAGCCCGGAGGGGCTCGGTCAGGCGTTCAACTTCGACCTCCTCGAGGCCGACTTCGATGCCCGCCAGTTCTCGAGCATCGTGACCGACAACCTCGAGCTCGCGGAGCGCTCCGGGTCGTCGACCACCTGGGTGCTGTCGAACCACGACGTGGTGCGTCACGCGACGCGCTACGGACTGCCGCATCCGGAGCGCAGCGAGAAGGGTCACCCGGTCGTGAAGCACGGCTCGGAGTGGCTGCTCTCGGGGGGCGAGCACCCTGTGCTCGACGCGGAGGGCGGGCTGCGTCGGGCGCGGGCGGCAACTCTGTTCACGCTCGGGCTGCCGGGTTCTGCGTACCTGTACCAGGGTGAGGAGCTCGGGCTCCACGAGGTCGCCGACATCCCGGACTCGGACCGCCAGGACCCCACGTTCTTCCGCAACCCCGGCGTCGACATCGGCCGCGACGGCTGCCGTGTTCCTCTGCCCTGGGTTGCCGAGGGTCGATCGTTCGGGTTCGGGGAAGCGGATGCGCACCTTCCCCAGCCCGGATGGTTCGGCGCGTCGGCCGTCGAGCTCCAGGAAGAGGACGCCGGTTCGGTGCTTGCGCTCTACCGGAAGGCCCTCGCGCTGCGGCACGAGCTGCAGAGCGGGGAGCAGCTCGAGTGGCTGCCGAGCGGGAGAGCGGACGTGCTTCGCTTCGCCCGCCCGAACGGCTGGGAGATCGTGACGAACTTCGGGTCCGAGCCGTTCGACCTTGGCGCTGACGCTGAGGTGCTGCTGCGCAGCGACCTCGACAGTGGCACAGACTTGGCGGGCGAGACGACCGCGTGGGTGCGTCGCCCGGCCTAGTCGGGGCTCGCTAGCCGGAGTCCGTCGGCGACCATCGGTAGGCGGCGGGAAGTGTGAAACAGGAAGAAGGAGAGAGCGGGCAGCGCGGAGCGACTCGCGACTCCCACTTGGGTGCGCCCTCGCTCGTCACACGAGCGAGGGCGCACCTCTGCGAGCGCGCCTCGTGGAGGCAGCGCGTCGCCCGCGGGTCGCCTCGCCTGGTCAGAACGGCGGCGCGCTGGAGGCTTGGCCGAGCTGCGGCGGCGGGTCTTCTTCAGGGGCCGAGCGCTCACTCGAGTTGGGCCCTGGGGGCTCGTCCGCTGGTCTGAAGAGTTGGTCGGTGGGTGTGAAGGTGGGGCCGTGGGGTTCGGGTCGGTCGACGTAGGTTTTTCCGCTTGGGGTGGTCCATTCGAGGGTGCCGCCGTCGTGTTGGGTGACGGTCCAGGCGGTGTGGTGCTTGATGATGTGGTGGTTTTTGCAGAAGTCGCTGAGGTTCCAGGTGGCGGTTTTGCCGCCGTATTGGTGGTCGATGGTGTGGTCGAGTTCGCAGTTCGTGGCGGGTTGGCGGCAGCCGATGAAGCGGCAGTGGATGTCGCGGGCTTTCAGGAACGCGCGCATGGCTGCGGTGGGGGTGTAGGCGTCGACGGCTTGGATTGCTCCGGTGATGGGGTGGGTGAGGAGGCGGACGAAGGCGGGTGCGGTCGCGGCGAGGTGTTTCGCGTCTTCGATGGGCATGGGGGACATGCCCTCGAGCAGCGCCGGGGCTCGTGCTGGCCGGGCCGGGTCGGGGAAGAGTGTCGTGATGGGGATGCTGACGTGGGCGGTGGCCTGGATGCCGTTCGCTGCGCTCGAGATGGTGGGGTCGCTGGTGAGGAGCAGGTCCGCGACGACGTCGGACATGACCTGGTCGAGGGTGCGCTCATCCGGCGCAACCGCGTCTGCCAGCTCGCCCGGCTCGCCCGTCTGACCGGTTTCGCCGGCCTGGCCGGTCTGATTGGTGCCCGGCTTGGGGCGGGCTCTGATGATGGCTTTGCTCTGCTTGCGTGCGCGGTCGCGGATGGCGTGCGCGAGGAAGGAGCTCATGAGCACTCGCAGGATGCTCATGCCGTCGCCGAGGTCCTCGACGCTCACGCGGCGCCGTTTCTTCGCGCGTTCGTGGCGTTGATCGATGGACTCCCCGGTGAGCTCTTCCGCGACGCGCTCGGCCGCTTTCTGCAGCGCTGCCGGCGGGAGCGGCTCCCGGCGCACCCGTTCCAGCATGACCTGGACGAACTCGCCCCGCCGGTGGGTCTGCTCGGCCGGGTCGTCGTGGTTGATCTTCAGGCCGGTCTCGACGAGCTTGTGCACCTGAGCGGGCGTCGCGACATTGCTCTCGAGCGCGAGGGCGAGGGCCGGGAACTCGCGCAGCGTCACGGATGCTGACGCGAGGTGTCCTTGGGCGGTGCCGGCGGCGAGCTTCACGAGCAGGCCGACCTCGTTCGCGATCGATCGCACGTGCATGGCGGATTCCGCGCATCCCTCAGCGACATCGAGGGCGTGCCCGAAGTCGTACGCGGCCGCGTGGGCTCGCAGTTGCAGGGCGGCGCCGGCCGCGAGCATCGCCGCGGCCGCTTCCTCCATCGCGAGGATCTCCGACCGGCGAGCCGCGACGGAGGCCGGGTCCGAAGGGTCAAACCCCGGATCGGCCACGTCGTTGCTGCGGTGCTGTTGCATGGACCCAAGCCTACCGGACCGGTCCGATTTTAGGGAGGGTTGTGCATAACTTTTTCAGGCTCCCGAAGTCACATGCTGGCCTACACGGGAGATATCCCCAGAAACGGCAGGCACTCAAGTTGATCGAAATTGGTAGCTGTGTACGATTAGCCGCCCCGCGTGTCCGTGAAGTAATGTTCACAAAAGTCTAGCGAGGCGGAAGCTGGTCCCGAAGGAAGTGCCCACGAAGACCCCGCGACCCGCCGACGCCCCGACCCGCGCCATCACGGGCTCGCGCGCCCACCTCGCGCGCCCACCTCGCGCGCCCACCTCCGTGCCTACTCCCGTGCCGGTTCAGCCAGCAGCTCTCGGAGCGCGGTCAGCATTCGCTGGGCCGCGAGGCGTCCGTTGTACGGGTCGATCGCGTGGTGGGCAGCCATGCACGCGCCATTCAGCCTGCCCTCGTCGACGCCTGCGGGCAGGCTGATCTCCCAGTCGACGCCGAACGGCTGCTCGGGAACACCTGCATGGGCGAGGTATTCGGCGGTCATCTCGTGGATGATCGCGCGGATCTCTTCCGTGGCGGGCTCCAATGGGTGGCCGTCTGGGCTGTGCGTCGGGTATGTTGCGGGCCGCTGGCACACGTACTCGGGGCCAGCCAGGTAGGCGTTGAGCGCCGTCCACCCGTTCGGGTGCGAGGCGCACGCGCGTTCCGACTCGGTGCGCTCCGTCGGGAAATCGCTCCAGGTTCAGTTCGAGAGCTCGGGCTCGGCGGGCTGGGAGGCCTCGTCGGCGAGGAGTGACTCCGAGAGCTCCCAGAGCCTGCGAGCGGCATCAGGGTCGATGGCATGCGGGACGACGCCGTGCACGCCGTCGGTGACCTCCTCGACGAGCTGCGCCGGGTGGCAATCCTCGTAGTAGGCCGGCGTGCCGGGCCCGAGCTCGGCGCGGGTTGCGACGTACACGGACGTCGCGGCGCCCTGCTCGGGTGTCTTGGTCGGGAAGCGTCGCTTCATGTCGGCGAGCACCTCGGGGTCCCAGTGTCGCTGCAAGTTCGTCCAGATCCCGCCGGGCATGACCGCCGCGGCCGTGACGCCGCGGTCGGCCCAGCGACGTGTCGCCTCGAGCGCGAAGAGCACGTTCGCGGTCTTCGACTGCCCGTATGCGAGTCCGGAGTCGTAGTCGTCCCTGACGAAGAAGGGGTCGTCGAAGCGGATGCCGCTGGAGGCGTGCCCGCTCGAGCTCACGACCACGACGCGCGCGTTCCCCGCCTCGGTGAGGGCAGGCAGCAGCGCCTTCGCGAGCGCGAAGTGCCCGAGATGGTTGACGGCGAACTGCAGCTCCCAGCCGCCCGGGGTTCTGAGCTCCGGGGTGTGCATGATGCCCGCGTTGTTCACGAGCAGGTGCAGGGGCCCGGTCCAGGCCTGGGCGAGCCTCTGCACGGTCGCTAGATCGGCGAGGTCCAGGTGCTCGACGCGCACGTCCGGGTTGCCGGTGGATGCGCGAATGTCGGTCGCGGTGCGCTCGCCAGCGTCGAGGTCGCGGACGGCGAGCGTCACCGCCGCACCCGCCGAGGCGAGCGCGCGGGCCGTCTCGACGCCGATGCCGGAGCTCGCTCCCGTCACGAGCGCGGTCCTGCCGGTCAGGTCGGTGCCCTCGACGACGTCGAGGGCCGTCGAGCTCGCACCGAACTGGGGCGTGCCGAACGCGGGTGTCGTCTGGGGTGTCATGACTCGTTCCTATCAGCGCGCTGTGACGAGACCCTGATCGTTTCCGAGCGGTGCCGTCAGCCGTCAGCCGTGTGCCGTCGCCGTCAGCCCCCGGGCCGCGCCCGCCACGGTCAGCCGTCGGCGCGCGGAACGGCGACGACGCGGACGCTCCCGCCCGGGACGGCGTCGCCGGAGCTCACTGCCCTGTCGGCGAGGAGGTCGTGCCCGACGATGCCCGCGCCCGCATCCAGCGCCCCGTGGTTGATCTGGAACACGTAGTCGGTGTCGTCACCGTGGCGCACGACGGTCTCGAGGTCGCTGATCGGTGAGTAGGTGGAGTCGGCGCTGTCGAGCACGGCCGTGACGAACCCGTCGAGGTCCGCGCCGTCGAGCGCGGTGGCGAGGTACCAGGCGGTGCCCTCGCCGAAGCCGTTCCGCGTGATCGCCGGTCGGCCAGTACCGGGCCCGTCGGCGAAGTCGGTGACGCTGTGCGCGCCCTGGAGCTCGATGTCGTCGCTCCAGACGCGGCCTATCGATCCATCGGCGAGCGTCGTCCGCTCCCCGGCGCGCAAGGGAAGGAACTCCTCGATGACAAGTCCGAGCACGTCGCGCAGCTGCCCCGGGTAGGGGCCGGTCGGCACGTCGTCGTTGCTCGAGACGATGCCGGAGAAGTAGGAGAAGGCGAGCGTGCCGCCTCCTGAGGCGTAGTCGCGGAGGTTGGCGGCGGCATCATCCTCGATGAGGTACAGGGACGGGGCGAACACGACGTCGTAACCGGTGAGGTCGTCGGCGGGGTGGACGAAGTCGACCGTCACGCCGCGGCGCCAGAGCGCCGAGTAGAACGCTTCGACCCGTTCCCGGTGGTCGAGGTCGACGGACGGCCGCCAGTCGAGATCCTGCGCCCAGAAGGAGGTCCAGTCCCAGGCGATCGCGACCCGAGCATGCACTTGCGACCCGAGGATCGGGGCGAGGGCGGTCAGGTCGGCTCCGAGCGCGACCGACTCGCGCCACTTCCGCGATGCCTCGCCGGCCTGGGGGATGAGCGCGGAGTGGAACTTCTCTGCGCCCTTCTGCCCTGCCCGCACCTGGAAGAACAGCACCGCGTCGGCGCCACGGGCCGCGTGCGCGAGGCTGTTGCGCCGCATCTCGCCCGGGCGCTTGGCGATGTTGCGGGGCTGCCAGTTCACGGCGGAGGTCGAGTGCTCCATGAGGATCCACGGCTTGCCTCTGGCGAGCGAGCGTGTCAGGTCGGCGGCGCGTGAGAGCTGGATGTGGTTGTCGTCCTGCTCGGCGGTGAGGTAGTGGTCGTTGGCGACGATGTCGACCTCATCGGCCCACTGCCACAGGTCGACGCTCGGGCAGATGCCTGCCATGAAGTTCGTGGTGATCGGCTGAGGGGCGTGCTCGCGGATCGTGTCGCGTTCGGCCTTGAAGCACTCGAGGAGCGCCGCCGAGCTGAAGCGATGGAAGTCGAGGCGGTGGGCGGGGTTGCTCGCCGTTCCCGAGGTGCGTGGGGCGTCGATCTCGTCCCAGGAGCCGTAGCGCTGTCCCCAGAAGTTCGTGCCCCAGGCCGCGTTGAGGGTGTCGAGTGTGGCGTAGCGGTCCTGCAGCCAGGCGCGGAACGCGGTGACGGAGGCGTCGTCGTAGCTCTCCGTGATCGGGGCGCCGTACTCGTTGTGGACGTGCCAGAGCACGACTGCCGGGTGCTGCGCGTAGCGTTCTGCGAGCTTCGCCGCGATGGCCGTCGCCGCGAGGCGGTACTCCGGGGAGCTTGGGCTGACGATGCCGCGCGAGCCGAAGGCCAGGGGGACGCCGTCGCGAGTGACGGCCCTCGTGTGCGGATACTTCCGGTAGAACCAGGCGGGCGGGGAGGCGGTCGGCGTCGCGAGGTCGACGTCGATACCGGCGGCGTGGAGCAGTCCGATGATGTCGTCGAGCACCGTGAAGTCGTAGACGCCCTCCTCTGGCTCGATGAGGGCCCACGAGAAGATGCCGATGCTGACGAGGTTGATGCCGGCGTCGCGCATGAGGCGGATGTCCTCGTCCCACACTTCACGAGGCCACTGCTCGGGGTTGTAGTCGCCGCCGAAGCGGATCTTCTTGGGGCCGGGCATCCACGTCGATGTGTTCACCCGAAAGAGCTTACGTCATCGTAAACGTGGCGCGCCATTGACTTACGAAAGTGAAAGTGGCTGAATCGGTGCATGACCGACGAATCGCGCCCCGCATACGAGGCCGCCCCCGACCGGTATGAGCGGATGCGCTACAGCCGTTCCGGGAGGAGCGGGCTGAAGCTCCCAGAGCTCTCCCTTGGCCTCTGGCACAACTTCGGGCGGGAGCGGCCCCTCGAGACGCAGCGGGCGATCCTGCACCGGGCGTTCGACCTCGGCATCACCCATTTCGATCTGGCGAACAACTACGGCCCACCACCCGGCTCGGCCGAGGAGAACTTCGGCCGGATCTTCGCGCAGGACCTCGCCGCCCACCGCGACGAGATCCTTGTCTCCTCGAAGGCGGGCTACGCCATGTGGCCGGGGCCATACGGAGAGTGGGGGTCGCGCAAGAGCGTGCTCGCCTCGCTCGACCAGTCGCTCGGTCGCCTGGGCCTCGACTACGTCGACATCTTCTACTCGCACCGATTCGACCCGGAGACGCCGCTCGAGGAGACGATGGGGGCACTCGCGACGGCGGTCGACTCCGGGCGGGCCCTCTACGTCGGCGTCTCGAACTACGACCCAGCGCAGACCCGTGAGGCGGCGCGCATCCTCGCGGGACACGGCATCCCGCTCACCATCCACCAGCCCAGGTACTCGATGTTCGACCGCCACATCGAGCGGGGCCTGCTGCCGGTGCTGGATGAGGTCGGGGCCGGCGGGATCGTGTTCTCGCCGCTCGCGCAGGGGCTCCTCACCGACCGATACCTCGGCGGTGACGTGCCGGAGACCTCGCGGGCCGCGACGTCCAGGTTCCTGTCTGCCGATGGAATCGACGCCGAGTACCTCGCCCGGGCCCGCGCACTGAACGACATCGCGGCGGGGCGCGGGCAGACGCTGGCGCAGCTCGCGCTGAGCTGGGTGCTCCGGCACCCGCAGGTGACGAGCGCGCTCATCGGCGCATCGAGCGTCGGGCAGCTCGAGCAGAACGTGGCCGCGCTGGAGGCGCCGGCGCTGACCGAGGACGAGCTCGCCGCGATCGAGCCCTTCGCCGTGGATGGCTCCGTCTAGCGTCTGGCCGAACGTGGGGGCTCGCTTCAGCTGGCGTCGGCTGTCGTCCCGAAGAGCTCGCGCGCGAGCTTCGCGATGACACGGACCTTGGCGCTCGGCTTCACCTCGGAGAGGCGCACGAAGCAGACGTCGAGGGGCGCGACCCTCTCGGCGATCGGCACGGAGACGAGTTCGCCTCCGTCGTAGGTCTGCGGCATCTCCGGGCGGTGGTTGAGGATCGAGAACCCGTGCCCGCGCGCGACGAGCGAGCGAACCGTCTCGTAGCTCCTCGAGCTGTAGCGCACGGCGGGGTGCACGCCGGCGTCGGCCAGCATGCCGAGGAAGTAGTCGCGCGAGTGGGCGATGTCCAGGAGGATCAGGTCCTCCTCGGCGAGCTCCGCCAGCTTGATCCGCTTCCGCTGCGCGAGGTGATGATCGACGGGGAGGATGATGTGCGGCGGCGACGCGTAGAGGTGGTCGAACGTGAGGTCGTGCACCGCCCCGAAGTCGTAGGCGATCGCACCCTCAACCGAGCCGTTGAGGAGGAGCTCGACCGTGCCGTCGACATCGGCCTCGATGATCTCGATCTGCAGCTCGGGGTGCTCCTCCTTGACTCGGGAGATGAGTCTGGGGAGCACGAAGGGAGCCAGCGTGACGAAGCAGGCGAGGCGCAGGGTTCCGCGCACGGAGGTGTGATGACCGCGCACGTTGTCGGCGACCTCGTCGACCTGGGCGAGGAGCGGCTGCGCGTCCCGGAGCAGCTGCGTGCCCGCATCCGTCAGTGCGAGTCCCTTGCTGCGCTGGCGGATGAAGAGCTGCACGCCGAGCGACCGCTCGAGCTGGGCGATGGCCGTGGAGACGGCGGACTGCGCGACGTGCAGGTCGAGGGACGCCTCGGTCATCGACTGCTTGGTCGCGGCGGCGACGAAGTACTGCAGCTGAGTGAGGGTCATGTCGAAGCGGCTGGATCTGGCCATGCACGGATGGTATCTCGACTGATGATGCTGTCGGCCCCGCAGTTCAAGAATTCTGATGTGGTTCTGCGGAGCCGAGAAGACCTCTTGCCCCCGAGTTTCCCGGGGGCGGCGCATCCACATCAAGAGATTCGATGGACTGCCTCGGCAACGCATATTTGCCGCCACTTCCGCGGTGGGGTTTGGTGGAGTCACTCGGGGCGGACGACATGGCTGCCCAGCGATCAGGTGCTTCCGGCTTCGGCCGGGGTGTGGCTCGCGAGCGAGTTTCTTCGCCAGCATGGAGGTTCGTATGTCGTTCCAGGAGACGGAAGTGCTCGTCGTGGGTGCCGGCCAGGCCGGAGTCGCGATGAGCGAGCACCTGACGAGACGTGGGGTGCCGCACCTCGTGATCGAGCGGGAGCGTGTCGCCGAGCGGTGGCGGACGGGCCGCTGGGATTCGCTGGTCGCCAACGGGCCGGCCTGGCACGACCGGTTCCCGTCCATGGAGATCGAGGGCGTCGCGCCTGACGCCTTCGCGACCAAGGATCAGATGGCCGACTACTTCGAGCAGTACGCGGAGCGCTTCGGCGCCCCGGTCCGCTGCGGAGTGGAGGTTACCGAGGTGCGCAGGCGCGAGGGTGTTCCCGGCTTCCACGTGCAGACGAGCGAAGGCCAGATCGATGCGCGCTACGTCGTGGCCGCCACCGGGCCATTCCAGCGGCCCGTTTTTCCCGCGATCGTGCCGGCCGCGACCGGCATCGAGCAGCTCCACTCGAGCGCGTACCGCAACCCTGAGCAGCTTGCCGATGGCGCGGTCCTCGTGGTCGGCGCGGGTTCCTCCGGCGTGCAGATCGCCGATGAGCTGCGCCGCTCCGGCCGGGAGGTCTTCCTCTCCGTCGGCCCACACGACCGCCCGCCGCGTGCCTACCGGGATCGCGACTTCGTCTGGTGGCTCGGCGTGCTCGGCAAGTGGGAGGCCTCGGCGCCGCCTCGCGGGGCGGAGCACGTGACGATCGCCGTCAGCGGCGCGAGAGGCGGGCACACGGTCGACTTCCGTGCGCTCGCGGCGAGCGGCATCACGCTCGTCGGTCGCACGAACAGCTGCGAGGACGGGGTCATCAGCTTCGGGCCGGACCTGGCGAAGAACATCGCCGACGGCGACGCCAACTACCTGTCCGTCCTCGACGAGGCGGATGCGTTCATCGTGCGCAACGGGATGGACCTCCCGGAGGAGCCGGAAGCGCGCGTCTTCGGTCCCATCCCGGAGTGCGTCGAGCATCCGCTCGCGCAGCTCGACCTGGCTCAGGCTGGCATCACCTCGATCGTCTGGGCGACCGGCTTCGCGGTCGACTACAGCTGGCTGCCGGTCGAGGCCGTGGACGAGCGCGGTCGCCCCAAGCAGCAGCGTGGCGTCTCGACGGAACCCGGCATCTACTTCCTCGGCCTGCCGTGGCAGTCCCGGCGCGGCTCGAGCTTCATCTGGGGCGTCTGGCACGACGCGAGCTACGTCGCCGACCAGATCATGATCCAGCGCGGCTACGCCGACTACCGCACGGAACCGAGCACCAGCAGCACCCCCGTCCCCGCCTCGATCGGAGCTTCGCGATGACCACGCACACCCGCATCCGCCCCTTCAACACGAAGGTGACCTATCCCGAGCAGAACCTCGACAACGATCTCTGCCAGGCGGTCGTGGCCGGCGGCGTCGTCTATCTGCGCGGGCAGATCGGCCAGGACCTGGAGTCGCGCGAGTCCGTCGGGATCGGCGACGTCGAGGCCCAGGCGGAGAAGGCGATGGCGAACATCGCCATGCTGCTCGACGAGGCAGGCTCGTCGCTCGACGACATCGTGAAGGTGATCGTGTACATCATCGACCCGCGCTACCGGGAGCCGGTCTATCGCGTCATGGGGCGGTGGCTGAAAGGCGTGCATCCCGTGTCGACCGGCATTGTGGTGAGCGCCCTCGCGCGCCCCGAGTGGCTCGTCGAGATCGATGCGACGGCCGTCATCAGCACGCCGGCGGACGGGGACGCCCAGTGACGTTCTCCATCGTGGCCAGAGACGAGACGGGAGCCCTTGGGTCCGCGATCTGCTCGTCGTCGCCCGCCGTGGCCGCGCGATGCGCGCACCTCGCCGATGGCGTCGGTGCCGTCAACTCGCAGAACGTGACCGACCCGAGGCTCGGACCGATCCTGCTCGAGGCGCTGCGCACAGGCGCGTCGGCTCGGGAGGCGCTCGACACCGTCACCGCGCAGACGGAGCACATCGAGTACCGGCAGCTGCTGGTCGTGGATGCGGCTGGCGGGTCGGCCGTCTACTCGGGAGGCCGGGCGCTCGGCATCTTCGGCGACAGCCAGGCCCAGGGGGTCGCCGCGGGCGGAAACATGCTCGCAGCGGCCACGATTCCGGACCTCATGGTGGACGCCTTCGGCAGCGCCGAGGGCGAGCTGGAGGAACGGCTGATGGCTGCGCTGCGCGCGGCCATCGCAGCCGGCGGCGAGGCTGGGCCCGTGCACTCGGCGGGACTCTCGGTGGTTCGGGCCGCTGGCTGGCGGGTGACCGACCTTCGGGTCGACTGGACGGAGGCCGACCCCGTCGCCGAGCTTGCCGACCTCCTCGAGGTCTGGCTGCCGCAGCGCGACGACTACGTCTCCCGCGGCATCGACCCGACGGCGGCTCCTTCCTATGGGGTGCCCGGAGATGAGTGACCTCACGGTGGAGGACGCCAAGCGCCGCGCCGACGAGCGCGTCTCGGAGGCGGCGCCGTCGCTCATCGCGCTCTCCGAGCGACTGCACGCCAACCCGGAGACCGCGTGGCAGGAGCACCAGGCTGCCGCGTGGGTCGCGACGGCGCTGGAGGATGCGGGTTTCGCGGTGCAGCGCGCCTACCTCGGCTTCGCGACGGCCATCCTCGCCGAGTACGGCACGGGGCCGCTCAAGATCGGCATCATGGCCGAGTACGACGCCCTCCCGGGACTCGGGCACGCGTGCGGCCACAACCTGATCGCGGCCTCCGCGGTCGGGGCGGGCCTCGCGCTCCTCCCGCTCGTCGAGGAGCTCGGCGTGACGGTGCGCGTCTACGGGACACCCGCGGAAGAAGGCGGCGGAGGAAAGATCGAGCTCATCGAGGCCGGTGCGTTCGCCGACCTCGACCTCGCGATCATGGTGCATCCTGCCCCCGTCGACGTCGCCGAGGCGAGGCCGTTCGCGGTCTCCCACAGCCACATCACCTACGACGGGGTCTCAGCGCACGCCGCCGCGTATCCGGACGAGGGCGTCAACGCGAACGACGCGTTCCTCATCGCGCAGCTCGCGCTCGGGCTGCTCCGACAGCAGCTGCCCGCCGACACGCGCGTGCACGGGATCCAGACGGTCGGCGGGTTCGCGCCGAACGCGATCCCCGAGCACACGGAGGGGCGCTGGTACGTGCGCGCCAACACGCTCGAGGAGCTGCACCGGCTCGAGGAGCGCGTGAACCGCTGCTTCGAGGCGGGGGCGCTGGCGAGCGGCAGCACGCTGCGCATCGAGCCGGAGAGCAAGCCATACGCGGAGTTCCGGACCGACGAGAAGGCGCTGGCGGCGTACACGGCCAACGCGATCGCCCGCGGGCGGGTCTTCGCCGACCCGTTGACTGCCGGCCGCATGAACCGCGCCTCCACCGACATGGGCAACGTCTCGCAGCTCGTACCCGCTATCCACCCGTACATCGGCGTCGACTCGCTGCCCTTCGCCAATCACCAGAAGGAGTTCGCAGCGGCCTGCGTCGGCCCTGCCGCCGAGCGTGCGCTCGTGGATGCGTCGGTGCTGATCGCCTGGACGGTCATCGATGTCGCATCCGCCACATCATCCGCGTCCCGCGCGGACGGTCTCGGCGAGGGCTGACGCCCTGCCTCGCTCATGAGCACCATGGTGAGGGGCATCCCGCGGACCGCGGGGCAACGACCGGGAGCCTCCTGGTTGGTGCACCACGCGGTGATGCTCGTCGCGATGATCCCGTGCCTCGTGAGTGCGCACGAGCCGATGCTGCACCTCGGGGGAGCGGTGCTGATCTACCTCCTCTGCATGGCGACCGCCCGTCGATGCCGGAGGGACGGCCGGCACCTGCCTGCCCTCGTGGACGAGCTGGCCATGCTCGCGCTGCTCGTGGCCGGCTTCCTCGCGGGCCACGCCGGCGAGGCGACCATGGCGTCGTCGCACCACGGGGGCCAGGGGAGCGTGCAGCTCGCGCACCTCATCGCCGCCGCGACGGCGATCGCCTGGCTGACGGCACGCGGGCTGCTGTGGCGAGACCTCGCCATGGGTCCGAGGCTCGGGCAGGTGTCGTTCGTCGTCAACGTGATGATGGTGGCCTGGATGCTCGTGGCGACGCTCGCCGGGTGAGCCTGCCTGCGACACGTCGGCATCGAAGATGCAGATGCAGTAGATCGAAATCGTGTGCTTGGTAGATGTGCCGACGTGGCGCAGTGTGGATGCACCACCGACAGCGATGTCGCTCGGCCACGCGCGGGTCGGCGACACCGCTGAGCATTCCAGAGCACGACCCGAGTGCCCCCGACGAATGGAGACGCAGATGGAAGAGCCCACCTCGATCGACTGGCACGCCCGCGCCCAGTCCCTCACGCCAGATGGGCGCCTCTTCATCGACGGCGTCCGCGCCCACGCGTCGGACGGTGCCGTGGTCTCCAGCATCAACCCCGCGACGGCCCAGGCGTTCGCCGCAGTCGCCGCCGGAACCACGCACGACACCGAGCGCGCCGTCGCGGCGGCCAGGGCATCGTTCGAGGCCGGCACGTGGAGCGGCCTCGCCGCCGCAGACCGGGGCCTGATCATGCAGCGCTGGGCCGACCTCGTCGAGCTCCGCGCCGAAGAGTTCGCCCTCCTCGAGACCCTCGACATGGGCAAGCCGATCGGGCAGTCCATGACCGTGGATGTTCCCGGCTCCGTCGCGACCATCCGCTGGTACGCGGAACTCGCCGACAAGCTCGGCGACGAGGTGCCCTCGACGCCCCCTGGATCGACCGCCGTCGTCTCGCGCGTGCCGCTCGGCGTCGTCGCCGCCATCACGCCGTGGAACTACCCCATGGAGATCGCCTGCTGGAAGATCGCGCCAGCCCTCGCGGTCGGCAACAGCGTCGTCCTGAAGCCGGCCTCAGAGTCGTCGCTGACCGCGCTCCTGCTCGCGGAACTCGCCGTCGAGGCAGGAGTGCCCGCCGGTGTCCTCAACGTCGTCACGGGCTCCGGCCGCGTCGTCGGCGAAGCCCTCGCACGGCACCGTGGCGTCGACGCCCTGACCTTCACCGGCTCCACTGCGGTCTCGAAGCGCCTGCTCGTGGCCTCCGGCGAGAGCAACATGAAGCGCCTCTCGCTCGAAGCCGGCGGCAAGAGCGCGAACCTCGTGTTCGCCGACGTCGAGTCGGTCGAGCTCGCCGCCGAGAAGGCGGCCTTCGGCGCCTTCTACAACCAGGGCGAGGTGTGCTCGGCGAACTCCCGCATCTACGTGCAGCGCCCCGTGCTGGACGCCTTCATCTCCGCCTTCGAGCTCGCCGCGGGCGCCTACGCTCCCGGGGATCCCCTCGACTGGTCGACCGGCGGCGGCGCGCTCGTGAACGAGTCCCACACGGACGACATCGAACGTGCCGTGGATGCTGGACGCTCCGCTGGCGACATCCTCTTCGGCGGCGAGCGCATCGAACGCGGAGCGTCGCGGGCGTTCTACGCGCCCACCGCGGTGGCGGGCCTCGACGCGAAGCACCCGCTTGTCGTCGACGAGCTCTTCGGGCCCGTCGCCACCATCATCGCCTTCGACGACGAGGACGACGCCGTCCACCAGGCGAACGACTCCACCTACGGCCTCGCGGCCTCGGTCTGGACCTCGAACTTCGCCAGGGCGCACCGTGTCGCCGACCGGCTCGTCGCAGGGACGGTCTCGGTCAACACCGTCGACGCGCTCGGCCTCACGACGCCGTTCGGCGGCTTCCGCGAGTCCGGGTTCGGGCGCGACCTGTCACGCCACGCGATCGACAACTACGTCGGACTCAAGACCACCTGGTTCCAGCACGGCTGAACCGCGTGCCGCACCCCGACCGCGCAACGGTCGAGCGGTGCTCCCGATCTCCGACGGGGAGAGTCCCCGTCGTTCCGCGCGAGGAGGCGCTCATGACCACAACAGAACCCCTGCACACCACGGGTCAGCGGGTGTCGCACCTCGACGAGGTCCGGCATCCGCTCGACCCGCTCACCGCCATCGAGATCGAACGAGGCCGTTCCATCCTCGAGGCCGAAGGGCTCCTCACCGAGCAGAGCCGGTTCCCCAGCGTCATGCCCATCGAGCCGGACAAGGAGTTCGTCCGCGGCTTCACCGAGGGGGGCCCGCTGCGCCGCCGCATCGAGTACGTCGTGCTCGAGACGGACACCGGCGTCTCCACCGAATACGTCGTCGATCTGGACGCCGGCGTCATCGCATCCTGTGATGTGGTGGCAAGCGGGGAGTTCCCCTACGGGCAGCCCGCCTACCTCTTCGAGGAGTACGACCGCGCGATGGAGATCGCCAAGTCGAGCGAGGAATGGCAGGCCGCGATGCGCCGCCGCGGCCTCGAGGATCGCATCGAAGACGCGTTCTGCTCCCCGCTGGCCCCCGGCTACTTCGGCTACGAGGACGAGATCGGGCGACGCATGATCCGCTCCCTCACGTTCCTCCGCGACCACCCGGACGACGTCGCCTGGGCGCACCCCGTCGAGGGCCTGCTCGTGACGATCGACCTCACGACCGGCAAGGTCGTGAGCGTCTTCGACGAGGGCGACGTCGTCACTGCGGCGACCTCAGGGCGCTACGACGACGAGCACGTGGGCCCAGCGCGATCCACCCTCAAGCCCATCGAGATCACGCAGCCGGAAGGCCCGAGCTTCGCCGTCGACGGCTCCCTCGTGGACTGGGAGGGGTGGCAGTTCCGCGTCGGCTTCAACGCGCGGGAAGGGCTCGTCCTCAACCAGCTCAGCTTCCTCGACGGCGAGGAACGCCGACCGATCATGTACCGCGGGTCCGTTCCCGAGATGATCGTGCCGTACGGCGACACCTCCCGGAACCGGTACTGGATCAGCTACTTCGACGCCGGCGAGTACTACCTCGGCAAGAGCGCCAACTCGCTTGCGCTCGGCTGCGACTGCCTCGGCGTCATCCACTACTTCGACGGCATGAGCCATGACGACCACGGACACGCCATGCGCGTGCCCCAGGCGATCTGCATGCACGAGGAGGACGCGTCGATCCTCTACAAGCACACCGAGTTCGGCTACGGAACGGATGTGCGTCGGCAGCGGCGCCTCGTCATCTCCTACATCGCCACGGTCGGCAACTACGACTACGGCTTCTACTGGCACCTGTACCTCGACGGCACCATCGAGGTCGAGGCGAAGGCGACCGGGCTCGTGTTCAACGGCTCGGGAGTGCCAGGGGCGACCGAGGCGCACCGGCTGGAGATCGCGCCGGGGCTGTTCGCGCCGGTGCACCAGCACATCTTCTGCGCGCGGCTCGACATGGAAGTCGACGGGCCGGACAACTACGTCGACAGGTCGGAGGTGCGACGCATCCCGATGGGGGAGCAGAACCCCTACGGCAACGCCTTCACGTGGGCTCGTGAGCGGATCGAGACCGAGGGCGGCTTCGACGACGACCGCTCGGTGCGACGGACCTGGCACATCGGGTCGAACGAGCGCCGCAACGCGATCGGCAAGTCGACTGAGTACGAGCTGCTTGGCGAAGGGTGGCCGACGCTGCTCGCCGACCCCGAGTCGAGCGTCTACCAGCGAGCGACCTTCGCCGCCCACAACACGTGGGTCACGAAGTACCACGAGGACGAGCGCTGGCCGGCCGGCAAGTACCCGAACCAGCATGCAGGCGGCGCGGGGCTTCCCGCGTATGTCGACGATGCCGAGTCCGTCGACGGCGGAGACATCGTCGTCTGGCACTCCTTCGGTCCCACGCACCTGCCGCGGCCGGAGGACTTCCCGATCATGCCCGTCGACATCTACCGCCTCCAGCTGAAGCCGTACGGCTTCTTCGACCGCAACCCGGCGCTGGATGTGCCCGACTGGGCGACACGAGGGGCTGGCTCCTGCTGCGCGCACAGCGCGGCGCGCAGGTACGGTCGCATGCCTGCCGAGTAGGCCAGGAACGACTCGAAGGAGCGACTCGAAGGTGCGCCGCGCGGAGATCCGCGCGGCG
>NZ_JADKSL010000016.1:0-100048 GCF_015351275.1 Pseudoclavibacter sp. VKM Ac-2867
GCTTTCACCCCGTATCGAGCGCTGATACGGGGTGAAAGCGACCCATCTGCGGCGGATGCGGTTGTAGGGGCGTTGCACAGCGCGGGGGTGTTGCGCAGCTCGGGTGGGCGCTGCGCCGCGGGGTCGGGGCGGCGAGGTCAGCTCGCGCAGGTGGTGTCCTCCGCCGTCCGGCCCACGATGTCGTCGGAGAGGGTCAGCGGCTCGCCGGGCGCGGCAGCCGCGTCGTCCGGTTGCGTCGCGTCGTCGGGCTGTTCCTGGCCTTCCTGCTGGCCGTCGCCGTCGGGTGCATCCCCGGCGGGTGCATCCGCTGCCTGATCATTTTGGAACGACAGGGGCTGGTCGGCGCGGAGGGTCGCGAAGATGGCGTCGGTCTCCGCCGTGATCGGCTCGACTCGGTTCGGGTCCGCCCAATAGGGCGCGACGGGCAGCTGCAGCATGACGATGCGGTCGAGGTCGACGTTCGCGAGCGTCTGCGCGAGCGCGACGAGGCTGCTCGGCTGAGCGAGCGCCTCGTCGACGGTCATGGCCTTCGATGCGGAGTCGGCGAGCCCGTAGAGGGCCCCGGGGTTCGTGAGCGTGCCGGCGCTCGTGACCTTCCGAGCGAGGGAGGCGAGGAACGCCTGCTGGGCCTGGATGCGCCCCAGGTCGCTCCCGTCGGCGAAGCCGTGCCTCGTGCGAAGGAACGCGAGGGCCGCCTCGCCCTGCAGGCTGTGGGTGCCAGCAGTCATGTAGAGCCCCGAGTAGTCGTCGGCGATGTCGTTCTCGACACACACGTCGACGCCCCCGATGGCCTCCGTGATGCCGATGACGCCGTCGAAGCCGACGACGATGAAGTGGTCGATGTCCAGGCCGGTGAAGTCGCGGATCGTGTCGAGCGAGCAGAACGGCCCGTTCTCGAGCGCCCCGTTGATCTGCGCGGCCTCCTGCGCGGGCACGACATCGCCGTCCGGGGTCGTGCATTCCGGGGTCGGCAGCATCGTGTCCCGGGGGATGCTGATGAGGGTGGCGTCCTCGCGATCGGCCGATACGTGCAGCAGCATCATGACGTCGGATCGAGCCCCGCCGGCCTCCCCGTAGTCGGCGCTCGACTGCCCGTCCCTGGAGTCGGAGCCCATGATGAGGATGTTAACGGGGCCATCCCATCCGGAGATCTCGGTGCCGGTTCCGTCCGCGCGGCCCACGGCGTTGTCGGCGAGATTGCCGACGACCTGGAAGTAGGTCGCCGAGATGAAGCCGATGCCGGCGACCATGGTCACGCAGACAGCCGCTGCGGCGGCGACCATGAGGCGGCGGCGCACGAACTTCGAGCTCGTGCGCCTGCGCCGCGAGACGTGGCGGCCGCTGCCGGCGATCGGGCGGCGAGGCCCGGCCGCCGCTGCCAGCCGAGGGGATCGGGTACTCGGTTGCGGCTCGTCGTCGCCCCCGCCATTGAGCAGGGTCTCGATCACGGGATGCGGATCTGTGGGCCTCTTCATGGTCCCTCTCGCTCGAGGTCGATGCCCGTCGTCGGTCAAGGGAGGGGCGATATCTGACAGCTGCTAATGTCTCGCGAGGCGCGTCGCAATGCAAACCGAACGCTGCCGCGCAAGCCCCGGCCGTTCTGTCGATTCACGCACTATTTCCGGGCCGTTTCGGCCCATTGACGGTTCTCCGGGGATGGGCCATCATCACCAAATGACAACATCGGAAACCGCAGCGGCGGCGAAGCTCAACGAGGAGCTGCATGGTGGGGGACTGAGCGCGAAGGGTCTCTCCGCCGGCAAGGTCGGGGTGCTCGGGGCGGCCGTCATCGGCGTCTCCTGCATCGCGCCCGCCTACGCCGTCACGTCCGGCCTCGGCCCCACCATCGCGCAGGTCGGTGTCTACACGCCCGCCATCATGCTGGTCGGGTTCATCCCGATGCTGCTCGTCGTGTTCGGCTACCGGGAGCTCAACACGGCGATGCCGGACTCCGGCACCTCGTTCACGTGGGCGACCCGCGCGTTCGGCCCGTGGATCGGGTGGATGGGCGGATGGGGGCTCATCGCCGCGACCGTCCTCGTGCTCTCCAACCTCGCGGCCGTCGCCGTCGACTTCTTCTTCATCATGCTGGCGCAGATCTTCCAGAGCCCGGAGCTCGCGGACCTGACGCGCGTGCTGTGGATCAACATCCCGATGACCGTCATCTTCACGGCCCTCGCCGCGTGGATCTCCTACCGCGGCGTCGAGTCGACGAAGAAGGTGCAGTACGTCCTCGTCGTCGTGCAGCTCATCGCCATCGTCTGGTTCATCATCGCGGCGTTCGTGCACGTCGGGAACGGCACCGCGTTCGACGCGACCCCCATCGAGCTGTCGTGGTTCAACCCGTTCGAGGTGGGCTCGCTCGCCGCGATCTCTGCCGGCGTCTCGCTGTCGATCTTCCTGTTCTGGGGTTGGGACACGGTCATTACGATGAACGAGGAGGCGAAGGATCCGGAGAAGACCCCGGGTCGTGCCTCCATGCTCACGATCTTCGTCATGGTCGCGATCTACGTGCTGATGACGCTCGCGGTCCTCGCCTACGCGGGCATCGGCGAGGAGGGCCTCGGCGCCGGCAACCCGGACAATCAGGAGAGCATCCTCGCCTCCCTCGCGGAGCCGATCATGGGCCCGTTCGCGCTGCTCATGACGGTCGCCGTCATGTTCAGCTCAGCGGCCTCGCTGCAGTCGACGATGGTGTCGCCCTCTCGCACGCTCCTCGCCATGGGCCATTACGGGGCACTGCCCAAGTCGTATGCCAGCGTGAGTCCCCGCTTCAAGTCACCATCGGTGGCGACCATCGCCTCGGCGGCGGCCGCGATTGTCTTCTACATCGTGCTGCGGCTGCTCTCCGAGAACGCCCTCTGGGACACCATCGCGGCGCTCGGCCTCATGGTGTGCTTCTACTACGGCGTCACGGGGCTCGCGTGCGTCTGGTACTTCCGCCGCTCGCTGTTCTCCTCGACGAGGAACCTGTTCTTCCGGTTCCTGTTCCCGCTCCTCGGCGGGCTCGCGCTGCTCTACTTCTTCTTCGAGACCGCCAGGGCGTCGTTGTCGCCGTCGTTCGGCTCGGGCTCCGCGGTCTTCGCGACGAGGTACGACGCCGACGGCATCGCGCAGGACGGCATCGGTCTCGTGTTCGTGCTCGGGGTCGGTGTGCTCCTGCTCGGCGTCGTGCTCATGGTCGTGCAGTACTTCCGCAGCCCGGGGTTCTTCCGCGGCGAGACGATCAAGACGGGTGCGGATGGCGACGCGGAGCCCGCCCCGGCGCTGCAGTAAGGCGGCTCGGCGCGGGCTCGGCCGCGCCGCTGTAGGCTGGCACGGTGAAGATCGCGCGCTTCGAATACCAGGGTCAGCTCACTTTCGGCATCCTCGACGAGGAGGAGAAGGTCTACGTCAAGCTGGCGGGTGACCCCCTCTACCTCGGCTACGAGACGCTCGACGAACGCATCCCGATCGACCAGGTGCAGCTGCAGTCGCCCGTGCTGCCGCGCTCGAAGGTGATCGGCTTCGGACGCAACTACGCGGAGCACGCGAACGAGCTCGGCAACGAGGCCGCCGAGGTTCCCATGATGTTCCTCAAACCGAACACCTCGGTCATCGGCCCCCGCCACCCCATCGTGCTGCCGCCCCAGTCGGAGCGCGTCGACCACGAGGCGGAGCTCGCCGTCGTCATCGGCCAGGTCGCCCGCAACGTGCCGGCCGCCGACGCGGCTCAGGTCATCTTCGGCTACACGATCGCGAATGACGTCACGGCCCGTGACCTGCAGAAGAGCGACGGCCAGTGGGCTCGCGCGAAGGGCTTCGACTCGTTCTGCCCGCTCGGCCCGATCATCGAGACCGACTTCGACCCCTCGAAGGGGCGCATCACCGCCGAGGTCAACGGCGAGCTGCGTCAGGAGGGCGACCTCTCGCAGATGATCACGTCGGTCGCGAAACTCGTCGAGTACGCGTCGAGCGTGTTCACGCTGCTGCCGGGCGACATCATCCTCACGGGCACGCCCGCGGGGGTCGGTCCGCTCGCGAAGGGCGACACGGTCACCTGCACGATCGAGGGCATCGGCTCGCTCTCCAACCCCGTCACCGCGCGCTAGCCGCTCGGACGAGCAGAACCAACGCTGCCAGTCAGATACGCCCCCTCGGAAGTCGAGAGGGCGCAGCTGACTGGCAGCGTTCTGCGTGGGGGTGAGTCCCCGTCGCTAGCTCTTCGCGACCTCGGTCGCCGTGGCGAGCTGCTCGACGAGCATCGGGAGGAAGAACGGGATGGAGAGCGCGGTCGGCGAGATGGCCGCGCCGTTCTCCTCGCCCACGAGCGCTGCGACGGCGCCCTTGGAGACGGCCGGGATGAGCTTCGTGCGGTCCGAGGTCAGGAACGTCTGCAGCTGCTCCTCGGTCTCGGTCTGCGTGAAGACGACGTCCGCGTCGATCTTGTCGAGGTTCTCGCTGGAGACGGTCGTCGAGAACGTCGACTCCCCGGTTGCGAGTTCCGCGACGGATGGTGCGCTCGTGAAGCCGAGGTCGGTGAGCAGCTCGACGCGCGGGTCGTTCTCGAGGAGGAGGTAGAAGGTGTCCACGTCCTCGGACGCGTAGGCGATCGTCGTGCCTTCGAACTCGGGATGCTCGGCGGCCTGGTCGGCGACCTGCTGGTCGAGGTCGGCGAGGATCTCGTTGGCGTCCGCCTCGAGGCCGAGGGCCTTGCCGGTGTCGGTGATGACGTCACGCCACGGCGTCGACCAGATCGCTTCCTCGGGGGCGACGACGGGCACGCCGGCCGCGGTGACGGCGTCGTACTCCTCCTGCGTGAGCCCGGAGTAGGACGCGATGAACACGTCGGGGTCGGTCGCGAGCAGCGCCTCCACGGAGAGCTCGTAGGTGGCGTTGTCGAGGATGACGGGAGCTTCGCCGCCGAGCTCCTCGATCTTGTCGGAGACCCACGGCGCGATGCGGTCCTCGCCTCCGCCGTAGTCCATCGATGCCATGGCGACGGGGACGATGTCGAGCGCGAGGACCGCGTCGGTGACGCCCCAGCCCCACGTCGCGACGCGCGTCGGCGCCTCTTCGATCGTGGTGGTGCCGTACATGTGCTCGAAGGTGACGGGGAAGCTCGCGGCGTCGCCCGGTGCGGCGGCCGCGTCGCTCGTGTCGGTGGTGGCGGGGGCGCAGGCGCTGAGCGCGAGCGCCGTGACCGCCACCGCGGCGGCGGCGATCGGTCGGAGGGTGCGGTTCATGGGGTGGTTCCTTTCTTGCGGATGCGTGAAGTGCTGGGGTGAGGAGGGGCTACTCGGGCTCGCTGCCCGTGTGAGCGCCTCCCGGGACGGGGACGATGAGGGGTGTTCGGGTGAGGGGGTCCGGCATGACAAGCGCGTCGAGGGCGAAGGCGTCGGCGACGACCTCCTTCGTGAGCACCTCGGTGGGGGAGCCGTTGGCGACGATGCGACCGTCGCGCATGACGATGAGCTCGTCGGCGTAGCGAGCCGCGAGGTTCAGCTCGTGCAGGACGACGACGATGGTGGTCCCTTCGCGCCGGTTGAGGCTCACGAGCAGGTCGAGGACCTCGAGCTGGTGGCTGAGGTCGAGGAACGTCGTGGGCTCGTCGAGGAGGAGCACCTTGGGGTTCTGCGCCAGGGACATGGCGATCCAGACGCGCTGCCGCTGCCCGCCGGACAGGTCGCCGACCGGTCGATCGGCGAGCTCCGCGACGCCGGTGCGCCGCATGGCGTCGTCGACGTGCTTCGTGTCGGTGCTTCCCCAGCGGTCGAAGAGTCCGCGGTGCGGGTGCCGGCCTCGCGAGACGAGCTCGGCGACCGTGAGCCCGTCGGGGGCGGTCGGATGCTGGGGGAGCATCCCGACAGTCTGCGCGAACCGGCGCCTGGGGATGCTGGCGGCGTCGACGTCGTCGAGCTGGACGCTGCCGGCGAGGGGCGAGGTGAGGCGCGCGAGCACGCCGAGGAGGGTGGACTTGCCGCAGGCGTTGGCGCCGATGATCATCGTGATGCGGCCCGGGGTGATGTCGAGGTCGAGTCCTTCGATGACGGTGCGGCCGGGGTAGCCAGCCGAGAGGCCGCGCGCGGAGAGGCGCGGCCCCGCTGGCGTTGCGGCGGTGGGGTCGACCGGGGCTGCGGGTGCTTGGTGGTCGCCGGTCACAGCTGGCGTCCTTTCGTCGAGGCGAGGAGCCAGAGCAGGAACACGGCGCCGACGGCCCCCGTGACGACTCCGACGGGCAGTGAGGTGTCCGGGATCGCGAACTGCGCGACGAGGTCGGCGCCCGTGAGGAGGGCGGCGCCCGTGATGGCGCTTGTCCCGACTCCGATGGAGCCGTGGCCGAGCAGGGACCTGGCGATGGCCGGTGCGCAGAGCGCGATGAACGAGATGGGACCCGCGAAGGCGCACGTGACAGCGGTGAGGAGTACGGCGGAGATGACGGCGATCATCCGCACCCGGCTGGTGGTGACGCCGAGCCCGGCTGCCGTGGCTGCGCCGAGCTGGGTGATCGGCAGCCAGCGCGCGGAGATGAGCACGGCGGGGAGGAGAGCGACGGCGACGACGGCGACGACGAGGAGGTGCCACCACGCGGTGGAGGCGAGTGAGCCCGTGACCCAGAGCAGCGCGGCCTGAGCGAGCTCGACCTGGCTGCGGACCATGAGGTAGTTCATGATGGCGACGGTGAGAAACGAGATGCCGATGCCGGCGAGGATGAGCCGGAAGCCGGCCTCGCCTCGCCTGCCTGCTGCGAGGAGCAGGATGGCGGCGACCGCGAGCCCTCCGGCGAAGGCGGCGACCGCGAGGATCGGCCCGGTGACGCCGAAGATGAGGAGCAGGAACACGGCTGCGACGCTGCTGCCGCCGCTGATGCCGAGGAGGTCGGGGCTCGCGAGTGGGTTTCTGAGCACGCCCTGCAGGAGGGCACCTGCGACGCCGAGGCAGGCGCCGACCAGGACGCCCATGAGCACGCGCGGGAGCCGCACCTGGAAGAGCACGTAGGACTCGAGGCGGTCGCCGCCCCCGAGCAGGGTGCGCGCGAGCTGCTCGAGGGTGAGCGGGTAGTCGCCGGTCGTGACGCCGAGGAGGACGACGGCGATCAGGGCCACGGTGACGCCGCCGACGACAAGCCCGCGCCGCCGTCTGACGCGGGCTCGCACCGCCTCGAGCGGCGACTCGGAGCCGCGGAGGGGCGCTGCCGTGTTCTTGGGGAGGACATCGCGGGCGGTCACAGGGCCACCTGCTTGCGGCGGAGGACCAGCGCGATGAGCACCGGGGCACCGACGAAGGCGACCACGACACCGGCCTGGACCTCCCCGGGCGGCGCGATGACGCGGCCGACGATGTCGGCGATGAGCAGCACCGCGCCGCCGAGGGGCGCGCCGATGAGGAGGAGCCGCCGGTAGTCGTCACCGACTATCGCGCGCAGGGCGTGCGGCACGAGGAGCCCGATGAAGACGATGGGCCCGGCGATCGAGGTGGCCCCGCCGCAGAGCAGCACGGTCGCGAGGATGCCGAGTGCGCGCGTGCGCGGAACGTTCTGGCCGAGGCCCGCTGCCGTGTCGGCGCCGAGGGCGATGAGGTCGAGGCCGCGCGCGCTCGCGATGGCGATGATGCCGCCGATGAGCAGGGGGATCGCGACGACGGCGACCGTGTCGAGGCCGCGCGAGGTGAGGCCTCCGACCTGCCAGTAGCGGAAGACGTCGAGCGCCACGATGGAGGTGGTGAGGATGAGGGTCGTCACGGCGGTGAGGCCGGCGGTGACGGCGGCGCCCGTGAGCGCGAGCTTCGCCGGATTGTCGCCGTCGGGGCCGCGCGTGCCGATGACGGCGACGACGACTGCGGCGATGGCAGCGCCAGCGAAGGCGAACCACACGAACCCGGTGGGTGCGGAGATGCTGAAGAACGTGATGGCCACGAGCACGGCGACGGAGGCTCCCGCGTTGATGCCGAGGAGCCCCGGGTCGGCGAGGGGGTTGCGCGTGATCCCCTGAATGAGGGTGCCAGCGACGGCGAGCGCCGCACCGGCCAGGACGCCGATGAGGGTGCGGGGGATGCGCTGGTCCCTGATCACGGTGTGGTCGGCCAGGTCCGGGTTCGGCGCGAGCAGGGCATCCACGACCACGGATGGCGCGACGGTGCGGGCCCCCACGAGAAGGCTCACGATCACGGCGACCAGGAGCAGGGCGACCGCCCCGACGGCGACGAGGCGGACGCGGCGCGCGCGTGCGCCCGCGATCATTCCTGGTGCTCGGACTGGCCGAGTCGCCAGTACCCCATGAAGGCGACGCGCTTGCGGTCGACGCCGTTGGTGGTCACCAGGTGGCGGCGGAGGGTCTTGATGGTGGCAGCCTCGCCGGCCATCCATGCGTAGAACTCGCCTTCGCCGTCCTCTGGGCTGTCCCAGAGGAGGTCGACGTCGACGTCGATGTCGGCGATCTGCTGCGGGCGGGGTGCCGCGGCCTGCGCGAGCGCCTCGGGGGAGTCAAGGCACCATTGCTGCAGGGCTTGCGTCAGCCGCACGCCGTGGGCGGCGCCGTCGCGGGGCAGCCAGGTGATGCGGAAGCTGGCGGGCACGTCGATGGGGATGATGTCGGCGCTCGTGGGCACCTCGAGCAGCGCATCCACCTCGCACCGGTCGCTGAGGGATTCGAGGATCGAGCCGATCGCGGGAACCGCTGTCTCGTCGCCCGCGAGCAGGAGGCGCTTGGCGGTGCCGGGATGCCAGTCCGCGCCGAGGTGCGACTGCTCGCTGCGCTGGTCGGGGCCGACGATGACGAGGTCGTCGCCCGGCTCCGCATTCTCGGCCCAGGCGCCCGCCGGACCCGCGCCGTGGTGCACGACGAAGTCGACGTCGATCTCGCGAGCTTCCGGGTCGACGCGGCGCACCGTGTAGGTGCGCAGGGGGCTGCGGCGTTCCGTGGGGGTCGTCCGCCAGCGCTCGTACCAGAGGCCGGCATCGAGCACCTCCTCGTCGCGCTGCCCGAAGTCGCTGGTCGTGCCGTCTGCCATGGGCAGGATGAGCTTGATGCGCTGGTCGAGTCCGGTCGTGCCGAAGTACTCGAAGTCGTCGCACGTGAAGGTCACTCGGGTGAATGCGGGAGCAAGGCGCCGCACTGCTCTGACCTCGGCGCAGTACGGCCGGTAGGCGGGGCGGGTCTGAACAGCAGTGGAAGCACTCACCGAGCAAAGATAAGCCTTGCCTTACCCCTGCGTCCAGTTCTGGGGACGATCTCCGGCTCCCACTTGCGCGCTGCTTTCGGGTTTCATACGATGTGTGCAGTTAGTGCAACCGCGTTGCAGCATATGCAACACATTCCCAACGAAGTGGATGGAACCCCCGATGAAGCGACGTCCTTCGAAACTGGCGCCCCTCGCGCTGCTCGCCGCCGCGGCGACGGTGCTCTCCCTCTCCGGCTGCGCGAACCGCGCGGGCGGAACCGCAGGTGGCGAGGAGTTTCCCTCGCAAGCCATCACGTTCTACACGCCGACGCAGGCCGGAGGCGCGACCGACCTCACCGCCCGCACCCTTGCGACGCAGCTCGAGTCCGAGCTGGGCCAGTCGATCGTCGTCGACAACCGGCCCGGCGGTGCTGGCTCCGTCGGCATGCAGCACGTCGCCGGCCTTGCGGCTGACGGCTATTCGATCATGGTCTTCCCCGTCGAGGTGAGCATGCTCGGCCACCAGGGGTACGACATCGACCCGTCCAGCTACGACTTCCTCGGCATCGTCAACGAGCAGCCGGGCACGATCGCGGTCCCCGCGAACAGTCCTTACCAGACGCTCGAGGAGCTCGTCGCCGCCGCAGAGGCGAGCCCCGGCAGCGTCACGATCTCCAACGCTGGCCCAGGCTCGATCTGGGAGGCGGGGGCGACCGAGCTCGGCAACGTCGCCGGTGTCGAGTTCCAGGGCGTGCCCTTCGACGGCGGCGCCCCCGCGGTCACGGCGGCTGTCGGCGGCCAGGTCGACGCCGTCGTCGCTGGCATCGGCGAGACCGCTCCCGCTGACGAGGATGGGCGACTCCGTGTGCTCGCCGTCTTCACCGAGGACCGCGCCCCCGCGCTGCCGGACGTGCCGACGGCCGGCGAGCAGGGCTACGACGTCGTCATCGGCAGCTGGGCCGCCGTCGGCGCGCCGACCGGGCTCGACCCCGCGGTCAAGGAGTCGCTGCAGGCGGCGCTCGAGACCGCAGCAGGCAGCTCCGAGTACGTCGAGCTCATCGAGTCGGGCGGCAACATCCCCGTGTTCATCCCCGGCGACGAGGCTGCCGACTTCGTGAAGGCCGAGAACGAGCGCTTCGCAGAGCTGTTCGGCGAGTAGAGGCGTGACCGTCATGGACAGATCAGTCGAGGCGAACCCTCTCGACGTGGCGCTCGGCGTCGACGAGGAGACCTCCGAGTCTCGGCCCGTCAGCAGGCGGCGGGACATGCTCATCGCGGCGGGCGTGATCGCCGTCGGTGGAGCATCCATCACCCTGGCGTTCGCGGTCGTCCCGGCGACGGGCGGCGACCCGTTCGGCCCGCGCTGGTGGCCAACCGTGCTCGGCGGGGCCATCGTGCTCCTCGGGGCGCTGCTCGTCGGGGTCGCCATCCGCAAGCCGGATGCGCCGAGCGAGGACGCCCCCACGAAGCGTGGCATCTCGCGGATGCTCCTCATGCTCGCGGCCATCGCCGCCTACGGTGTCGCCTGGTACTTCCTCCACTTCGTGATCGTCACGCTGCTGCTCGCCGCCGGACTCACGTTCGTGCTCGGCGGTCGCGGCTGGCGCGACCTCGTGCTGTTCCCGGTCATCGTGACGGTTGTGCTCTACGGAGTCTTCGGGCTCCTCCTGGGGGTGCCGCTGTGAACGGCATCACGGAAGGGCTCGGCGCGCTCCTCGACCCCACGATCGCGCTGTGCCTCATCATCGGGGTGCTCCTTGGCACGCTCGTGGGCGCCATCCCCGGCATCACGGCCACGATGGCCGTCGCGCTCGCGGCCGGCTTCACCCTCACCCTCGAGCCCCTCCAGGGTCTCGCGGTGCTGCTCTCCATCTACATCGCCGCGCAGTTCGGCGACCGGGTGCCGTCGATCCTCATCAACACGCCGGGCACACCCGCCTCGATCGCGACGACCTTCGACGGGTACCCCCTCGCGAAGCAGGGCAAGGCCGGCATCGCGCTGACGAGCTCCGCGCTCGTCTCTGCCGTCGGCTCCTTCGCCGGGATCCTCATCCTGCTGTTCCTCGCGCAGCCCATCTCGGGCTTCGCGCTGAGCTTCGGGCCGATCGAGATGTTCGCGCTCGTCGTGTTCGGGCTCACCATGATGATCGGCGTCTCCGGCGACCGCGTCATGAAGGGCCTCGCGGCCGGGGCTTTCGGCCTGTGGCTCGGGACGATCGGAAACGACCCCATCTCGGGCGACCAGCGCTTCACGTTCGGGATCCCGGAGCTCTCGAGCGGCGTGCCGTTCATCGCCGCCATCATCGGCCTCTTCGGCATCGCCGAGGTCTTCAACCAGGTCATCTCCGCCAAGAGGGGGCCCGAGCCGCAGCCGATCACGCAGCTCGGCAAATGGTGGCCGAACAAGGCGGAGCGCAAGCTGCTGCGCAAGCCGACGGCCATCGGCACGGGAATCGGCGCCGTCGTCGGCGTCATCCCCGCGGCTGGCGGCGACATCGCCGGCGTCATCGCGTGGGACCAGGCGCGTCGCGCCTCCAAGACCCCGGAGAAGTTCGGGAAGGGCGCGCTCGAGGGAGTCGCGGCCGCCGACAGCTCGAGCACCGCGACGATGGGCGGATCCGTCACGACGACCCTGTCGCTCGGCGTGCCAGGCGACTCGGTCATGGCCGTCATGCTCGGCTCCATGATCGTGTGGGGGCTCCAGCCGGGGCCGAGCCTGTTCGCGAACCGGCCCGATCTCGTCTTCAGCCTCTCCGCGATCATGCTCATCGCCACCGTGCTCGCCCTCGCCCTCGCGCTCGTGCGCATGCGCGGCGTCGTCAAGCTGCTCGCCATGCCGAAGCGCTACCTCTCGGTTGTCATCGTCACCTTCTGCATGGTCGGCACCTTCGCCGTCTCCAACTCGGTGTTCGACGTCGTGCTCATGTTCGCCTTCGGGCTCCTCGGCCTCGCGATGCGACGCTTCGGCTTCCCGCCGGGGCCCCTCGTGCTCGGCCTCATCCTCGGGCCGCTCGCGGAGGGCAACCTCCGGCGAGCGCTCCTCATCGACGGCTACGGAGCGGTCTTCACGAGCCCCATCGCGCTGACCCTCATCATCCTGAGCGTCCTCGCCGTTCTCGCCCCGCGCATCCGCGCCCTGCTGAAAGGACGGTCGACGCGTGAGCGCACCGAAGAGCCCATTCTCAAGTAGCGCCGTGCCCGCCAACGCCCCGCGCGCCGGTCGCGTGCTGTGCCTGGGCGAGACCATGGCCATGGTCACCCCGACCCACGTCGCCCCGCTCAGGGAAGCCGTGAGCTTCGCCGTCAAGGCCGGGGGCGCGGAGTCGACGGTCGCCATGTACCTCGCCGACTCCGGTGTCCCCTCCAGCTGGGTGAGCTGGCTCGGCGACGACCCACTCGGGTGGCGTCTCCTCGACGAGGTGCGCGCGAGCGGCGTCGACGTCGCAGGCGTCCAGCTCGTGCCGGAGGCGCCGACCGGCGTCTACTTCAAGGACCCCGGCGACGGGGAGACCACCGTCTACTACTACCGAGCCGGTTCGGCCGCGTCGAGAATGGATGCGACCGTGCTCTCCCAGCTCGACTGGGAGGGCGTCGCAGCGCTCCACGTGACGGGGATCACCGCCGGCCTCTCGGCAAGCTGCTCGGCGATGCTCGAAGCCGTCATGCTCGAGGCGCGCCGGCGCGCCATCATCGTGTCGTTCGACGTGAACTACCGGCCCGGGCTCTGGAGCATCGAAGCCGCGGGGCCGCGGCTCGCCACGCTCGCAGCGCTCGCGGACCTCGTTTTCGTGGGCCGTGACGAGGCCGAGACGCTGTGGGGCGAAGGGCACCCGACGACGCTCCACTCGCGGCTTGGGCTGCACGGCAGCCTCGTCGTGAAGGACGGCAGCGTCGGTGCAACCGAGGTCGCCGTCGTCGACGGCGGCGTGTCCTCGGCGTTCGTGCCAGCGCATCCCGTCGACGTCGTCGAAGCCGTCGGGGCGGGCGATGCCTTCACCGCCGGCTACCTCGGTGCGATGCTTGGCGGCGAGCCCGTCGATGCGTGCTTGAACCGAGGGCACGGGCTCGCCGCCCGAACCCTCGGCAGCACACACGACTTCGTCCCGGCCTGATCGGAGTTCCACCATGTCCCAGAGCATCCACCGCGCAGCAGAGATCCTCGAGTACGTGAGCCTCGCGCCGCGCACCCAGTCGGAGATCGCCGCCAAGCTCGGCGTGCACCGATCGACGGCACTGCGGATGCTGCAGACGCTCACCGAGACCGGGCTCACCCGCCGCCACGCGGACAGCAGGTATGGGGTCGGCTACCGGCTGAGCGGTCTCGCCCGGGCAGCCAGCGACCAGTTCGACCTGCGTAACATCGCCCGCCCCGTGCTGCAGGAGCTCGGCAGGGACTGCACACACACCGTGCACCTCGCCGTCCTCGAGGGCGACCGCATCGTCTACGCCGACAAGATCGAGCAGCCGGGGATGGTCCGGCTGTACTCCCAGATCGGGCAGCCGGTGCTCCTGCACACGGCGGGCGTCAGCAAGGCCATCCTCGCCCAGCAGGACGCGGAGAAGACCGACCGGATGCTCGAGGGCTACGAGTACACGCCGTACACCGACAACACGATCGTCTCGCGCGCCGCCCTCGACGCCGAGCTCGAACGCACCCGCGAACGCGGCTGGGCCGTCGACGATGCCGAGTACGAGAACTTCATCAACTGCATCGCCATGCCCATCCGCGATTCCAGCGACACGGTCGTCGCGGCCGTGTCCATCACCGCACTCAAGGCGAGTGCCGACCTCGACGCGCTCGCCGAATGGCAGCCGCGACTCGACGACGTCGTCCTCGCCATCTCCCACGACCTCGGCTGGAGACCACATGACTGACACGTTCGACACCATGTTCGCCGGATCGCCCGTCATGGCGATCCTGCGCGGCTACACCCCGGAGCGCAGCGTCGAGCTCGCGAACCTCGCATGGTCGCTCGGCATCTCGAGCGTCGAGGTGCCCATCCAGAACGACGCGGCGCTCGACGCCCTCCGCGCCGTCGTCCGCGCCGCCGAGCCCGGCGGACACGCGGTCGGCGCAGGCACCGTCGTCTCGCTCGCCCACGTCGACCAGGCCAAGCAGGCTGGAGCCACGTTCACCGTCGCACCCGGCCTCGACCCTGCCGTCATCGAGGCGGCCCTGGCCGCGGGCCTCGCCCCGCTGCCCGGTGTGGCGAGCGGGACCGACATCCAGCTCGCGAAGGCGCTCGGCCTGACCTGGGTCAAGGCGTTCCCCGCCAGCGTGCTCGGCGCCGACTGGTTCTCGGCCATGCGAGGGCCGTTCCCAGAGATGCGTCTCGTCGCGACGGGCGGCATCAACGCGGCCAATGCGGGGGAGTACCTCGCAGCAGGAGCCCACGTCGTCGCCGTCGGCAGTGCGCTCGAGGACGAAGCGCAGCTGCCCCTCCTCTCCGCGCTCCGCGCATCCGCTCCCGCGCGCTGACGCTGCCGCGCATCCACAACCTCCTCTGACAGAAAGGGCTCCTCCCATGACTGCCCAGCTCACTCCCCGCTACAGCCCAGCAGCCGACCGCTACGAGCGGATGCAGTATCGCCGTGTCGGTCGCAGCGGGCTGAAGCTGCCCGCGATCTCGTTCGGCACCTGGCACGGCTTCGGCGACGACACCCCCCTCTCGAAGCAGCGGGAGCTGCTGCGGCACGCGTTCGACCTCGGCATCATGCACTTCGACATCGCGAACGGCTACGGCCCGCCCTTCGGCTCGACCGAGGCGAACGTCGGCCGGATCCTGCGCGAGGACTTCGCGGGCCTGCGCGACGAGCTCGTGCTGTCGACGAAGGCCGGATACCCGGTGTTCCCCGGCCCGAACGGCTCGGGCGGCGGCCGCAAGCACCTGCTCGGGAGCCTTGAGAACAGCCTTCGCCTGCTCGGCACCGACTACGTCGACATCTTCTACAGCCACCGCTTCGACCCCGAGACGCCCCTCCAGGAGACGGCGGCCGCGCTCGATGCGATCGTGCGCAGCGGGAAGGCCCGCTACGTCGGTGTCTCCTCCTACTCCGCGGAGCGCACCGAGGAGGTCGCCGGCCTGCTGCGCGAGCTCGGCACGCCGCTGCTCATCTCGCAGCCGTCGTACTCCCTCCTGAACCGCTGGATCGAGGACGGCGAGCCGTCGGTGCTCGAAGCCAACGCGACGGCCGGAGCTGGCGTCATCGCGTTCTCCGGCCTCGCCCAGGGGCTGCTGACGAACAAGTACCTCGGGGGAGTGCCGGAGGGGTCGCGGGCGACGCAGGGCAAGACGCTGCGCGACGGGATGCTCAGCGACGAGAACCTCGAGCGGGTGCGCGCCCTCAACGCCATCGCGGAGCGTCGCGGGCAGACGCTCGCGCAGCTCGCGATCGCCTGGGTGCTGCGCGACGAGCGGATCACGTCTGCCCTCATCGGGGCGTCCCGCACCTCGCAGCTCGACGACCTCGTCAGGTGCCTCGACGCGGCGCCATTCTCCGACGCCGAGCTCGCAGAGATCGACACGTACGCCGTCGACGGCGGCATCAACATCTGGACGGCGTCGTCGGATGCCTGACGCGCCGGTGCAGGAGCCGGTTCAGGTGCAGGAACGGGTGCAGGTGCGGGCCCAGGCGGACGACGCCGCGGCCGTCGCCGCTGCGGATCTCGCGCGCATCCGCGCCGAAGAGGCCGAGCTCGTCTTCGCCAGGTTCTCGCGCGAGGATGCGTGGCGGCTCGGCTCCCGGATGCGCGAGGCGGCGGCGGCTCGTTCGCTGCCCGTGGTCATCGGCATCGTCGTCGGACAGCAGCGGGTCTTCCACGCCGCACTCGACGGCGCTGTGCCGGACAACGACGCGTGGCTCGAGCGGAAGACACGGGCGGTGCTGCACTTCGAGCAGTCATCGCTCGGCGTCGGCGCGCTGTTCCGTTCGCTGGGGCGCGTCTACGAGCAGGAGTCGCGACTCGACCCCGACGAGGTCGCCGCGAACGGCGGCGTGTTCCCCGTGCGCATCGACGGGGTCGGCGTCGTCGGCGCGGTCGGCATCTCGGGGCTGCCGCAGGTCGAGGACCATGCGTTTGTCGTCGAGCAGCTGCGGGAGTTCCTGGCCGAGGCGTAGCTCACGCTCACCTGCCGCACCCACCGCGCCGCGCTCATTTGCCGCATCCGTCACTCGCATCCGCCGATCGCTGCCCGTGGATGTGCCCCTTTCCGACCCGGTTAGGGGGCACATCGGCGGGCAGTGATTGCGGCTCGGGGCTCACGGCCCGGGCTCGGAACAGGGCCATGGCTCGGAGTCGGCGTGGCGTCGCGGGGCGGGGCGGGGCGGGGCGCAAGCGTGTGACGTGGACGACGCCGCCACGCCGGGTGCTTGAGGCCACGGCGGCGCGGTCGATATCCTGGTCGGCTGCGACGCCGCAGCTTCATCGCACCAAAAGGAAGCACCTCGATGTCGCCCGACACCACCGTCCCCGACTCCACGGTCCCCACCTCGACTGGCCCCGACTCCACGGTCCCCACCTCGACTGGCCCCGCCGCCGCTGGCCCCGAAGCAGCGGCGGCCCAGGAATCCGGCCTCCCCGAATCCGCCCTCCCGGATTCTGCCGAGCCAGACCCCGCCGTTCCGGCTGGCTTCAGCGCGGAGCCCCTGAGCATCCCTTCTTCGCTCGACGATGCCGCGGCGGCGGCGTTCCACGAGATGACGGACCTGCGCAACGCCGTCACGAGGGACACGTACCGCAACGACGACTTCGTGCTGCCCGCGGAGGTGCTGCTGCCCGGGTACGAGCCGAGCGGGTACGAGCGTCGGGACGGGCGCCTCATCCGCGAGCACGGTCGACTCGTGGGGCGTGTGCTCTTCGACTTACCGCTCACCGAGGACGTCGAGATGGCGAAGATGATGCTCGAGATCCACCCGGATGCGCGCGGCCGCGGCCTCGGGGCGGCCGCGTACGAGGTCGGGGAGCTGGCGGTGCGAGATGCGGGTCGCTCGGAGATCCGCACGTGGGTGGTGCACCGGGAGGTGGCTGGGCCGCGCATCCCGTCGCCGAGCGGTGTCGGAGACATCCCGGCGCTGGACCCGGCCGCGCAGATGCTCCTGCGGCGCGGGTTCGAGCTCGGTCAGGTCGAGCGTATGAGCGTGCTCGAGCTGGGCGCCGAGCACGACGTCGCGCTGCTCGCGCTGCGCGACGGCGCCAGGGAGGCCGCGGGCGCCGACTATCGCTGCGTGTCGTGGTCGTACCCGACGCCGGACGAGTTCATCGACGGCTACGCGGTGCTGAAGGCGCGCATGAGCACGGATGCCCCGCAGGGTGACCTCGCCGAAGACGAGCAGGAGTGGGACGCGAGGCGTGTCCGCGAGGAGCTCGAGGCGACGGCGATCGCCCGCGGCGACAGCGTGCTCGTCGGGGCCGTCCAGCACGTTCCGACCGGCGAGCTGGTGGCCTTCAGCGAGCTGCAGCGGATGGATGACGGCACGAGGCGCGCCGACCAGGAGGACACGCTCGTGCTGCGCGAGCACCGCGGCAACCGGCTCGGGATGCTCGTGAAGGCGGAGAACCTGCTCGCCTGGAGGGAGCTGCACTCCGATGTCGAGCGGGTCTACACGTACAACGCCGAGGAGAACCGTCCGATGCTGAACGTCAACGAGGCGCTCGGCTTCCGGCCCTTCGTCAGCGAGGGGGCCTGGCGGAAGGTGCTCGTCTGAGCTGCGCTGTGCCCACCCGGTGACCCGCCCCGCCCCGGTAGGCTGGGGGTCTCATGACTGCATCCTCTTCTTCGCTTGTGACCACCGCTACGGGCAGCGATGTCCGTGTCCGCTTCTGCCCCTCGCCGACGGGGACCCCGCACGTCGGGCTCATCCGCACCGCCCTCTTCAACTGGGCCTACGCGAAGCACACCGGGGGCACGTTCGTGTTCCGCATCGAGGACACGGATGCGGAGCGCGACTCCGAGGAGAGCTACCAGCAGATCATCGACGGCCTCGGCTGGCTCGGGCTCGGCTGGGACGAGGGCGTGAACGTCGGCGGACCGCACGAGCCGTACCGTCAGTCGCAGCGCACCGACATCTACCTCGACGTCATCCAGAAGCTCCGCGACGCCGGCCACCTGTACGAGTCGTTCGCGACGGGTGAAGAGATCGAGGCCCGCAACGTCGCCGCCGGTCGTGACCCGAAGATGGGGTACGACAACTACGAGCGCGACCTGTCGGCCGACGAGGTCGCTCGCCTCAAGGCTGAGGGCCGCGAGCCGGCGCTGCGCCTTCGAGTGCCGGACACCGACCTCTCCTTCGACGACCTCGTGCGCGGCGAGATCACCTTCAAGGCCGGGTCGTTCCCCGACTTCGTGCTCGTGCGCCCCAACGGCAAGCCGCTCTACACGCTCGTGAACCCCGTCGACGACGCGCTCATGGGCATCACGCACGTGCTCCGCGGTGAGGACCTGCTCTCCTCGACGCCCCGCCAGATCGCGCTCTACCACGCGCTCATCGACGTGGGCGTCGCCGAGTTCATCCCGCGCTTCGGGCACCTGCCGTACGTCATGGGCGAGGGCAACAAGAAGCTCTCCAAGCGCGACCCCGAGTCGAACCTCTTCCACCACCGCGACCGCGGGTTCCTGCCGGAGGGGCTCCTCAACTACCTTTCCCTGCTGGGCTGGTCGATCGCCGCGGACCGCGACGTGTTCACGATGGACGAGATGGTCGTCGCGTTCGACGTCGAGGACGTCAACCCGAACCCCGCGCGCTTCGACCTCACCAAGGCTGAAGCCATCAACGGCGAGCACATGCGCCTCCTCGGCGCGGACGACTTCGCGCACCGCCTCGTCGCTCCGCTGCAGCTCGCCGGCGTGCTCCCACTCGAGCCGACCGATGCGCAGCTCGCGCTCCTCGGGCGTGCGGCGCCGCACGTTCAGGAGCGCATGCAGCTCCTCGGCGAGGCTCCCGAGATGCTCGGCTTCCTCTTCGTGGATGCCGCTGACCTCGTGGTCGAGGACACGGCCGTCGGCTCGCTCAAGGGCGACGTGACGGGTGTGCTCGACGCCTCCATCGCGGCCCTCGACGCGCTCGAGGCGCCGGAGGCGTGGACGACCGAGAACATCGAGGCCGCCCTCCGTGGGGCGCTCATCGAGGGGCTGGGTCTCAAGCCGCGCGTCGCGTTCGGCCCGATCCGCGTGGCCGTCTCCGGCCGCAAGGTCTCCCCGCCGCTCTTCGAGTCGCTGGAGCTGCTGGGCCGCGAGCAGTCGCTCGCCCGCATGCGCTCGCTCGTCTCGCGCCTCGCCGCGTAGCCGACGCCGCGCCGCTCAGGCTGGGCGCGGCGCTTCGGTTCGGCTCCGCGCTCTGGCTCGGCTCCGCGTCGGGCATCCGCTTCTCGTCTCGGGATGGGTAGCGCGCTTCCGGGTGGGTTCTTTCCCATCTCGACGTGCGTTCCCCATCCCGAGACTCGTTTGTGGGGGAGTGGGCTCGCTCGCGGGGTGGGCGTTCATGCCGTCGACTCGCGCCGCCCTCGCACGTCGCGGCGGGTGAGGCTAACCTAAGAGGATGCCCGCTGTGCTGAGCTGGTGGGCGCGAGACTCCGGGAGGACCGCATGACCGAGGCGTTGGGCACGCACTATGACGTCGTCGTCATCGGGGGTGGCCCTGCCGGGCTGCAGGCCGCGCTGATCCTCGCGCGGCACCGCTACTCGACCCTGGTGCTCGACGGCAATCGGCCCCGCCACTCGGCGACACTTGAAGCCCACGGGTTCCTGACCCGCGACCACACCCCTCCGAACGAGCTGCGCAGGCTCGGCCGCGAGGATGTGGAGGCCTACGAGGATGCTGAGATCCAGTTCGCCCAGGTCACGCGGGTCCGGGCGCTCACGGAAGAGGAGGTCGTCGGCGCGGAGGTGTCACAGGGGTCGGCATTCGAGGGCTCGTTCGGCTTCGTCGCCGGTGGGGTGGCCAGCGCTGGTGGGCAGTCGATGACCGCCGACCCACGTGAGATCGCGTCGCGCCGCCGTGACGGCGTGCGGGTTCCGTACCGCTTCGCGGTCGAGGCGAAGGGCGTGCGCGGCACGCCCGCGCGAGCGGTGTTCGCGCGCTCGGTCGTCTTCGCGACCGGCCTCACCGAAGTGCTGCCCGCCCTGCCCATGCTGCGCGCGTTCTACGGAACGAGCATCCACAGCTGCGTCGAGTGCGACGGATGGACGCAGCGCGACCGCCGAGTCTCGGTCATCGCGGCACCCGGCGTCACCGACCTGTACGAGCGGGCGGTGCAGCTCACGCGCTTCACCGGAGCGCTCACGGTTTTCGCGGCCGAGGGGCAGCTCGCCGAGCTGCAGGAGCTCGACCTGGTCGAACGCGGAGTGGTCGTCGAGACGCGTGACGTCGTCGACGTCGAGGGCGGACCGGGTGGCGTGACGGGGGTTGCACTCGCCGACGGCGACGTCGTGACCGCCGAGGCCGTGTTCGTGAGGCCCGACTACGTCGCGAAGCTCGACTTCGCGAGCGAGCTCGGCATCGAGTTCGACGGCTCCGGCCTCGTGGCGGCGGATGCGCAGGGGCGCACGAGCGTGCCCGGCATCTACGCGACGGGCGAGCTGACCGGCCCGGGTCCACAGATGCTCATCGTCGCCGCGGGCAACGGGGCACAGACCGGCATGGCGGTCGACCGGGACCTGCTGGGCCTCTGAGTCGAGGGCGCGACTGGCGCGACCCGGTCGTTCGACGCGCTGATTTGTCCAGCCTCCGGGAGTGCGCTATGCTCTCTGAGGCGCTTCGGTGCCAGTGGGGTATGGTGTAATTGGCAACACGGAGGTTTCTGGTACCTTTGTTCTTGGTTCGAGTCCAGGTACCCCAGCAAGTGTGAACACCACAAATGTGAACATGACGAAAAGGCCCCGCTGAGCGGGGCCTTTCGTGTATCTCCTTGGGCACGCGCTGTATCTCTTCGGCCATGCGGGAGAGCCCAGCGCCGCCCAGCAGCGCCGCCCGGACGCTACCCCGAGACGCTGCCGGCCGGCACCAATGCCTCGGCGCCCGCATCGGCACTCGCACTCGCTCCCGTATCTGCTCCTGCGCCAGTGCCTGCGTGCGCATCCGCGCCCGCCTCGTCCAGCGGTTCTCCCGCGGGCATCAGGCGCGAGTAGTCGCCGAACGCGTCGATCTTCGCGCCCTGCTCGTGAAGGAGTGCCGTGAGCCGTTCGATCTGCTCGACCTCGAGCGGGCGGCGTCTGGCGCGCTCGCGACGCGCGAGGAGGTCGAGGAACTGCGCCTCGTCGGCGACGACGGCCGTTCGGTCGGCTGATGGCGTGAGCGTCGCGGCATCGGTGTAGACGGTCGCGGTGGCGTTCGAGTAGAAGACGCAGGTGTCGACGGCGATGGACTCGCCGAGGGTCTGCTCGCTGAAGCGCGCGAGGTGCGTCGCGTGTGCGAGCGCCTGGCTGCGCGGTGCTGACGGCCCGAGGTGCGTCAGCACCCGGAGCGAGCCCTCCGGGGCGCCGCCGCCCGGGGCGGTGAAGCCTGCGGTGGCGGAGGCGCCGCTCGTGATCTGCAGGGCGAACGGTGGACGCAGCGCCACATCGTCGACGAGGTTCCCGAAGGCAGGCTGCGCCTCGCTGGGCCGGACCCCGTCGAAGATGATGCCGTCCCAGGTTCTGTGGTCGACGAGGAGGGCGCCCGCGTCGGTGAGCAGCACGTGGTCGAGCTGGATGACGTGGCGGTTGGTGCTCATGCCCTCCTGGACGAGGATGAACGTGCGAGTCGCGAGCACGCCGTTCAGCCCGAGCGTTGCGCTGGCCCGCAGGATCGCCTCCCGGGACACGAGTTCGGTCTCGATGGAACGCCTGGCGCGGTCCTTGAGGAAGTCGACGAGCATCCGCCGGTCTTGGAACGCGGCCTCGTGCTGGAGCGCGAGGTGCTCGAGGCGCGCCTCGGCATCTTCCTGGAGCTCCTGCTTCTGCTGCCGGAGTTCCGCGTGGGCGCGCTCGGCCTCGGCGGTGAGCGCCTTGCGCTCGACCTCGGCGGCGTTCTGCCGCTCGTCGAGCGTCGCCCGCCAGCGCCTGTTCGCGCGCATCCGAACCACGAGCGCGATGATGACTGCAACCGTCGCCCCGAGCACAAAGCTCAGCGCAACCCACCCCTGAATCTCCATCCGCCCAGTACAGCACCGGCCACCGACATCGCCGGGAGTGGCGACCGGCACGTCGGCCCGCGAGGCCGAAACGGGGAGTTCGACGGGGAGTTTCCCCGCGAATCCCCGGGGCGAGGCGGCGGGGAGCACTTCACTAGGCTGGCGGGACCCCGATCTCCCCCTTCGAGAGGATCCACCGTGCGAGTACTTGTCACCAGTTCCCGGAACACGTTTGCGCTCGACATCATCCGCAAGCTCGGCAGCACTGGCCACACGGTGTTCGCGAGCGACACGTACGAGGGGGCCATCGGCAGCCACTCGAGGTACCTCGCGGGGCACTTCGTGACGAACTCGCCGCGCGCCAAGACGGACGAGTTCATCGCCGACGTCGCGAAGATCGCAGCAGAGCAGCACATCGATGTCGTCATCCCGACATTTGAGGAGGCCTTCTACCTCGCCGCCCGCGGCCACGAGCTTCCCGACGGCACGAGCGTGTTCACGGGCGGTTTCGAGCAGCTCGCGCGCCTCCACGACAAGGCCAGCTTCAAGCGGCTCGCGCAGGAGGCAGGCGTGCCGGTGCCCGAGACGATCGTCGCGACGAGCCACGAGGAGCTGCTCGCGGCCATCGACACGTACCCGAAGTTCTTCGCTCGCGCCGCGTTCTCGCGCGGCGGCGTCGGGCTCCTCACCAACACGGGTCCGCTCGCGGGCAAGATGTCGGTCGACGAGGCTGCGCCGACGCCCGATCAGCCGTGGCTCGTGCAGCCCTTCGTGGACGGCCCCATGATCTGCACGTACAGCATCGTCGTCGATGGCCGCGTCACGGCGCACTGCACGTACCGCGCACCCGAGCAGTGGGCGCACAGCACTGGCATCTCGTTCCTCGCGATCGACAGCACGGAGACGCTCGACTACACGCAGCGGCTCGTCGACACCCTCGACCCGAACTACACGGGCCAGCTGTCGTTCGACTTCGTCGACAACGATGGCGGGCTCTTCGCGATCGAATGCAACCCGCGGCCCACCAGCGGTGTCATCCTGCTCGAAGCCGACGAGGTCTCGGCCGCCTTCCAGGGCACGAACTCCGAGCCGTTCGTCGTGGCGCCTGGCGTCGAACGTCAGGTGAAGCTGGCGGTGCTGGCGGATGCGTTCGCCGAGCCCATCAAGCACCTCCCGAAGTCGCTCCACGACCTGCTGCACGTGCGCGACATCGGCGCGGGCTGGCACGACGAGCTCGCGATGCTGTGGAGCCCGGCGACGATCGTGCACGGTGCGCAGCTCACGCACGGTGAGCGCAAGGAGCTGCTCGCGGCGCTCGGCGACGACATCGTCTGGAACGGGGAGCCGATCGACGGGATGCTCCCCGAGGATCGCGTCGCGCTCGAGGCAGTGCACGAGCAGCGCGTCTGAGCAGCGCCAGACCCCTGCTCGGCCCCGCCGCGCCCCTGAGCCCGGCTGAACCCAGCTGAGCCCCGTTGAACGAGACTCCGCCCCGCATCCATCGTGGATGCGGGGCGGAGTCGTCGAGATCTGCTGGAGTCGTAGCTCAGGCGATCGCGCGGTAGTGGAAGTAGTAGCCGGTGTCAGTGAAGCCGCCCTGCTGCGGGTAGTACGTGCATCCCTGGCTGATCTTCGTCCAGGAGGAGATGTACGTGATCTTGGCCGCCTCGCACTCGCTCGCTGTCGAGAAGGGCCCGACGCTCATGTTGGCGGTGGCTGCCTGCGCGGCGGTCGCCCCGCCGAACATGAGGCCGCCCGCGACGACGGCACCGGCGATGACAGTGGACACTCGCTTCTTGAAATGAACCATGTCCCGACCCTAGGCACGGGGCTTGAGTGGTACCTCCGTCATGCTGGGACACCCGTGCGAAGGGGTTGCGGGGACGTCGTCACTGTGGATCAGTCGCCGGGTCGAGTGCTGCGCGCCGCTCGTGACGATGCTCACGGATCGACAGGTACACGCGGTGCGCGAAGATCACGAACGCGAGCCAGGCCGCGCCGAGCACCCAGCCGGCGAGCACATCCGTGAACCAGTGGTGCCCGAGATATACGCGCGAGATTCCGACCGTGATCGCGAAGACCACCGCGCCGAGCGCGATGAGTACCCGTGCGCGCTTGGTCTGTCGCCGCAGGATGAGCAGGTACGCGATGACCCCGACGACCGCCACCGCGTTGAGGGTGTGCCCGCTGGGGAACGACGCCGAGTGCTCGTACGGCGGCACGGCTTCCGCCTGATCCGGGCGGACTCGGCCGATGAGGTTCTTCCCTGCGACCGTCATGAGCAGCGACCCGCCGCCCGCGGCGACGATGAGGATCACGGGCGTCCAGGAGCGGCGCCGGATGGAGAGGATGAGGAGCGCGGCGACTGCGATGATGGGCATGCCGATCTGCCCGGCGATGTCGGTGTACGCCGTGATGAGCATGTCGGCGAGCGGCGCTCGCAGGGTGATGGCGTAGTCGAGGAGGGGCTGGTCGAGGCCGGCCACGCCGTCGCTGTCGGTGACGTTCTCGTAGATCTCGGCCGCGAGCGCACTGAGCCCGATCACGATCGCGAGTCCGATCACGAGCAGCAGGATGAGTGCGCTGTTGGGGCCGACCCGTTCGCCCACGCGCTGGACGCCGTTCGTGATGGCGCGTGCAGCCCTCGAGTCTGGCCGCTTGGGGGTTCCGTTGCCTCGTGCGGTGTCCTGGGCGAGCTCGCCCCGAACTCCCTGGGTCGTCTCGTCGGGTTCGCTCACGACGTCTAACCTAGGCGGCGATGCTCCGGCCGTCGGTCAGGAGGCCTCGACATCCACGCTCCTGTGCCGGTCGCGGACGGTCTCCGCGGCGCGGGGCCGCGCGAGGTCGCCGGCCCCGCAGCCCGCCGCGCGCTAGTTCGAGTAGAGGCCCACGACTCGGTTCTGCTCGAGGATGGCGTGCGCGTAGCCGTCAAGGAACTCCTCGCGTGAGGGGGTTCCCTCGACGTGGTGGTCGAGCGCGTAGACGGTGAAGAAGTAGTGGTGGTCGCCGTGGCCAGCTGGCGGCTTGGGCCCCATGTACTCGGCCTTCCCCGCGGTGTTCTCGGCGACGCGTGCATGGTCGGCGCCCGCGTCCACGACGCCATCGTTAGCGGGGAGCCCGTAGACGATCCAGTGGGTGAAGCCGAGGGGGAGCGGTGCATCCGGGTCGTGGACGATGAGGGCGAGCTCGACGGCTTCCGCGGGCACTCCGGTGATCTCGAGGCGCGGGGCAGCGTTCCCTCCGTCGGCCGCGAACTGGTCGGCGAGGCGAGTGCCAGCCTCGAAGTCGGGGCTGGTGATCTTGAGATCGGCGATGTTGAGCGACATGGAGATTCCTTCGCGTTCGGGGGCGATGGCGGATGCGCACCAGCCTCCAAGTGTGTCCGAGCAGGCTCCGAGATTCCTCGGCGAACGGGGCAGCTTCTGGCCGCATTTGCCCCTCGCGGAAGTGGGCCCGGCGCTCTCTTCGGGTAACGTTGCACCCCGTTTGCCTTCCCCCAAGAGAAACGGATGATCCCAACGCCATGAGCTCACAGGACACACCACCCTCCTTGATCGGACCGCAGCGCAAGCCGGTGACGCGCATCATCCGGGAGGTGATCGACCCGGATCCGGTGCATCCGGCCCTCGTCCCCGGCATCGGCGTCGAGCAGACCGGCCGCTCGTTCCGCACGAACTGGTGGGTCTTCGGAGTTGCCGGTGCTGGCGTCGTCGCGGTCATCGCCTGGGCGCTCCTCGACCCCGAGAGCATCTCTGCCATCGGTTCGGTTTCGCTGGATTGGGTGACGGAGAACTTCGGTTGGCTGTTCTCGGCGTTGACGATCATCGTCGCCGTGTTCATGCTGGTCGTCGGCTACGGGCGAACGGGCGGTGTCAGGCTCGGCGCCGACGACGAGACGCCGGAGTTCTCAAGAGTGTCCTGGACCGCGATGCTCTTCTCCGCTGGCATCGGCATCGGGCTGCTCTTCTACGGCCCCATGGAGCCCCTCACCTACTTCCTGGCACCGCCGCATGGCTTCGATGTCGAGCCGGGGACTGTGGATGCCATGCACACGGCCATCGCGCAGACGGTTCTCCACTGGGGGCCGATGGCTTGGGCCTACTACGCGCTCGTGGGCGGGGCGATCGCCTACGCCGCGTATCGGCGGGGGCGGCCTCCGCTGATCTCGGCCCTCTTCGACTCGGTCTTCTCGCAGCGCACGCAGGGCTGGTTCGGTCCGCTGATCGACATCTTCGCGATCCTGGTCACACTGTTCGGGACGGCCGTCTCACTGGGTATCGGCGCCCTGCAGATCGCGTCGGGTGTGGAGATGGTGACCGGAATCGGTGAGTTGGGCAACGGCTTCATCATCGGTGCGATCGCGGTGCTCACGGCCCTCTTCATCCTGTCGGCGGTCTCGGGCGTGAAGCGCGGCATCCGTGTGCTCTCGAACGTCAACATGGTGGTGGCGGGCCTCCTCGGGGTGTTCGTGCTCATCGCTGGGCCGACGCTCCTGCTGCTGAACATCATCCCCTCCGCTGGTGTCGCCTTCTTCAGCGAGCTCGGCACGATGCTGATGCGGAACCCGTCGATGGGCGAGGACACCGAAGCGTTCATGCAGGCCTGGACGACGTACTACTGGGCCTGGTGGGTGTCGTGGACGCCGTTCGTCGGCCTGTTCATCGCGAAGATCTCGCGGGGGCGGACGCTGCGTGAGTTCGTCACTGTCGTTGTCGTCGTGCCTTCTGCCGTCTGTCTGGTCTGGTTCGGGATCGTCGGTGGAACGACGATGTGGATGGAGATGCAGGGGACGGCCGTGAGCGAAGCGGGGTCGCCTGAGGCGCAGCTCTTCACGGTTCTGGCTGAGCTCCCCTTCGGCGCTATCACGAGTGTTGTCGCTCTTGTGTCGATTGTCATCTTCTTCGTCACGTCGGCTGATTCGGCCTCCATCGTCATGGGCTCCATGAGCCAGGTCGGCAAACCGGAGCCGTCGCGTTGGGTCACGATCTTCTGGGGCCTCATGCTCGGCCTCATCGCGGCGTCGCTGCTGCTCGCCGGCGGACGGGATGCGCTCTCCGGGCTGCAGGCGATCATGGTCGTCACGGCGTTGCCGTTCGCGTTCGTCGTCATGGGCATCATGTGGGCGTGGGCGAAGGACCTGCGCACGGACCCGTACATGATGCGCCGCCGCTACGCGCGGGAGGCGATCGACGAGGGTGTGCGCGCCGGCATCGCCGAGCACGGGGACGACTTCGTCTTCGGGGCGAGCGTCGTCGAGGCGGAGCACGGGGCCGGCGCCTGGCTGGATTCCGAGGACCCGGCGCTCACCGAGTGGTACACGGACGCGACGACGGGCATGCTCGACGTCGTGAAGGGCGAGGAGGCGTCGACTGACGGCGAGGCGTCGACGCCGTCCCCTGAGTCGGGGGAGCAGGCCCGGATCGAGGCGCCGGCTTCCCGCGAGGCGCTCGAGTCGGGCGGCGCCGAGCGGGATGGCGATGGCGACGCCGACGGCGACGGCGACCGGGACCGTGTCGGCGTCTGACGCGACGGCATCCGAGGTCTCCGCCGTCGTGGCATGCTCTGAGCTGACATTCCCTGCCAGGACTCAGCGCCTGCCTCACGAAGGAGCCCCCTCATGACCGAACGCACGAACATCTCCTCCGGTTCGCCCTACGAGGCGACGGTTGGCTACTCGCGGGCCGTGAAGGTCGGCAGCCACGTCTTCGTGGCGGGCACGACGGCGCCGGGAGTCGACGCTGAGGAGCAGGCGAGGGAGATCTTCGAGCGCATCGGCACCGCGCTCGAGCAGGCCGGCGCCAGCCTCGCGGACGTCGTGCGCACTCGGGTGTTCCTCGTCGATATCGAGCGCGATTTCGAGTCCGTCGGTGCCGTGCACGGCGAGGTCTTCGGCGAGATCCGCCCGGCGTGCGCGTTCATCGGCACCGCCGGCCTTGTCGCGAAGGACCTCCTGCTCGAGGTCGAGGTCGACGCGATCGTCAGCGAGTAGCTGCTGCCTGCGCGGGGTCGAGTCCGGCCCCGCGCACGAGAGCCCGCCAGGGCCTAGGACCCCAGGGGCCTAGGAACCCAGGGTCCTACGGCCTCACGGTGCTCTCGATGAGGGTCGCGGCGCCGAGCAGCTCCGGGATGCGCGCGGCGAGCCCCCGGCGCGGGAGTCGGTCGAGCGCGGCGGATGCTGAGGGCAGCGAATGCTCGCGCCCGCGGACGAGCGCTCGGATGGCGTTGAGCAGGACCAGCGGGTGGGACTCGAGGGCCGAGTGGCCGTTCTCGATGTGCACGAGCACCGCATCCTGAGCCGTGGCGGCGACCGCCCGTGCGATGGGCGGCGGGGTGCGCAGGTCGCGCGTGCCGACGAGCAGCACGAGCGGCCACGGGAACTTGGGCGTCTCCTCGGCGAGGTCGAAGGGTTCGCCCGCGAAGGCGGGGAAGAGGTCGGCGATCTCTGAGTAGGTGAGCGCGGGGTCGAGGGGCAGCCCGTCGGGGTGGCCGCCGTAGCCGAGCTCCCGGAAGCCGATGACGCCGGACAGGTCGAACTCGTAGATGCCGGGGAAGCGGGCGATGGAACGGTCGCGGGTCGCGTACAGCTGCAGGGCGCTCCAGGCTGCGGTGTGCGCGTGGTTCGCGCGCTGCCGGAGCACGGGGAGGAGGAGCTCGTCGCCGCCCAGCTCGTAGGCGGCGCGGGCCACGTCGAGCAGGATGCGCGAGTCGACGCCGGCGTCGATGAGCGCGTGCGTCGCCTCTGCGGCGGCTGTGTCGGCGTGCCAGAACAGTTCGCGCACCGTGTGCCGCTCCAGGTTCAGGGACTCGGCGGACTGCAGGGCGGAGTCGAGCAGCATGCCGGCGACGCGGTCCGGGTGCCTGGCGCCGAACGCCGACGCGAGGTACGTGCCGTAGGAGGCGCCGACGATGTGCGCTTGCGCGATGCCCTCCCGGTCGAGCACGGCCGCGATGTCGTCGATCACCTCGATGATGTTCATCGCGGAGCTCGGCAGGTCGTGCCCGCCCAAGTCGGTGCGGGAGAAGCCGATGCCGCGGTGCTCGACCATGATGACGTCGAGGCCGCCCTGCGCGGCGCGTCTTCGGAAGCCGAGGTATGGGAGCAGTGAGCCGAGGCCGGGCCCGCCCGGGATCACGACGACCGGGGTCGACCCCCGCGGTCCACCTCGCGTGTAGGCCAGGTCGAACTCCGGCGTGGTGTCCGTGGCAGGGCGGCGCAGGTGACGCGCGTGCCGGTCGGCGAGCTGCGGGGGGATCTGCGGGGCCACGCGCTTCAAGCTAGCAGGGGAGGGCGCGACCGGTCTGGGGGTCCTGGCGGTGCCTCAGCGACGTGGCTGAGATCTGCGGCGTCGCGCGAGAATCCACCCGACGACGATGGTCGCGATCACGGCGGCGAGCCACAGCCTTCCGTTGGTCTGGTTGCCCGCGAAGCCGAGCTGCGAGACCTCGCACGAGGTGTGCGCCGGGTCGAGGGCGTCGAGGCAGGTCGTCGACGTGTACACCGGTGCCAGCGCGAGGGAGATGAGGATCGCGGTCACGGCCGTCCACAGCCAGATCCGGGCCGTGGAGGGTGGGCGCAGGAAAGGCGGCGTCACGAGGCCCGCCCCTCGGGCCCGATCGCTGAGCCGGGTTGCGGTGGCGGTGGCGGTGGCGTCGCACGCTGCGCTCGAACGAAGCGCAGGACGACGACGACGATGATGGGCGCCCCGATAGCCGCACCGAGTGCGCTGAACCAGAGCGAGAAGCCGGTGGGGATTCCGGCGGGCGAGTGCCGTAGGTCGAGGCAGGTCTCCGGCGCGCCGACGAGCTGGCCGCAGTGCTCCTCCAGCGCGACCGGCAGGAACAGCCACGTCGCCAGCCCCACACCGAGCAGCATGATGACGGTCAGGAGCGTCCAGAAGCCAACCGGTCGGCGTCGCTGGTCGGCAGTCATGCGTCATGTCTACCGGATCGGGCCTCCCGCACCTAGCCGACCGCGAAGCCGCCGTTGCTGGACAGTACCTGCCCGTTGATCCAGGCTCCCTGCGGTGAGAGCAGGAACCGCACGAGGTTCGCGGTGTCCTCCGCTGTCCCGAGGCGACCGGCGGGCGTCGCCTCCCGGCACCAGTCGCGGGTCGCGTCGTCCATCCACCCCGTGTCGATCGGGCCGGGGTTGATGACGTTCGCGCGAACACCCCTGTCGGCGAGCTCCGCGGCCGCCGCTGTGACGATTCGATCGAGTGCGCCCTTGCTGGCGCCGTACGGCAGGTTCCCGACGGTGTGATCGCTCGTGAGGGCGACGATGCTCGCGCGAGCATCGCCCGTTGGGGCTGTCGAGGGCAGCTGCTCGGCGAAGGCCTTGATGAGCAGCCACGTCGCCCGCGCGTTGACGGCGAAGTGGCGGTCCCAGCTGTCGATGCTCGTCGTGAGGATGGAGCTGTCGACGGATTCGGCGTGCGACATGACGAGCCCCGAGACCGTGCCGAGGGTCTGCGCCCTGCCGATGAGCATGGCCGGAACCGCCGGGTCGCTCAGGTCGCCCTCGACGAGTTCCACGGATGCGCCCAGTTCGCGGCATTCCTGCGCCACGGACTGGGGGTCGTCACCGGACCGCTCGAGACCGAGCCGGTCGTCGTAGGCCTGCCAGTGATTGAGCGCGAGGTGCCAGCCGTCTCGAGCCAGACCGACCGCTAGCGCGGCGCCGATGGAGCGGCGGCGGCCGACACCGGTGACGAGGGCGACCCTGGGCTCTCCTGCGATGCTCATGCACCCACGGTACGAGGTGCGGGGCAGGAGGGGCGGGGCGGCATCCGCTATCGCTGCGGTGCCTCGACGTCGACGAAGGCGATGTCCGGCACGAAGCTCGCATCGTCAGCTACGACCGCCCCGGGGACGGGCTCGATCCACACCGCCGACTCGGGCAGCACAAGCGCTGCCGTGCCCGCGGCTGTCGGGTGGGGAATCTCGACGAAGCCGCCACCGCCGCTGGCGGCGCCGAGCAGGCTGGAGCGCAGACCCTCGATCGCATTCTCGCCGACGACGTAGTCGCGGCCGTTGATGTGCACGAGATAGTCCATGGGCTCCTCTTGGCGAAGGCGGTGACGCGGCGGTGGGTGAATCCTCACCCAACTCCCGATGCGAGGCGCGGGCAACGGCGTTGACAGGCAGGGCCCCCATCGGATAACGCGAGCCTGTGAGATCAGGTGAGCGCATAGGGAATGCGTCGCTCGCGTGCGACACTCAGAGGACATCGGTACCCCCGGCCCCTCCTTCGCTTGTTCGGGGCGCACACCGAGTGGTCGAGACGGATCCGTCGCCTTGGTTTCTCACAACCCAAAGGCGACCCCATGGGATTCATGTACTACGGCAGTCAGGGGCACGAGCTGGAGATCGACGACCGCCCGCTCTTGCATCTCAAGATCGCGCTCCTCAGTATGCTCCGGGCAGGCCACAGCGTCGCGTTCTCCATGTCGCGCCCCGTGAATCAGGGCAGCGGGCGGGAGACGCTCTGGATCAGCCCGACGACCGACCTGCGGTTCCGTTTCATCGGCGGGCGTCTCCCCGCGATCAACGACGACTGGGTGCGCGCCATCATCGCCTCCGCCAACTCGCCGGTCGGGATGCGCATCTGCCAGGAGCCTGCACCCGCCCGGGCGACGTCCCTGGCGGTCTGAACCCGCGGGACGCTCTAGGCTCGGTGCTGTGAATGCGAGCGCGAACGAAGCAGGCCAGCAGTCGGAGCGCATGCTTCGTGTCCGCGAGGCGTACCTCCGCACGCGCGAGTTGAGGGCGCGGCTCGCGGCTCTCCGCAGCGAGGACCTGCAGCTGCCCGACTCCCTGTCCCTGTCGCTCTCGGAGCGCGCAGAGCGGCAGGCCGCCGACCGTGAGCGCCTCGACGCTGAGCGCGCGACGAAGCTCGAGCTCGACGCCGCCGAGCGTGCGCTCAGCGACGCCGAGGCCGCGGTGCAGGAGTCCCTCAGCGGCAACGGCGACGACTGGATGCGCGGGGCCGGCACGCGCTGAGTGGCACGCGCTGCCCCGCACGCTTAGGGGGTCCCCCTCGCAGTGCTCGGCGAATCCGCATCGTGCTCGGCAGATTCGCCTATTCTCGGCGAATCCGCATCGTGCTTGGCAGGGCCGGGCCGTGCCCGGGGAGTACGCGCCGTTCCCCGCGGCCCCGTGCCGTTCAGGACCCCGGGTACCGGTTCGCGGCCATCACCGCTCCGACACGTGCCGTCGCCGGATAGTTGATGCTGTGGCTCTGCACGTACTCGGAGAGGCCGAGCTCCCCGAACTCTCGCCCGTGGCCGCTGACCCCGCGCCCACCCATCGGGGCTCGGAGCGAGACTCCGGCACGGTTGGCGCAGTTGATGAACGTGAACCCCGCTCGGAGTCGGCGCGCGACGGCCTGCGCTCGCGGAATGTCGACGCTCCACACTGACGAGGCAAGCCCGTGCTCGACCCCGTTCGCTCGCTCGATGGCCTCGTCGACGGTGTCGTAGGCGAGGATCGGGAGAAGCGGCCCGAACTGCTCCTCGCGGACGAGCTCGTCCGTGTCGCGCAGGCCCGTGACGATCGCGGGCCGAACCCAGTGGCCGCCGAGGGGGATGGGCTCGTCGAGCGTGCCGATCTCGGTGACGGTCCCGCCCGCATCCACTGACCGCTCGCGGAGGGCCTCGAGGCGTGCGCGCGCGTCGCCGCTGATGACGGGGCCCATCGTCACGCCCTCGACCCTTGGGTCTCCGACCCGCAGGACTCGCTCGGCGGCGGCTACGAGGTCGGCGACGAAGGCGTCGTGGCGCTCGCGGGGAACATAGACGCGCTTGATGGCCATGCACACCTGCCCGCTCGTCAGCATGGCCCCGAACACGACCCGCTCGGCGAGCTCCGGCCCCCAGTCGGCGTCGTCGAGGAGGATCGCCGCGTCGTTGCCGCCGAGTTCCATGACGGTGGGGCGGATGGTTCGCGCGGCGGCTGCTCCGATGGCTCGGGCCGCGGCGGGGCCGCCCGTGAAGGAGATGAGGTCGACGTCGGGGCTCTCGACGAGTGCACTTCCCGTCTCGCCTTCGCCGTTGACGAGGTTCAGGACACCGGCGGGCAGCCTTGCGGCGATCGCCGAGTAGAACGCGGTAACGGCGAGGGGGGCGAGCGGTGAGGGCTTGAGCACCATGGTGTTGCCGGTCATGAGCGCCGGGATGACCTTGAGGGCGGCGAGGATGACGGGCGCATTCCACGGGGTGATGGCGGCGACGACGCCCATGGGTTCGACGACGCGCAGCAGGGTTCCCTCGGCATCGTCGATGAGCTGCTCGGCGCAGACCGCGTCGAGGCGCTCGGCGCAGAACTTCGAGAGGCGCCGGGCGAACTGGAACTCGCCGTGCGCGTCCTGTGCGGGCTTGCCCATCTCGCTCGCGATGAGGTGCCCGGAGTGGTCGGGGTTCGCCGCGGCGTCCTCGATCGCGTCCGAGAGCTGTCGCGCGCGGTCGGCTGCCGGGGCTGCCGCCCAGAGTGGAGCTGCGGTCCGGGCCGCGGCAAGCGCATCCCTGACCTGCTCGGGGCTCGAGTTCGCGACGGAACCGACGACGGTGCGCCCGTCGATGGGGCTGACCACTGCGAGCGACGCGGGCGAGGCCACGCGGCGGCCGTTGATGAAGGAGTCGAGATGCATGGTGTCCATGATCGAGGCCCAATGCAAAGATCGCATGCAATCTATGTTGCGATCATGTGAAAAGTTCCGTTAATTGCCCCTCTGACGTCAAAATTGCACGCAATCTAGCTGCATGGATGCACACACCACCTCTCCGAGAGTCGCCATCGTCACTGGAGGGTCCCGCGGTCTCGGCCGCGTCATGGCCCTAGCATTGCGAGCGGCGGGATATGCCGTCACGATCACCGCGAGCGGGGCATCCGCTGCCCTCGACGAAGTCGTCGCGGAGGCCGCCGAGCTGCCGGGCGGTGCTGAACTGCTGCTGCCGATGGTCGCGGACGTCAGCGACCCGAAGCGAGCGCGGGAGGTCGTCGACGCCACCGTCCAGCGATTCGGGGGTGTGCACGCCCTCGTCAACAACGCGGGACGCGGCATGCGCCTTGTCAGCGAGACGTTCACGACCGACCCCGTGCACTTCTGGGACGTGCCGGCCGCGACGTGGGCGCAGATCATCGACACCAACGTCAACGGTCCGTTCATCATGTCGCAGGCCGTGATGCCGCTCTTCCTCGCGCAGCGGGAAGGGCGGATCGTCAACGTCTCGACGAGCGCGCAGACCATGATCAGGCCCGGCTACGCACCGTACGGGCCGTCGAAGGCGGCGCTCGAGGCGATGACGCGCTCGTGGGCCACCGACCTGGCTGGCAGCGGGGTGACCGTCAACCTGCTGCTGCCGGGTGGCGCCGCCGACACGGAGCTGCTGCCCTCGGGCCCCGACAGGAAGGGTGCGGATGGCAACCTGCTGGCCCCCGACGTCATGGCGGCCCCGGCCGTCTGGCTGTGCTCGCCCGACAGCGCGCTTGTCTCCGGGGCGCGTGTCATCGCGAAGCTGTGGGATCCGGCGCTTCCGGACGCGGAGGCCTTCACCGCGGCGAGCGCCTCGCACGTCGTCGCAGGCTGAGCCGCGCCCCGCGCCCGCGCCCGCGCCCGCGTCCCTGCGCCCGTGCCGCCCACTCGTCCCCGCGCCCCCGCCCCCGCCCGGCGCAAAGAGTTGTGGCGAAGTGCGGTTGGGAGGAATCCCGACGGCACTTTGCCGCAACTTTGGGCAGGGGCAGGGGCAGGGGCTGCAGTGTGGTGGGTGGCGTCTCTGGGGCTGGCTGGCGGCGAGATGTGCGGCGGAGCCTCGGGCTCGCGCCCGGGCCGGAGCCCCGCGCCCCGGCGGCCGCATCCAGAGGCTCCCGCCCGGGGCTGAGAGTTGTGGCGAAGTGCGGTTGGGAGGAATCCCGACGGCATTTCGCCACGACTTTGCGAAGCGGATGCGGTGTCGGCGTCCTCGGCGTTCGCAGCGGCCTTGGGGCTAGCGGGCCGCGGGACCTCCGGGGGCGAGCGGCGAACTGCGGTCCGCGTTCGGTGTCCGGGCCCGGCGTTCGCATCGAGAGGCTCCCGTCGGGGGCTGAGAGTTGTGGCGAAGTGCGGTCGGGAGGGATCCCGACGGCACTTCGCCACAACTTTGGGCAGGGGCAGGGGCAGGGGCAGCGGCGGCGGCCTTACGCCGAGCTGGCGGCGAGGCCCGCCAGGTAGGTGACGACATCCTGCTCGCTGACGACGTCGGCGTACTTGGCGTCGAGGTCGAAGAGGGCCGCCTCGTGGGGCTCCGAACGGCGGTCGCCGACGGCATCGCGCACCACAAGCGGGATGAAGCCGTGCTGGCAGGCGTCGACGGCGGTGGCCCGCACGCATCCGGACGTCGAGAGCCCGACGAGGATGACACTGTCGCACCCGAGCACCGTCAGGTCGGTGGCGAGGGAGGTGCCGAAGAACGAGCTCGCGTACTTCTTGGAGAGGATCGGCTCGCCCTGCTGCGGGGTGAGGGGCGCCGCGATGGCGCCGAGGGGGGACCCCGTGGCGAGGGTCGCGAGACCGGCGGCCTTGCGGGCGAAGACTCCGCCGCCCGTGGGGCCCTTGTCCTGCTCGACAACCGTGTAGAGCACGGGGATGCCGGCTGCCCGCGCCGAGTGCAGCACGCGTGCGGCCGAGGCGAGTTCGTCCTCGACGCCCGCGTACAGGGGAGACGACTCGACGAGGTAGGCGTCGACGAAGTCGATGACGATGAGCGCGGGCCTCCGTCCGAAGCCGAGGCGCTGTCCGAAGCCCGCGGCCGCGTAGTCGTTGTCGGCGGAGAGGTCGCCGGAGACCTCGCCGGTGCGGGCGGTGGAGACGCCGGTTGGGGCCTCTCCCGAGACGCCGGGTGAGACATCGGCAGTGGACACGCCAGCGGATGCAGGTGCAGCTGCAGTTGTGGACGCGGTGGTCGTGGGGGTCATGGTGGTGCCCTTCGTGTGGTTGCGGGGGTGCGGGAGTTGGAAGCGGAAGCCCAGCGGGTTCACGTGGCTGCCCCGGCCTGATCATCGATACGGGCCTCGCTGCGGGATGCCTCGCGGGCTTCGGCGCGTGCGCGGCGTCGCATGGGGTGGAACCGTGCGGCGATGGCGGCCGTGGTGGCGGCGATGAGTGCGATGGCGGCGGCGGCGAGCCATCCGGTGGTCGGCCCGAAGTACTCGAAGACGAACCCCATCGCGAAGGGGCCAGCCGCGCTGCCGATGTAGGCGCCCGACTGCACGAGCCCCGTGGCCTGGGCTGCGAAGCGGGGCACGGCGTTGGATACGGCGTAGTGGAGCAGTCCGCTCCACCCCCAGCCGAGTCCGAAGGCGAGGACGACGCCGATGGCGAAGCTCCAGGGGAGGGCGAGCGCCATGCCGCCGAGGCCGATGGCGCCGGAGAGCATCATGAGCGAGACCGTGGTGAGGGTCCCTCCGATGCCGCGGTCGGCGAGCCAGCCCGCGAGGGGTCTCGCGATGATGTTCGCGAGCGAGCCGAGGCTGAGGAGGAGGCCCGCGACGGCGGCCGTGTAGCCGACGCCGATGGCGGTCGTGACGGTGAAGGCGCCGATGACGCTCGATTGGGCAGCACCGAGCCCGCTCGCGGCTGAGGCGAGGATGAGGAAGACGCGCAGGTCGTGGGGGAGCCGCTCTCGAGTGCGGCGCGTGGCGCGTGGCGTTCGTTGCGTTCGCGGCACCCGCCAGGCGAGGAACGCGACGGCGACGGCGGCGAGCGCTCCTGCGATCGCGAAGGTCCACTGCCAGCCGACCGTGAGGCCGAGGGCGGGGACGGCGAGGCCGGCGCTGAAGGTGGCGAGGGGGACCGCTCCCTGCTTGAGGCCGAACGCGAGGGCGCGCCGTCGGGTCGAGACGCCGACCCCGATGAGGGCGTTCGAGGGTGGATGCCCGAGCGAGTTCCCCGCTCCGGCGACGATGAGCCAGACGAGCAGCCACTGCCACGTCGGCGTGTGGGCGGCGATGCCGATGAGGGCGAGGCCGCCGATCGAGGAGGCCATGACCATGCCCCAGCGGAAGCCGAGCCTCGTGGAGAGGCTGCCGGCCAGCGGGGAGAGGAGCGCCGACGCACCCCAGTAGGCGGCGACGACGATGCCGAGCATCGATTCGGTGAGCCCCGTGCTGGCGCGCAGCTGCATGGACAGGCCGCCGACGAGGAAGACGGGAAGCGCGGTGACGACGGTCGTGCCGATGCCTGCGATGGTCGCGGTTCGGCCCGGGCGGCGGGTTCGCCAGACGTGCGTGGGTGCGTCGGCCGCGGGGGTGGAGTGGACCGCGGAACTGGGCTCGGGAACGCCTTCCAGCGGGGGATTCCGGGCATGCTGCTGCTCGGGCCCCGTGGTGGGCCCGGTGGTGCGCGACACGGCTCAGCCTTCGTTGGGAGCAGCGCCAGCGGTCGTGGAGGTGCCCGGTCCCTGGAGCACGGCGTTGCGGGCAGCGAGGATGTGCGAGCGCATCGCGACCTCGGCCCACAGTGAGTCGCCCGTCTGCAGGGCGGTAAGGATGTCGCGGTGGTGGTGGTTCGAGCGGATGCGGAACGTGTCGCCGTACGCCTGGTAGTTGCGGATCATCATGGGCACCTGGCTGACGCTGCGCAGGAGCGTCTGCAGCTGCAGGCTGCCGGAGACCTTCACGATGTGCTCGTGGAATTCGCGGTTGAGGCGGCCGAGCTCGACGATCTCGTCCTGGTCGCTGGCGTGGACGAGGGGATCCATCCGCTCGATGCGGTCGATGAGGAGCTCGGCGTCGGCGTCGGTCATGCGGTCGGCGGCGAGGCCGGCGGCGCGGCTCTCGAGCGAGGCGCGGACGAAGTAGGTCTCGGCCATCTGCTCGGTCGTGTAGCCGATGACGGTGGCGCCCTTGTTGGGGATGTACGCCACGAGCCCCGCCTCCGCGAGGCGCTGGAGCGCCTCGCGGATGGGGGTCCTGCTGAGCCCGAACTCGGCGGCGAGCGCCTGCGCGCGCAGCACCGTATGCGGCGCGTACTCGCCGCTCATGATGCGCGAGCGCAGCTCCGCGTAGGCGAGGTCGCCTCCCGTGAGGCTCTCGGGCAGCAGCACGTGCGTCGGGGTCTCGATCATCGAACGCTCGCGAGCATCGACGAGGTGAGGAGGAACTGTCGGCGGGCGGTCTCGTCGCGGCCGAGGGCTTCCCACTCGGCGCGCTTCGCGGCGCGGCGCTCTTCGCTCGTGTCGCGGAGGGCGTTCCAGTTGCCCTCCGTCTCCTCGCCGACGTAATGGCGGGCGACGGCGCGGCGCTTCTCGGCCCAGTCGTCGAGCTCCTCGCTCGAGACCTCGCCGTTGGCGTAGCCGGGCAGCAGCTCGGCGAGCAGCAGCCCGTCGTGGATTCCACTGTTCATGCCCATGCCTCCCAGCGGGTTGTTGACGTGTGCCGCGTCGCCCACGAGGAAGACGTTGCCCTTGCGGAACGTCCGCGCGACCTTGCGGTGCACTTCGTAGACGGTGACGTGCACAACAGGGTAGCCGTCGAGCTCGGGCACCACGCGTCGCAGCTGACTCACGACGTAGGCGGGGTCGGTCTGCTGCTCGGACGTGAGGGCGGGATCGCAGGGGAAGAGCACGCGCCACCCGCTGGGGTTGCGCAGCAGGACGTGCCAGTTCTCCGGGTCGGCGACGTAGTTGACGACGGCGAGGTCCTCGTGGATCTCGTGCAGGGGCAGGCTCGTCGTGATGACGAGGTAGCGCTCCGGGTAGGTGTGGCCCGAGAAATCGATGTCGTAGTGCTCGCGCACGAGGGACCGCGAGCCGTCCGCCGCGACGAGGTAGGTGCTCGTGCTGGTGCTCACGGAGCCGTCCTCGCCGCGCACGTCCACCTCGATGCCGTCGTCGCTCTCACGAATCGCGATGACCTCGGCGCCGAGGGTGGACGTGACGTTGGGCTCGCCGGAGATGACCTGCTGGGCGGCCGCGGTGAGGCGGCTCTGCTCGACCTGGACGCGGTACGGGTAGGCCGTGTCGTCGTCGAGCACCGCGAAGTCGAGCTCGACGATCTTGCCGATCGTCGCATCCCGGAACTGGTACGAGCGGGCGATGATGCCGGCGTCGATGAGCGGCTGGGTGAGCCCGAGCTCCTCGAGCATCTCGAGCGTCGGCGGGTGGAAGGTGGATGCGCGGTGCTCGAGCGTGCTCGCCTCGCGCTTCTCGAAGAGTGCGACCGTCATGCCGCGCTTCGCGAGCTTGAGGGCGGTGGTGGTGCCGACGGGGCCGCCGCCGACGACGATGACATCGAACTGGGGGGAAGCAGTCATGGTGTGGTCCTTTGTGTGCGCTGTGGCGGTCAGAATTCGCGGATGATGGTGCCGTAGCCACCGACGGTGTCGGTGAAGCCGGCCTGCCTGAGGGTGTGCCAGACGGTGGCGGTGTTGATGGCGACGACGGGCTTCCCGAGCCAGGTCTCGGCTTCGTCGGCCATGCGGATGAACGACAGGTTCGTGCCGACCTGCACGATTGCCTCGGTCTCGGGGGTGTCGATCTCCTCGAGCACCGTGACGAGGTCGCGGGGTGTGACGCTCGCGATCGACGTCGCGGTGGGGCAGCGGAGGCCGGTGACCTTGACGACGTCGAAGCCGGCCTCGGTGAAGTACTGGTCGACCCACTTGTCGGCGACCGGCTGGTATGGCGAGAAGACGGAGATCTTCGTCACGCCGAGGGCCTCGAGGGCGGCGCGGCAGGCGGATGCGCCGGTGGTGACGGGCATGCCGCCGATCTGCTCGCTCACCTCGGTCTGGAAGGCCTCGTTGCCGGCCACGCCGCCGCTGAAGGTGGGCGCCGACATGCCCATCATCATGAGGTCGGGCTGGGCCGTCATGACGTCGCGCAGCGCCACCGACATGGAGCCCCGGATCTGCGTCTGCAGCTCCATGAAGCTCGTGTGGTCGCCCATGGCCTGCTGCTCGACGTACATGCGACCGCAGTGGAACGTGATGCCGTGGGGCGCGAGCTTGTTGACATCGTGCTCGACGACCGTGTTGGTCGATGGGACGATGACGCCGATCTTCGCGCGGTATCCGGTGACGTCTGGCATTGACGTGCTCCTTCGTGTTCGGGTGGCCGCGGTGCGGGGGCACCGCGGCTGGATTGTGGAAGCTGGTGGGGCGCTCAGCTCGCGATGAGCTCGGCCGCTGGCATGCCGGCGCCGAGGCGCGTGTGTCCGCTCGTCGCGTCGTACATGTGACACGCCACGGTTCGCTCGCCGACGGGGGTGTCGGCAGGTCGCTTCGTGAGGCACACCTCCTGCGCGAAGGCGCATCGGGCCGCGAACGGGCAGCCGAGCTGTCCGGTGGCTGGGGTGGTCGGGGTTGCTTGGGAAGCAGGGGAGGGCGGAGTGGCTGACGCGGCTGCAGCCGCAGTTGCCGCCGCCGCTCTCGCCGTGCGCCGCCTGCGCTGCTCGACCGGGTCGGTCACGGGGGCTGCCGCGTTGAGTGCCGCCGTGTACGGGTGGAGGGGTGCGCTGTGGACGTCACCGGCCGGGCCCTGCTCCATGATGCGTCCGCGGTAGAGCACAAGCGTGCGGTGCGAGATGTAGCGGACGACGTCGAGGTCGTGGGCGATGAAGATGTAGGCGAGGCCGCGTTCCTTCGCGAGCTGCGCGAGGAGGTTGAGGATCTGCGCCTGCGTCGACAGGTCGAGGGCGCTCACGGCCTCGTCGAGCACGACGAGCTGCGGCTGCATGATGAGGGCCCTCGCGATGCCGATGCGCTGCCGCTGCCCGCCGGAGAACTGGCCGGGGAAGCGGTCTGCCGCGGCCCTGGGGAGGCCGACCGTCTCGAGCATGTCACGGGCCCGCGCATCCGCCTGCTTATCGGAGAGGCGAAGGGCCGCCTGGAGCGGCTCCGCGAGGGTCTGTCCGATCGTGCGGAAGGGGTTGAGCGAGCTGTACGGGTCCTGGAAGACGACCTGCAGCTGCTTGGCGATGTCGCGACGGTTGCGGAGCAGCGAGTGCTTCGTGAGGTCGCGGCCGCCGAAGTGGATGCTGCCGTCGCTCGGCTTCTCGAGGCCCAGGATGCAGCGCCCGATGGTCGACTTGCCCGAGCCGGACTCCCCGACGACGCCGAGGATCTCGCCGGGGGCGACGGTGAAGCTCACGTCGTCGACGGCGTGCACGGTCTGCGCGCGGTTGTGGGGGTTCTTGAACCGCATCTGGAGGTGGTCGACGCTCAGCAGCTCTTCGCTCATGCGATGCTCCTCTCCTTCACGCTGGACTTCTGGGTGGCCGAGCCGGTGCGGGCCGCCTTGGCGACCTCCTCGACCCGCACGCAGCGGGCCATGCCGGAGCGCTGCTGGCCGACGGCTGGGCGCTGATCTGCGCTTGCGTTTCCGTTTCCGCGGCGCTGCAGCGTGAGGGCGACGGGGGAGGTGCGGCAGCGTTCGGTCGCGAAGGTGCAGCGCTCGGCGAAGCGGCACCCGGTCGGCCAGTCGCGAGGTGCTGGCACGGCGCCGCTGATGGCATCCATCGGCACTCCGGCGACGGCGTTGGCGGGCATCGCCGCGAGCAGAGCCCTGGTGTAGGGATGCGATGGGGCCGTGAGGAGCGTGTCGACGTCGGCCTCTTCGATGACCTGCCCGGCGTACATGACGACGGCGCGGTCGCACGTGTCCGCGACGACTCCGAGGTCGTGCGTGACGATGATGACCGCGAGGCCGAGCTCTTCGCGGAGGCGCCGCAGCAGGTCGAGGATCTCGGCCTGCACGGTCACATCGAGGGCGGTCGTGGGCTCGTCGGCGACGAGCACCTCGGGTTCGCCCGTCAGCGCCATGGCGATGGCGGCGCGCTGCGCCATGCCGCCGGAGACCTGGAACGTGTAGCTTGCGGCGGCCTGCTGCGGGTTGGGCATGCCGACGAGGCGGAGCAGCTCGAGTGCCCGCTCCTGCACTTCGCCTGCCTTGCGGCCCGTGTGGTGGGCGATGGCCTCGCGCAGCTGGGCTCCGATCGTGAACGTCGGGTCGAGGGCCGTCATGGGCTCCTGCGAGACGAGGGCGATCTTCGAGCCGCGCACGGCGCGCAGCTGCTTGTTGCTCTGCCCGACGATGTTGGTGCCGTCGATGACGATCTCGCCCTTCGAGACGCGGCCGCCTGGGGCGACGAGGCCGAGCAGGGTCTTCGCGGTCACCGACTTGCCGCATCCCGATTCGCCGACCATGCCGAGGGCTTCGCCGCGGCGCACGTCGAAGGAGACGCCCTGCACGACCGCGAACTCGCCGGTGCTGTCGGTGAACGAGACGCTGAGGTCGCGCACGGAGACGATGGCGTCGTCCACGTCCGGCTGCGGGTCGTCGACGGCAACGGGCTTGGTGGCGACGTGGGTTGCTGGCTTCTTGCGGGAGAAGGAGCGGGCGAGGGTGGTCCCGGGGCGGTTGCCGGCGAGCGCATCGCCGACGACGTTGAAGGAGAGGATGGAGAGGATCATGATGACGCCGCTCGGCACGAGCAGCCACGGGTGCAGGTAGATGAGCTCGCTGGCCTCGCTGATCATGCCGCCCCAGCTGGGCGCCGGGGGTGGGGTCCCGAGGCCGAGGAAGCCGAGGCCAGCCTGGATGAGGAGGGCGGCGCCCATCGTGATGGAGAGCTGTACGAGCAGCGGTCCGCGGATGTTGGGGAGCACGTGGCGGAACAGGATGAGGCCGGGTGCGATGCCGGCGACGTTCGCGGCATCCACGTACAGCTCTCGCCGCACCTGCAGCGTCGTGGCCCTGGCGAGGCGGACGAAGCCGTCGCTCATAGCGATGCCGAGGGTCACCATCGCGACCGTCGTGTTGTTGCCGAAGGCGCCGATCACGGCCATGAGGATGACGATCGTGGGCAGGGCCTGGAAGAAGTCCGCGAAGCGGGAGACGAGGGTGTCGGTGAAGCCGCGGAAGTAGCCGCCGATCATGCCGAGGGGGATGCCGATGCCCATCGCGACGACCGCCGCGAGGACGGCTCCGCCGAGGGTCGCTGCGCCGCCGTGGATGAGGCGGGAGAAGACGTCGCGCCCGAGGTCGTCGGTGCCGAGGAGGTGCTCGGCGCTCGGCAGCTGACGCGCGAGAGCGAGGTCCTGGGCGAGCGGGTCGAGAGGGGCGACGAGGTCGGCGAAGATCACCGACAGGCCGAGGAGGGCGAGGAAGGCGAGGGCGACGACGGCTCCCGGCTTGCTGAGCAGTCTGGAGAGGGCGGTGTCGGTGCGTCGGACGCGGGTCATGCGAGCCTCGCCTTCGGGTTGATGATGCCGTAGAGGATGTCGATGACGAGGTTCATGACGAGGATCACGACGCTGAGGGCGACGACGACACCGAGCACGATGGGCATGTCGCCGAGGTTGACGGAGTCGACGACGAGCTTGCCGACGCCGGGGAGTGCGAAGACCTGCTCGATGAGCACGGCGCTGCCGAAGAGGGCCACGAACTGGAGGCCGATGACGGTGAGGACGGGGATGGCGGCGTTGCGGAGCCCGTGCAGCCATACGATGCGCCACTCGGGGAGCCCCGTCGCTCGCAGGGTCTGCATGAAGTCTCGGCCTTGCACGTCGAGCATCGCGACCCTCGCCTGGCGGGCGACCGCCGCGGTGCCCGCGATGCCGATGGAGATGAGGGGCAGCGTGATGCGGCGGAGGAACTCTGCTGGGTCCTCCGTGAAGGGCTCCCAGCCGGACGCGGGGAACATCTTGAGGTTCACGGCGAACACGAGCACCAGCAGCACGGCGAGCCAGAAGCTCGGGATGGCCTGCATGACGCCGGCTGCTCCGCGGATGATCGTGTCGAGCCAGCCGCCGCGGCTCGCGGCGAGGATGCCGAGCACGATGCCGAGCACGGTCGTGAGGAGGATGCCGCCCATCGAGAGGGTGAGGGTGACGGGGAGCCGCTCGAGCACCTGCATTGTCACCGACTGCTGGCTGAGGTAGGAGACGCCGAGGTCGCCGGTCAGGAGGCCACCGAGGAAGGCGAGGTAGCGCACGAGGATCGGGTCGTTGAAGCCCATCTCGTCACGTAGCTGGGCGCGGGCCTCCGGGGTGGCGTCGGGGCCCAGGATGGTCTGGGTCACGTCGTTCGGCATGAGGGCCACGAGGAAGAAGGCTGCCGAGACGACGAGGAAGACCATGAGCACGGTGATGCCGACTCGCCGGAGGATGTAGAGGGCCACGTGTGCTCCTTTCAGGTTGGTGATGGTGCTGGGCGGATGCGCGGGGAGGGGGCCTCCCCGCGCATCCGGTGCTGCGGGTATCGCAGTGCTGCGTGCTGGGCGTCGCGGTGCTGCGGGTGCTGCGGGTGCCGGGGTGCCTATTCGGCGGGGGTCCAGCTGAAGGGGAGCGGGAAGACCTGGCCGGCGGCGAGTTCGACGCCGCCGAGCTTCTCCGCATCCCACACCGTGTGCGTGTGGTAGAACGCGACCGGCGCGAACCAGGCGTTCTCAACGACCCACTTGTTGACCGCCTGCCACTTCGTGGCTGCCGCGTCGGCGTCGAGCTCGCTGGAGGCGTCGGCGATGAGGGCCGTCAGCTCGGGGTCGTCGGTGCCGAACGGGTTGAGCTGGGCGTTGGGGGCGAGCATGTTCATGCTGTTGACGTAGGAGTCGATGCCGCCGTTCTGCTGGCCCTGGGAGGCGCCGAACTCCTTGTTGGTGATGGCGTCGAAGTAGTCGTTCGTGCGGTCGGAGAGGGTGGCGGTGATGCCGACGGCTTCGAGGTAGGGGATGGTCGCCTCGAGGCGCTTGTTCTCGCCGAACATGGTGCGGCTGAGGATGGGGAGCTCGAACCCGTCGGCGTAGCCGGCCTCGGCGAGGAGCTGCTTCGCCTTCTCCGGGTTGTACTCGTAGTAGTCGTCGAGCGACTCGTCGTAGGCGGAGGTGAACTTGCCGAAGACGGAGGAGGTGCCTCGCTGGTAGTCGCTCCAGAGGGCGGTGCCGATGGCGTCGCGGTCGAGGGCGTAGTTGATGGCCTGCCGGACGCGCACGTCGCCGAGTTCGGGGATGACGTCGCCGCCGCGGTCGAAGAGCATGAGGCCGCCGACGTTGGACTCGTTGGAGGCGGCCGCGAAGCCCTGGGATTCGGCCTGGTCGCGCTGGCTCCACTGGGCGGAGATGATGTCGACGTCGCCGGCGAGGAGCGCGTTGAGCTGGGCGGTCAGGTCGGTGATGACGAACATGTTGAGCTCGTCGACCTGCACGTCCATGGGGCCCGCGTACTCGGGGTTGCGGATGTAGCTGTACTCGCTGTCCTCCGTGTAGGAGTCGAGGATCCACGGCCCGGAGCCGTAGGTGTCGGTGAGCAGCAGCGTCGGGTCGTCGAGGGCGGCCTGGCTGACCATCATCCCGACCGTGAGGGAGAAGGCCTCCGGCAGCGACTGGTCCGGGGTGTTGAGGTTGAACTTCAGGGTGTCCTCGTCGACGACCTCGATCGAGTCGATCGAGTTGAGGCGCGCCTGGTAGGTGCCCGGTGTCTCCTGGTAGCGCTCGAGGTTGGCCTTGATGAGCTCGACGGTCATCGGGGAGCCGTCTTCGAAGACGCTGTCGAGGCGGAAGTCCATGGTGAGCTCGGTGGGGCTCGTGTACTCCCAGGCCGTGGCGACGCCCGGCTGGAGGGCGCCTTCGGCGTCGCTCGTGACGAGGCTCTCGTAGGCGGCGGCCGCGTAGTTGAAGGCGGAGCCGCGCATGTTGGCGGCAGGGTCGAAGGTGGGGGCGCCCTCGAGCGCGGCGATGTTGACCGCGAAGGTGGCGTCTTCGGAGGCCGAGGATGATCCGGTGGAGCAGGCGGTGACGGCGAGGGTGGTGATGCCGAGCATGGCGACGGCGGTGCCGACGCGAAGTCTGTGGGAACGCATGCGCGTCCTTTCCGGGAGCGACGAGGTGAGCGGAGCTGGGAGGAGGAGCTGGGGTGCGGTGAGAAGCAGGGTGCGGTGAGGCGGTGAAGCGGTGGTGATTCGGCTATGTTCTGAGCCGGTGAGATCGACGCTAGCCGCAAACTGCATGCAATCTTGGCCAAATAGGCGGCTTTTTACGCGCTGGTAACACTCATTGCATGCAATGAAATCTCCAGGCAACATGGTGCACTCAGAGTGGATGCAGGCCATCTGGCCCGGGGTCTCACGCGAGCCAGAAGTGGCGCTCCGGGACTCGAACACGTCGAGGAGGGCACCATGCGACCGCTGCTGACTGCAGGCGACACGGAGATCTACCGCATCGAGGAGTCGCGTTCGGCGATGCTCCCCGTCGAGGAGATGTTCGTCGATACCGACCCGCTCCGTCCGCGGATCGCCGCCCTCGGGCCGGACGACTACGACGCGAGCACCGACCGCCTCGTGATGGCGTCGAGCAGCTACGTCGTGCGCTCAGGCGGCTTCGTCGCGGTGGTCGACACGGGGGTCGGGAACGGCAAGCCGCGCATCCGGGACATGTGGAACGGGCTCGCCACGACGTGGCTCGAGCAGCTCGCCGCGATCGTCGACCCTGCTGAGGTCGACGTCGTCGTCAACACGCACCTGCATTGCGATCACGTCGGATGGAACACGGCGGCGGATGCGGCAGGCGGGTGGTCGCCGACGTTCCCCAACGCGCGCTACCTGTTCAACGAGCTTGATCGCGCCTTCATCGCGGGGCCGAGCGCCAGGGTCATGTTCGAGCGCAACGGCGACTTCTGGGCCGACTCGATCGAGCCGGTGTTCCTGGCGGGGCAAGCGGACGTGGTCGAGCTTCCGCATCGGGCGTCGCCGTCCGTCGTGCTGGAGCACGCGCCCGGCGATACTCCGGGGCACATGGTGGTTCGGGTGCTCGACCCGGCGTCGGGTTCGACGGTCGCGATCATCTCCGGGGATGCGCTGCACCACGTCCTGCAGGTCGGCGAGCCCGGTCTGTCGTCGAGCTTCTGCTCCATGAGGGAGGTCGCGGAGTCCACGAGGCGCGCTCTGCTTGAGGAGTGCGCGGCGACTGGTGTGCCGATGCTCGCGGGGCACGTCGCCTCTCACGAGCTGCTCTACGTCGAGTCGGACGGCAAGGGTGGGTTCGCGATCGCCGAACGGCCGAGACTCAGCTGACGTGTCGCCCCGGGGTGTGGCAAACCGCGCGCGGCCTCGACTGCTCGGCGGGTGCCGAGGTCGAGGTCGCGCGCGGCGCATGCTTGCTGCTGGCTACTTGCTGCTGGCTGCTCGCTCCTCCACCCCGCACCATTCGGCGATGAAGAGCGCGATCGACTTCGTGATGCGGCGCACCGATTCGAGGTTCACCCGCTCGTCGTAGCCGTGGATGGCTTCGGAGACGGGGCCGTAGACGAGCGCGGGGGTGTCGGCGTACTGCACGAAGACTCGCCCGTCGAGGTAGCCGGGGGTGACAAACGATTCGAGCTTGGCGCCCCCGAACGCTGCGCTGTGGCTGCGTTCGAGCGCTCGCTCGGCGGCGCCGCCCTCTTCGAGGACGTACCCCTCGGCGTAGAAGCCGGTCTTCGTCGCGGTCGTGACGATGGGGTTGCCGTTGCCGTCTGCGGTGACGCCGTCGAGGGCGTCGGTGATCTCGGCCCACGCCGCGTCTGCGGTGATGCCGGGGTAGAGGGCGACGCGCACGTCGACCTCGCACCAGGCCGGCACGCTGGAGCCCCAGTCGCCGCCCTGGATCTTGCCGACGTTGAAGTTGATGGGGTGGTCGAGGTCCTCGAAGTAGCGGTGCTCGCCCTGCTTGGCGTTCCAGTCTGCCTCGAGCTTCCGGAGCTCGCCGATGACGTAGTAGGCGGCGTCGATGGCGTTGAAGCCGGTCTGCATCTCGCGGGGGTGGGTGGGCTTGCCGTCGACGCGGAGGCGAAGCCAGATGACGCCCGTGTTGGCGCGCACGAGCATGTCCTCCTCGGGCTCTGGGATGAGGACGGCGTCGGCTGTGTAGCCGCGCAGGTGCGCGGAGAGGGAGCCGTTGCCGGTGCATTCCTCCTCGACGACGGACTCGAAGTGGATGCGACCCGTCGGCGCGAGGCCTGCCGCCCGGACGGCGTCGAAGGCGTACAGGTTGGCGACGAGGCCTGCCTTCATGTCGCCGCTGCCGCGGCCGTACAGCCAGCCGTCTCGCACGGTCGCGTCCCACGGGGACCGCGCCCACTGGCTCTCGGGGCCTTCCGGGACGACGTCGATGTGTCCGTTCAGGATGAGCGAGCTTCCGCGTTCCTGGGGCGGGGTGAAGGTGCCGACGACGTTCTCGAGGCCCTCGTAGGAGATCTCGACTGCCCCCGCTCCCGGGTGGGCGGCGAGCTCGACGGGGTCGAGCTCCCAGCGGTCCATGGTGAGGCCGCGTCCGGCCATGGCGCCGTACAGGAGGTCCTGCGCCGACGACTCGTTGGCTCGAAGCGACGGGTGCCGGACGAGCTCCTGCGTGAAGGCGACCTGCTGGTCGAAGGCGGCGTCGACGGCGTCGAGGATGCGCTGTCGCTGCTCGTCGCTGAGGGGACTGGCGGTGGCGGTCGCTGTGGCGGGGGTCGTGACGGGAGTGGCGGCAGGGGTGGCGCTGGAGTCGATGTCGCTGCTGGTCGGTGTGGTCATGCTCTGGTCCTGCTTTCGTTTGGGGGCGCTCGCGGTCGGGCGGGGGCGCTTGTCGTTGTGTGGGGCGCTCGCGGTGGGGCGCACGCGGTCCGTGATCTGGCGGTGTCGGTTACGCGTTGTGGTCGATCTCGACGATGTCGTCGCGGAGGCGCATCCGCTCGCCGAAGGCGCCGCCGATGACGGTGACGAGGCAGATGCCGATGAGGACGAGCACGGCGGGCCAGGATGAGCCGTCACCGACGGTGATGAGTGCGGTCGCGATGAGGGGCAGGAATCCGCTGATGGCGCCGGCGAGGTTGTAGCCGAGTGAGACGCCGCTGTAGCGGAGTCGGGGCGGGAAGAGCTCCGCGAGGAGGGCCCCGGTGACGGCGTACGACAGGGTGATGAGAGCGATGCCGATGCTCACGGCTGCCGTGATGGCGATGGGGCTCTCGGTGTCGATGAGCCAGAAGAGCGGGAAGGCGGCGATGCCGGTGGTGAGCCCGCCGACGACGGTCATGCGGCCGGGGCCGAAGCGTTCGGCGAGGCGGCCAGCGAAGATGGTGACGCCGATCTGGAGGACGGCGGCGATGAGGGTCGCGTTGACCATCACCTGCCGGTCGACTTCGAGCACGTTGGTGCCGTAGGAGACGACGAAGGTGGTCATCATGTAGAACCCTCCGACACCGAGCATGGCTGCTGCGACGGCGACGAGGAGGCGGAGCCCGGACTTGCGGAAGAGTTCGAGGACGGGGACCTTGACCTGTTCGCCGGCCGCGGCGAGCTCCTTGAAGACGGGGGACTCCTCCACCTTGAGGCGGATGTAGAGCGCGATGCCGAGGAGCGGGAACGCGAGGAGGAAGGGGAGGCGCCAACCCCACGCGTCGAAGGTCTCGGGCGGCATCATGAGCACGAGGGCGAAGGCGCCCGAGGAGACGAGGGTGCCGACGGGGGAGCCGATCTGCACGAGGGCGGCGAAGCGTCCGCGCATCTTCTCGGGGGAGTGCTCGATGGCGATGGTGGTCGCGCCGCCCCATTCGCCGCCGACGGCGAAGCCCTGCACGAGGCGGAGGACGGCGAGCATGATGGGGGCTGCGATGCCGACTGCCAGGTAGTCGGGGAGGACGCCGATGAGCCCTGTCGCGCATCCGATCATGACGACGGTGGTGAGGAGGGCGGGGCGGCGGCCGTAGCGGTCGCCGATCCAGCCGAAGACGACGGCGCCGATCGGGCGGGCCGCGAAGCCGACGCCGAAGGTCGCGAAGGCGGCGAGGGTTGCGCCGGCCGGGTCGAGGTCGGTGAAGAAGAGGCGGTTGAAGACGAGGGCCGCGGCGGTGCCGAAGAGGAAGTAGTCGTACCACTCGAGGGCGGTGCCGACGAAGGCGGCGAAGGCGATGCGCCGCGCGTCCTTGAGGCTGACCTTCGGCGCGCTGGCGGGTGCGCCTGTGGGTGGGCCCGAGGCTGCGCCCGAGGCGGGGGTCTGGGTGTTGTGGGACATGGTGGCTCCGATGTTGGGGAAAGGCCTGCATGTGAACGTGCACGTCTGCGGTGACGTCGGTGTTCCTATGCAACCCCGGATCGGCGGGGTTGGGCAATCGCCAGGCCCACTGGATTGCGCGGCTAGGATGGGCAAATGCACAATCTGAGTGGGGTTTTGGCGAATGAATGACGAGTCTGTTTCGCCAGCGTTGCGGCGCGGTATCCGGTCGTGTCTCGCCGACCTCGATGAGATCACGACGCTGTACGTGAGTCAGGTGCGCACGCTGACCGGCTACGTGGAGTCGGTCATCGCGGAGCGCGACGTGCACAGCACGGCGTTCACGACGCTGGGCCTCATGTTCCGCCAGCTGGGCGGGGAGCGGCTCGAGGACGAGCTGCGGGCGCACTCGCGGGCCATCGGCCGGAAGCGGGTTCGGCAGGGAGTGCCGCTCGAGTCGTTGCTCCGGGCGGTGCGCATGGATTTCCGGTTCATCTGGCAGGCGCTCAACGACCGCCTGCCGGGGGAAGCGGATCGCCTTTCCGACGACGTTGTCGCGATCTGGGAGGTTGTGGAAGCGCACACGACGAGCGTGCAATCGGGGTACATGCTCGAGCTTGGGCAGGTGAAGGCGGAGCTCGAGCAGGAGCAGGCGTTCCTGTTGCGCCGTCTGCTGCGGGGTGGGGTCGACGACTCGCAGCTGCACGTGCAGGCGGCGGAGGCGCTCGAGATTCCGCTCACTGGGCCGTACTGGGTTGCCGTCGCACACCAGGATGCGGCGGCCGGGTTCGCCGCGGATGTCCAGGACGTCTTCCCTGCGGCGGTGTGCCTGCGCCTGGATGGTGTCGAGTTCGCGGTGATCGCAGGTACGTCGGGTGTCTCCGGTGTGGCCGGTTCATCGGGTGCGTCGGGTTTGTCGAGTGCGTCCGGTTCGTCGGGTTCGTCCGGGTCGTCCGGGTCGTCGGGTTCGTTGGGCGTCTCGGTGCAGCTGGCGCTCGCGGATCTGCAGGTGGGTGTTTCCCAGTCGGCGGCGACGCTGTCCTCGCTGAGTGAGATGTGGCAGTTGGCGTCCGAGCTGGCTGAGTTCGCTGTTCCGGGGCGGGCTGCCGTGCTCGCGCAGCACTGGCCGAGTCTTGTCGTGCGGAGGCTTGGGCCGGTGGCGTCGAGCCTGGCTGCGGATGCGCTCCGCGATTTCGCGCTCCTGCCTTCATCGGAACGGGATCTTCTGGTGGAAGCCGTCGAGGTGTACATGGCCTCCGGTTCGGCGTCGAAGGCCGCGGGTGTGCTGTTCTGCCACCGGAATACGATCATGAACCGGCTGGCGAAGTTCGCCTCGGTGGCAGGTCTTGACCCGACGGTTCCCGATGATGCGGCCACGATCAAGGTCGTGCTTGCCGCGGCTAGGGGCGCGGAGGACGGCCGACCGTAGGACCGTAGGACCGTAGGACCGTAGGACCGTAGGACCGTAGGACCGTGAGCCGTAGAGCCGTAGAGCCGTAGAGCCGTGAGTCGTGACTCGTGAGCGTCCGCGACCCGTGAGCGCGTGAGATTCCGGGTCCGTGAGCCTGTAAGTGTCCATGAGCGCGTGAGGTCTCGGGTTTGTGGGTCCGCTGGAATCTGGGCTCGGGCTCGGGATCGGGCTCGGGATCGGGATCGTAGGTCCGATGACCCGATGACCCGATGACCCGTTGACCCGTTGACCCGTTGACCCGTTGACCCGTTGACCCGATGGCCCGATGACCCGTTGGGCCGCGGTCTGCGGCACCGTGGGGTTGCACGGATTGCAGGATTGCAGGGTCGCAGGAATTCAAGCTTGAAGGGCTTGAAGGGCTTGAAGGGCTTGAAGGGCTTGAAGGGATTCAAGGCCTTCAGGGTCTTCGGTTGACCTGTGGGCGGGTGGCCGCCGGGTAGTTGGCGGCGCGCGAGTTGGCTGCCCGGGAGTTGGCTGCCGGTGGCGGGTATCCGCGGCGGCGGCTGGCTCTGGGCGGGACGTGCCGCCCGAGCGCGGGTGCGACGTGCCAGCGTCCGTTGCTGCTGCGGGTCAGGGTGAGTCTTTCGCGGTGGACTTCGTGGTGGTGGAAGGAGCACAGCAGGATGCCGTCTTTCGCGTCGGTTGGTCCGCCTTCGCTCCAGGGCAGGGCGTGGTGCACTTCGCACCAGCGGACTGGTGCGCTGCATCCGGGTGCGCGGCATTGTCGGTCGCGGGTTGCGATCGCCCGGCGTTGGGCTGTGGTGAAGAGGCGTTGTTTGCGGCCGAGGTCGAGGATCTCGCCGTTGGTGTCGGTGATCGCGATGCGGATGAGCCCGTCGCACATGATCTGGGCTGCGACTGACGGTGGGACTGGCTCTCCGGTGCGCTCGAGGTGGGGCAGGTCTTCGGGTCGGGTGCCTGTGCCGTCTTGTCCGGCGGTGGTGGTGACGATGATGACCGTTGGGGCCTCGCCGCCGGTGCGGGGCGCGTCGGGTGACTCGGCGTAGGCGCGGAGGATCATCGTGAGCGCGTCGATGCGCTGCTGCTCGATCGACCGCGGGTCAACCAGTGGGACGTCAACGATCTCGTCCTCACCGACGTCGCTGTGGTTGTCACCGTCGCTGCCGTCGGTACAGCCGCGAGCACCGTCAGCATGGTCGTCGCTGTTGTCACCACCGGGAGCATCGTCGTCGCGGTCGTCAGCCCCGCAAGTACCGTCGCTGCGGCCGGCACCGGACGGGAGCTCGTCGGCACCGAGTGCTGGCGCGAGTGGTTCCCCGCACTCGGATGCGGCCGGGAACTCCACGGAACGGCGCGGAGAGAGGAGGGCGTCGAACACCGAGAGCAGCTGCTCGCCCTGCTCGGGCGTCGCGACGAACTTCCCTGACACCGCACCGTCGGCGCGCCGCGTAAACCAGAGGCCGCGCTCTTCGGCGATCTTGTCGGCGCGCGGCTCGTCGCCGTCGGGGTCGAGGTAGGAAACCCAGGTCGCGGCCTGCACCTCGAGCACCTTCGGCACCGTGGGCTGTTCATCTTCCGGATTCAGGCCGCACGCGGACGCGACCAGCTCACCCTCGGCGCGGGCGAGCTCGTCGACGTCCACCCGGTTGCCGGTGCGGTCGAGCCCCTTCGTGATCGCGGCTGCCTGCGCGACTGACACGACCGCCGAACCCACCGCTCGCGCCACTTCCGTGTACTTCGGCGGGATCGACTCACCCGTGATGCTCATCCGCTCCCGCGTCGCCGCCGCGACGTGCAGCAGGGTCTTCGCCTCGAAGGGCTTCACTGCGAGCACCTGTTCGAGCATGGCTGGGAGGTTTCGGAACCCCGATTTCCGAGCGACCGTCTCCGATCTCGGAGACTCGTCTTCGCGTCGCAAGAGTTCACCAGCTACCTCAACGAGCGCGGCGTCCAGCACGCGACGGCGAGCCGCGAGCTCGCGCAGCACAACGACGATCTCCGCGTCCGGAAGGCTTGTCAGCGGGCACCGCGCCTCGAGGAGCGCGTCCACGACAGCCGTCTCCACTGACGACCGCGCCGATGGCTGTCCTGGCTGCGCCGACGACTGTCGACCCGATTCCTGCTCCGCCTGCGATGCCACGATAACCTCCCCCAAGATTGACTCGAGTGTAGCAACTTGGCCCGGTTCAATCAACAGTTGAGCAGGACTTTTTCCTATAAATTAGTCTTTAGTTTCGAATGTACAAATGAAGGTTCTCAACAGGTACGCCCCGGTTTCACCGGCACGCGCTCCATCTCACGTCGCTGGAGGGAGCGCCCGGGCTGCCAGGCAGGCCCGCCTCCCGGCTCAGCAGACCACGTGCCACCGACAGTGGACCCGAGCTTCATCCCAGGCGCGTCTGGCGATAGACAGCCGGCCCGGATTCCTCCCGACTCGCGCCGGACCCTTCCGGCCCCGGACAGGCCCGTACCGAAAGTGCTCGCCCCCGAAGGTGCCTGCCCCGGCAGTGCTCGCCCCCGAAGGTGCCTGCCCCGGCAGTGCTCGCCCCGAAGGCGCCTGCCCCGGCAGGGCTCGCGCCCGAAGGCGCCCGCCCCCGAAGCGCCCGCCTTCGAAGGTGCCTGCCCCGGCAGTGTCAGCTCCGGCAACTACCCCTTGACTCGCGGCAACGCGGCAGCGGCGACGACGTCGCCGCTTTCCCCGCGGATCTCGACGCTCGTGACCTCTTCGCGCAGTGCTGCAGCGTTGACGGCGCAGTTGATCTCGACCTCGGAGCCGAGGAAGGTCCCCGATCCGACGTCGTCTCCGGTTGCATCCACGACGACCACCGAGTAGAACTCGCCGCTCGGCAGGCCGGTGACGGTGAGGAGGGTCTCAGTGCCCCAGGTGTGCGCGACGACGCTGCCGTCGATCTCGACGCCGGCGGGTTCGCCTTGGAAGTCGACGGGTTCGACGGCACCGAGCGTTCCTGGGTCACCGACGGGCGGTGGCGTCTCGGGGCGGGGGAGGAAGAAGCCGCCAACGACGCCGACCAGGAGGCCGACGGCGGCGACTCCGGCGAGCAGGGCGCCGCCGAAGCGCGGGCGACGCAGTGGCGTGACGGGCGCGGCCTGCGCTTCTGTGTCACGGTCACTGCCACGGTCACGCGATTGAGGACCGTCGGCACCACCATCGGCACCACCGTCGGCAGCCCCGAATGCCAGCACGGCGTCACGAAGCTCTTCGCTCGGCGTCGCATCCAGCCACTTGGGATGCTCGGAGAGCTGTCCCGTCAGGGCGCGCAGCTCGGCCAGCTCGGCGTCGATGGTGGGGTCGGAAGTGCGCATCCGCTCGAGCTCGGCGGCTTCGACTGCGCTGAGTTCGCCGACGAGGGCGGCGGCGATGAGCTCGCCGCGGCGGTCTGCGTTGTGGTCAGTCACGAGCTCCTCCAGGTTCGTCGAGGTGGCCGCGGACGGCGCGGAGGCCGTAGAAGACGCGGGTGCGGAGAGTGGCGACGGGCACCCTGCAGCGGGCGGAGAACTCAGCGTAGCTGTACCCGGTCAGGTGGATGGCGATGATCGCTTCCCGCTGCTCGTCCGGCAGGCGGGCGAGCGCTTCCGTGAGGCCGAGCCCGGTGAGCGGGTCCGGGATCTCGGCGGGGAGGTCCGCGGAGGCGGTGGATGCGTCGGAGGCTGCGATGCGGGGGAGCCGGTCGCGGGCTCGCAACGCGTCGGAGATGACGTTGCGCGCGATCGCGAAGAGCCAGGTCCGCTCGCCGCCCTTGGCGGAGTCGAAGCTGTCTCGGGCGCGCCAGGCTCGGAGGAAGGTCTCCTGCACGCAGTCCTCGGCGAGCGGCCGGTCGCGGAGGGCGTTGACGGTGAAGCCGAGGAGCACGCTGCCGTGGTCGCGGAACGCCGAGTGCAGGTCGAACGAGTGGGGCGCATCCGCCATACGGGCGTGTCCTCTCGTCGTCGACCACCGTGCGCGGTCAACAATAACGGCAGTGCTCACGGCTGCTCCCTCCGGCGACTCAACTCGGGTTGGTACAGGGGAGTACCGCCGGATCGGGTCCAGCGTTCAGGGGCTTCCCGAAATCTTCGTCAGAAAAAGTTCGAAGTCCGATGAACGCGGGACGGGTCGCCGCCGTATGCCCCTGTACGACGGCTCCATCGGGGAGCTGCGAAGCAGGAAGGCACCCCTCATGCCCAAGCACACGTTCGCGAAGTCGCTCGCCCTCGGCGCCACAGCTGCCGCCGCCATCGCCCTTGTCGCCGCAGCTCCCGCCACCGCTGAGACGGAGGTCGCCGAGCCGGACTCGTTCACGAGCGCCTACACGGTCATGGCGACTCCGGATGCGGTCATCAACAACGACGGCGACGTGACGCCGGGTGAGCCGGGGGCCATGGGCCAGTTCGATTTCCGCATCAACTCGGACCTGAACATCATCTGCTACGACATCACCCTCACGGGAGTGACGGGCGAGTACGAGAGCCCCGCGAAGACTGCCACGCACATCCACGAGGCTGCCGAGGGCCAGGCCGGTCCGCCGCGCATCGCCTTCCCGAACCCCACCGACAACGGTGACGGCACGCGCACGAGCAGCGGATGCCTCGAGGGTCCGTTCACGACGGGCCTCAACTCGGACGCCGGCACGGACACGGGTGAGGGCTTCACGCTCAAGCAGATCGAGGCGAACCCGGCCGGCTTCACGGGTGACTCGCACACGGCTGACTTCAAGGCCGGTGTCGTCCGCGGCCAGCTCGTGCAGGTTCCGGTCGGCGGCGTCGACACGGGTGCCGGCGGAGCTGCAGCCGCTGGTGGCCTCGACGCGATGACGCTCAGCTTCCTGGGTCTCGGCGGCCTCGCCGTTGCCGGCGTCGCTGGGCTCGCGGTTGCGCGCAAGGCTCGCGCAGCGGGTCAGTGACCAGGAACTCCGCTCGGGTGCCGGGGCGCGTGCTGCGCGTCCCGGTGCTCGTCGTGGCGGCCGCGCTCCTCGTGAGCGGATGCGCGGCCGCCCCGAGCGGGGACGCCTCGCCCTCCGAGGGTGTCCAGTCTTCAACGACTGCGGTCGAGTCCGCTTCGGAGTTCGCTCCGGAATCCGCGCCGGAGGCAACCCCGCCGGCGCAGGTCGAGACCCCGGCGGCACCCCCGGCGGGTGGCGTCGAGGTGCTCCCGGAAGGCGTCGCCCCCACGGCGGTGTCGATTCCGGCGATCGGCGTCGAGGACACGCTCATCGACCTCGGCATCGCCGCCGACGGCAAGATGGAGGTGCCCGTGGACTTCGACGAGATCGGCTGGTTCACGGGTGGCGGCAAGCCTGGCGGTCGCGGGCCGACGGTCATCGCGGCCCACGTGGACGGTCTCGCCGGCCCCGCCGCGTTCTTCCGGCTCGACGAGCTCGCCGCTGGCGACGTGGTGAGCGTGAGCGACGTCGAAGGTGGCGTCACTAGCTATCAGGTCACCGAGGTCGTCACGGTCGAGAAGGCTGAGTTCCCGACGGCGCGCGTCTTCGGCGCGGTGCCGGGCGACGAGCTGCGGCTCATCACGTGCGGCGGCTACTTCGACCGCGACGTGGGGCACTACGACAAGAACGTCGTCGTGTTCGCGACGGCGGTCTAGCGCTCGGCTCGGGTTTCGGCTCGCCGCTTGGCCGGTTGCTCAGGATCCCTCCGTGGCTCGTCGCTTCGGGTGGCCGATTGCCCAGCCTCCGCGTCTCGTCAGTCGCTCCGGCGGGTCCCGTCGCGCCTAGAAGAAGGTGGAGATCGCAGTGGCGATTCCGGTGCTGATGATGACCACCACGCCGCAGATGGCGATGGCTTCTCGTGGCATCGTGCTGCGCTGGTAGGCGTCCCAGAAGCCGTCGGCGGGGGTTGCCTGTCGGTTCTCGACTTCGTGGTCGACGCTCGTATCGGACATATAGCTAGTCTAACTAACTAAACCCCAGTAGCAAGCCAAAAGACGATCTGAGTGAGGGCGGCGCAACCGGAGGTCACGGTCACGCCTCAGCACTCGAAGGCTCGCAATCCCATCTCTCGTCCGCTCCGAATGGATGGCAGGCGCGGCGATGCGCCCGGGTTCCGCGGGCCACTCGAAGGGGTGGGGAGCCCTCCAAGAGTGGCGCGCCTGAGCTCACGTCGGGCAGCCGGAGGTGAGGTCCGTGTCCATGCTTGCCCTTGACTCTCCACGGGAGCTATCCGCTGAATCCCGCGCCAAGACTCGTGGTCGCTCGCAGGCTCTCGCGCAGTTTCGGAGTGTGGCGGACGCCGACGACAGCGATGAGTTCCTCGCCGGGCTCGCCTCGCTCGGTGACGCGCGTGCCTTCGACCTGCTCGTGCTGCGGTACCGGACCCTCATGTACGTTTGCGCGCGACGTCGCCTCGGCTCTGACGCCGAGGCCGACGACGTGGTGCAGGAGTCGCTCGCCGACGCGTGGATCAAGATCTCGACCCTCAAGGATCTGGCCGCCGTGCGGTCCTGGATGCTGCGCATCGTCGCATCCCGGAGCGTCGACATGCTCAGGCGCCGACGCGAGCACGACAGCGTCGAAGACGGCGACTATGCCGCTTCCGACACGCAGTCGCCGACGACTAACGCGCAGCTCGCGCTACTCTCCGCCGCCCTGCACATCGCGCTGTCGCGACTCCCCGAGCAGCAGCGGCGCTGCTGGGTGATGCGCGAGCTGGAGTCGATGAGCTACCAGGACATCGGCGACGAACTCGAGCTGCCCGTAAGCACCGTCCGCGGTTCGATCGCCCGGGCCCGCAAGGCCCTCGCGATCGCCATGGCCGACTGGCGCTGACGCACGTTCGGGGTGCATTCGGCTGTCGCGGCTGCCGGCGCATCCTTGCCTGCGCACCTGATGAGGCTGCCTGCAGGACGCATCGAATGATTGTGGCCCGCGGGGCTGTTCTCTAGGCTCGGGTCCATGAGAGCGACGCGTCTGCTGGCTGTGCTGAGTGCATCCGCCGTGTCGCTCGGCGGGTTCGTGGGGTGCGTGAGCGACGTGACCTATACGCGCAACGGCGTCGAGGTCACGCCGGATGAGGCGCTCGTCGAGTCGGGCTACGCCGACATCGACCCGTGCACGGCGATCTCCGACGAGACGTTGAAGGCGGCGGGGTTCGTGTCGCCGTCCTCAGGGCAGACGCTCTCGCCAGACCCTGACTGCGAGTGGCGCGACGGCATGAAGTCGGCGCCGACGCTGCTGCTGTGGGTGGATGGGCCGACCGAGGCCGACGAGCTCTCGGAACTCATCGAGGTGAGCGGCGTCGAGGTCGAGGTGTTCTTCCAGGCCGGTGCCTCGGGCCGCTACGTCGCCAGGTTCGACGACCTCACGCTGACGCTCAACGCCGACCTCGAGCTGGAGGGCGAGTTCGACGAGAACTCCGACGCCTTCGGCAAGGACATCCTCGCGCGGGGGCTGACCGACGCGATGGAGGCGTACGGGAAGCTCTGAGGCGCCGCTAGGCGGGATCCCGCGCCTTGGCATCGTCAGCCGACCCGTCCAGCCGCTCCCCGACGAGTGCGAGCGCGCGCTGCTGCGTCGCGTTGAGCACCGACTCGGAGTACTCGTCGAAGAGGCCGGCCGCGTCCGACAGGTCGAGGTCTGGCGCATCCGTCCGCAGCGACTCGACGACCTGCGCGAAGGTCGCCACGAATCGCTCGACGAACTCGTCGAATGCTGCCTCGCTCGTCTCTTCACCGAGCCCGTGAAAGTCAGCCGTGATGGCCACGATCTGCGGCACCAGCGCGGGGACGCTGAGCTGCTCGTAGTAGCCGACGAGGTGCGGCATGCCCTCCTCGCCGACGAGGTGCGCGAGCAGCACCGTCTGGTCGCGGTCCATCTGCTCGAGCTCCGGGGAGAGGTGGCCGGCGAGCGTGCCCATGTACGCGGCGAGCTCCGGTGGCAGGTCCGGCGTGGTCGGGAGGTGTCGCAGCTGCGCGATGAGCGCGCGCTGCGCGGTGAGGCGGTCGATCTGGGCCGCGAGCTCGGCGTCGAGACGGTCGAGCACCACTGGCGCCTCGGCGCCGTGCTCGTCGAGGAGTCGCGGCATCTCCTCGAGCGCAATCCCGAGCGCGGAGAGGCGGCGGATGCGCAGCACCCTGATCAGATGATGCACCCCGTACTGCCGGTACCCGTTCGAGGAGCGGGGCGGCTCATCCAGGACCCCGACCTGGTGGTAGTGCCGCAGGGCGCGCACCGTGACCCCGGAGCGACGGGCGAGCTCGCTGCTGTTCACCGCACACCACCCGCGTTCACGCTCGTTGTCTGGGGTTCCAGTGTACGAAGCGGGCGGGCGACGAGGCCGTAGAGGAACGCGCATCCCCAAGCCCCGAGCAGCGCCAGTGCGGCGACGTTGACGCTGGTGTACTCGGTGAGCACGGCCGCGAGCATGATGCCGAGCGACGGGGCCGCCGTGGTGAGGGCATTCTGGGTGCCCATGATGCGGCCGCGCAACTGCTCAGGGATGCGCTCGATCATGAGCACGCCCATGAGGCTGCCGAAGAGGCCGCTCGCGGCGCCCATGACGAAGGCGCCCGCGAACACGACCCAGACCGAGGTGAGGAGGCTGATGAGGCCGATGCCGATGGTCGTGCCGATCATGCCGACCACGAACCAGGCGCGGCGTGGACCGCGCGTGCCGGCGACCACGTACGTGCCGCCGCCGACGAGCATACCGAGGGCGAGCGCGCTGAGCACGAACCCAAGCAGTCCCGGCTGCTCGACCAGCGTGAAGTAGACGGGCAGCACGAGTCCCTGCAAGCCGGCGAGCACGAACACCGACACGAGGCTGAGCGCCGTGGTGGCGATGAGGAATGGGCTACGGAAAAGGGCCCGCCAGCCGGCGCGCAGCTGCGCCCATCCGGTGCCCGTCGGGCTGGATGCGCGCGATCCGTCGTCGGCGACGATCACGCCGACCGCCCGCGGGATGAGGAGGGTGATGAGGGCGGCGAGGAGGGAGGTGGCGGCGGTGATCCACAGCACGGTGGAGCCGTCAAAGAGCACCATGAGGGTGCCGGCCGCGGCGGGGCCGACGAAGATGGCGACCGCGCTGAGGCTCTCGCGCACACCCATGAGGCGTTCGGCGCTGATGCCGCCGTGGCGGACGATGGAGGGGAGGAGCGCTTCGCGGGCGGTCATGCCCGGCACGTCGCCGAGGGATCCGATGATGCCGAAGAGCACGAACCAGCCGAGGTTGAGCCCCGAGGCGAGGTCGATGATCGGGAGCGCGGCGATCGACGCGGCCGAGATGAGGTCGGTGACGACGGATGAGGTGCGCCGGTTGATGCGGTCGATGACGACGCCCATGAAGAGGCCCGCGAGCACCGCCGGGATGGCGGTGGCCGCCGCGACCGTGCCGGCCCCGAGGGCGCTGCCCGTCGTCGAGAGAACGATGAGCGGGAGGGCGATGCCGGCGATCGAGTTGCCGAGCAGGGAGAGGACATGCGACGCGAGGTACGTGACCGGCAGAAAGTTCATGCGGTCAAGCAGAAACTATGACGTTGGGGCGGGGTCAAGTGGGTTCGGGCAGCCGAGTTCGGGGTGCGCTGAAGCGCACCCCGATCAGGTTCTACATGTCGCGGCAGTGGTCGCAGAGGCGCCAGCCGTTGGTGCCCTGTTCACGATTCCAAGACGGAATCTGACTTCCGCTGACGCAATTGTCGAAGACGTGGTGGACGTCGGGGTCGGAAGGGTTTGTGGAGTGGTACGCGGAAACGCGCATGGCGGATCCTTTCTTCTGGAGGAGAGTGCCGATCGACACGCTTTGAAGCTAGATGCAGCCACCGACAATCTGCGCCGTAATCCGCGGGATCAGGGAACGCGTGACCGATGTGTTTGAACGACTGTGACAGCAGGAATCGTGACCGTCATGTACGTTCGGACGGTGGTGAATGAAGAGACAGCGGATGAGATTCGGTCGTTTGTCGCTGAGCGCGACTGGTCGCAGTTCCACACTCCGGAGAATCTCGCGAAGAGCATCTCTATCGAGGCGGCCGAGCTGCTCGAGTGCTATCAGTGGCACGCGGATGCGGATCTTGCTCGGGTGCGAGAAGAACTCGCCGACGTAGTGACGTACTCCTTCATGCTCGCGGATCGCCTCGGACTGGATCTCGACGAGATCGTGCGTGCGAAGCTCGCGAAGACGAGAGAGAAGTACCCGGTCGAGCTTTCGAAGGGGCGGAGCACGAAGTATGACGCGCTTTGAGATCGAGCCCGTCAGCTTTCGCCCGGATTCGGTCCAGCGGTGGTCGGCTGCAGGGGACGAGCGGCGCAGGAACTGGCCCGTGGTCTACGTGCTCGACGGCCCCCGTGGAGCGCGGCGTGGGTCGGTCTATGTCGGCGAGACCATCAGCGCCGAAAGCCGGCTGGCGCAGCATCTCGCGAGCCAGACGAAGACCGGGTTGCGCACAGCGCGGATCATCCTCGACGACACCTTTAACAAGTCGGTCTGCCTCGACCTAGAGTCGCATCTCATCCGCTGGTTCGCCGGTGACGGCGAATACACGGTGTTGAACGGCAACGAGGGCGTCGCCGACTCCGCCTACTACTCGCGCGAGGACTACCGGGAGTCGTTCGAGGAAATCTTCGAGCAACTGCGGGCCGACGGCCTCTTCGAGCAGACGATTCCGGAGATTGAGAACAGCGACCTCTTCAAGCTGTCCCCGTTCAAGGCGCTCTCCCGTGATCAGACGATCGCGGCCGACCAGATCTTGAAGGGGCTGTTCGAAGACCTCGAGCTCAAACGTGATGTGAGGTCGATGAGCGTCGTTGAGGGGAGTCCTGGCACAGGAAAGACCATCGTGGCGATCTATCTGCTCAAGCTCCTCGCGGAGATCCGCGACTGGGACGAGAACGAACCTCGGGAATCGAACACCCTCTTCGCGGACTTCTTCGTGCGGGAGAACAAGAAGGTCCTTAAGGGCAAGCGGATGGGGCTGGTCGTGCCGCAGCAGTCGCTTCGACGCTCGATCAGGAACGTCTTCAAGAAAACTCCGAACCTCCATCCGAGCATGGTGCTCTCACCGTTCGACCTCGGGAAGGTCCAGGAGCCGTTCGACATTCTGTTCGTGGATGAGACGCATCGGCTGAATCAGCGAGCGAACCAAGCATCCGGCGTTCTGAACAAAAAGTTCGGCGAGATCAACAAGAGGCTCTTCAACGCAGATAGCCCTAGGTACACGCAACTTGATTGGGTTCGGGAGCTATCACGGCACAGCATCTGCATGCTCGACGTGAATCAGTCGGTGCGTCCCGCCGATTTGCCCCGAGAGGTGATGCTCGGTCTCTTGGACGAGGTGCGGCGGGACGATCGCCATTACCCGCTGATGACGCAGATGCGCGTCAAGGCCGGGACTGACTACATCGGCTTCGTGCAGCGGCTGCTCCGAGGGGAGAAGGGGCTCACACTTCCGGATCTCGGTGAGTACGACCTGCGGTTCTTCGACGATGTGGGGGAGATGCGCGCGGCGATCCGCGAACGCGATGCGGAGGTTGGGCTCTCCCGCCTGGTGGCCGGATACGCGTGGGACTGGGTCTCGAAAGGCAAGACGGACGTCTACGACATCGAGCTCGACGGTGAGCGGATGCGCTGGAACAGTACCGACAAGGACTGGATCAACTCACCGAACTCGCTGGAGGAGGTCGGGTCGATCCACACGGTGCAGGGCTACGACCTGAACTACGGGGGCGTCATCATCGGGCCCGACCTGAGGGTTGACCCTATGACTGGCGAAATCCGGGCTGACAAGGCTGCATACCGCGACAAGAAAGGCAAGGAAGCCAACAAAGTCCTCGGCAAGACCTACGGCGACGCGGAGCTGCTGGAGTACATCCGCAATATCTACTCGGTGCTGATGACCCGCGGGATGCGGGGGACGTACATCTACGAGTGTGACCCCGCCCTCCGAGCACGAATAGCTTTCTCGCTCACCGGGTCTGGGAGATTCTGAGCCGCGCGATGCGTGGGTAGGCCGGAAGAGTGCTTACTTCGGTCGGTTGGGTCCTGATTCCCACTACAGTTCTCAGGTACCCGCGCGAGCCCCACCCCCTTCTTCGGCTCGCCCGAGCAGAGGATCTCTCTTGACGCAGACGCCCCCGCGCACACAGCGGCCCGCATCCCAGACCACGCTCACCCGCAAGCTCGGCGTGCCCGGAATCGTGTTCATGGTGATCGCGGCCGCCGCGCCCATCACCGTGGTCGCCGCGAACTTCCCGATCATCTTCGGTGTCTCCGGCTCCGTCGGCGCACCGCTCATGGTGCTCGTCGCGACCGCGATCCTGCTCCTGTTCTCTGTCGGCTACGCGTGGATGACCCCGCACGTGCCCGACGCTGGCGCCTTCTACTCGTACGTCGACCGCGGACTCGGACGACGCCTGGGGCTCGGTACCGCATCCATCGCTCTCCTCTCGTACGTGCTGCTCACCGTCTCGATGACCTGCTACCTCGGCGTGCAGGCGGGCAACCTGCTCGAGCTGTGGACCGGGATGCAGGTGCCCTGGTGGCTCATCTCGGGCCTCATGATCGCGATCGTCGGGTTCCTCGGCTACCGCAACATCGACCTCTCCGCGAAGGTACTCGGCGTCGTCCTAGTACTCGAGGTCGTCGCCGTCGTCGTCATCGACGTGGGCGTGCTCGCATCCGGGCGGGAGCTCACGACGCTGCCGTTCAGCATCAGCGAAGCCGTCTCCGGCACCCCGGGCCTCGGCCTGCTGTTCGCGTTCCTCGGCTTCTTCGGATTCGAGGCCACGGCTGTGTTTCGCAACGAGGCCCGCGACCCTGAGCGCACCGTTCCCCGCGCCACCTACATCGCCGTGATCGCCGTCGGCGCGCTCTACTTCGTCTCGTCCTGGCTCGTCATCGCGGGCCTCGGCGCCGACAACGCGGTCGCCCTCTCGAACGAGGACCCGGCCGGCGTCGTTGTCGGCCTCGCGGGCGAGGTGGTCGCGCCGATCATGGCCGACATCGTGCAGGTCCTCGTCGTGACGAGCATGTTCGCGTGCATGCTCGCGTTCCACAACATCGTCACCCGCTACCTGTTCACGTTGGGGGAGCGCGACGTGCTGCCGCGCACCCTCGCCGCCGTGCACCCGAAGCACTCGGCCCCGTCGCGCGCATCCCTGTGGGTGACGATCATCACCGCCCTCGTGGTCGTCGTCTCCGCGCTCGCCCAGCTCGACCCCGTGCTGCAGATCTACACCTGGTACTCCGGTGCAGGCGCGGTGGGCGTCATCGTCATGATGACTCTCGCGAGCTTCGCCGTCGTCGCCTTCCGCGCGCGGCTGAAGCGGGATGCCGCCGAGGGAACAGCCTCGTCGTGGGTCACCGTCGCATCGCTGGCCGGCGGCATCGGGCTCGTCCTGGTGCTGATCATCGCGATCTGGAACTTCCCGTTCCTCGTCGGCGGCATCGTCGCCGCGATCATCTGGGGCGCCGTGCTCGCCGGGTTCTTCGCCATCGGGATGCTGCTGCCGGCTCGGGTCGCGGCAAAGGAACGGGTCGCCGCGAAGGAACGGGTCGAGGAGAACGCGTGAACGCGGTCTAACCCGGTGCGATTCCCCGGGGAGTACTGAGGGGGCCGATCTGGCCTATCATTCAGGAAATTCCCAGCAAGAGAACGCGAGCCCCCGATGTCGATGCAGCAACCGGCCCCTCACTACGGTCACCCGAACCAGCCGCAGCAGCAGTTCTTCGTACCGGCGCCGGTTCAGCCGCGCACCACGAGCGCGATCTCCTGGACTGCGCTTGGATTCGGCATCGCGGGAATGCTGGCAGCGATCATTCCAGGGGTGTCCTTCTTCGCCTGGATCTTCACCTTGGTTGCGCTCGTCCTCGCGATCATCGGGCTCGCTCAGAAGCACCGCGCGAAGGCAGTCGCCGGTGTTTCGCTGGGGCTCTCGACGGTCGCCTTCGTCACCGCCGTCATCGTATCCATTGCGACGCTGGGGAGCGCAGGCGTCGAGAATGACGAGATCGTCGCGGAACCGGAGATCGTCGCAGAATCCGCAGCCCCCGCCGCATCCGTCGAAGAACCGGAAACTACTCCAGAGGCGCAGCCCGAGGTGTTGGCTCCGGTCGGTATCGGACAGACCGTGACCGGTCATTACGGCGTCACGTTCACCGTCGACGCTGTGACGTGCGGCATGACGTCGTACTCATATGCCAGCGGATACTTGGAAGAGACCGCGCTCGGTCAGTTCTGCGAGATTCGATTCACCACGTTCAACGGCAGCACGTCGCCGTTCGATTTCTACTCCGACAGTGTCTCCGGCACCATCGGGGACGCGTACTACGAGGCTGAGTCATCGCTCAGCACGGTCGGTGAGGACTCCTGGTTCAGCACCGTGAACCCCGGTCTGACTGTCAGCGGCGTCACCGTCATCGACATCCCCGTCGGCGCGCAGCTCGAAACCGTGCACCTGCAGACCAACTACTTCAACGGACAGGACATCGTCGTCCAGCTGGTCTGAGCGAGCTCGTCGGAGGTTCAAGAGGAACTCACCGTATGACGCTCACCCCGGCTCAGCTCGACCGCTCCCGCGGTGCCGTGTTCGCATCCGCTGTCGGCGCTGCCCTCGGCTCCCCGTACGAGAAGCCTGTCAGAGCGCAGCCTCGAGCAGAGGCATCGGGTCCGGGAGTGCTGCGGAACAGGAGTAGAACTGGCCCTAGTCGATGGATTCCTCGAGGACTTGGCGTGGGGCGACTCAGTCGGAACCCAGCGCTCGAGTCAGAGCTGTGCTGCAAGGTCTGCCTTTTTGACCACAGATCGACCGCACCCTCTGGGCGGGGGACAGTCGTGCTTGACGACACCGTGCTGCGGCTGAACCTCAGGAGCGCGATCATCTTCTAGACAGATGTCTAGAAAAGCCCTAACGTCAGATCGTGAGCAGCGAAGCCACCGACATCGCGGTCGTCCGCGAGAACCTCAAGACCTCCGGTGATCCGCGCGCTGAGCGCACCCGTCAGGGGCTCTTCGACGCGGCCGCGCGTCTCTGCGCCGACAACCGCGAGGTCTCCGTCTCGGCGATCACGCGCGAGCTCGGTGTCAGTCGCTCCGTCTTCTACACGCACTTCGCCGACGTCAGCGACCTCGCGCTTCGGATGCAGGAGCCGCTCTTCGTGGACATCGCAGCAACGGCGAACATCGCGCGCACCACCGACCCCCACGCCGCGATGCTCGACTCCCAGCGCCGCCTCGTCGGGCACTTCGCGCAGCACCGCGCGCTCTACAGAGCCGCACTCCGCCTTCCTGGCGCTTCGGCAACGCACCGCATCCAGGAGGCGATGGAGCCCCCGATCGCCGCCCACATCAGCGACGTGGGCGCCCCGCGCGGCGTCCGCGCGAACATCGCCTCGCGCTACATCGCCAGCGCCGCCGCCCACCTGCTCGCGGCCTGGATCCTCGACGAGATCGAGGCCGACGAGGAGACGATCGCCAACCATCTCTACGCGCTCATGCCGCCATGGATGCATGAGCCCACGAACCACCGTCAACGCTGACGGCCTCCAAAGAAAGGCACCCTCATGAAAGCATCCATCGTCCGCGGCTACGGACAACCCTTCGAGATCGCCGACATCGACATCGCCACCCCGATCGGGCGCGAGGTGCTCGTCGACGTCCGCGCCTCGGGGCTCTGCCACTCCGACGAGCTCGCGGCCACGCATCCACTCGGCTACGAGCCGCCCATGGTGCTCGGCCACGAAGTCGCCGGCGTCGTCATCGGGGTCGGCCCTGACGTCTCCGAGGTGAAGATCGGCGACCACATCGTCGGCTGCCTCGTGCAGTACTGCGGCACCTGCAAGCGCTGCCTTGCCGGCAAGGTCACCCTCTGCTCCAACCCGAGCTACACGGAACGCAGCGTCGACCAGCCGCCCCGCCTCTCGGAGAACGGGCAGCCGGTCGCACAGGGCATGGCGCTCGGTGGGTTCGCGCAGCAGATCCTCGTGCACGAGAACCAGGTCGCCGTCGTCCCGAACGAGATCCCCTGGCCGCAGGCGGCCCTCCTCGGCTGCGGCGTCGTCACCGGAGCCGGCGCAGTCCTCAACACCGCCAACGTGCAGCCCAGCGACGCCGTCGTCATCATCGGAACGGGCGGCGTCGGACTCAACGCCCTCAACGGAGCCATCACCGCCGGCGCCGCGACCATCATCGCCATCGACATCGCCGACGAGAAGCTCGAACGGGCCAAGAAATTCGGCGCGACCCACGTCATCAACTCAGCCAAGGAAGACCCCGTCGCCGCGGTCCTGCGCATCACGGGGGTCGGCGCCGACTCGGTCTTCGACTTCGTCGGGCTCGGCCCCGTCACCCAACAGGCGCTGCAGATGGTGGCCCCGGGCGGAGGTCTCTACCTCATCGGCGTGCTCGACCCCACCGCCACGCTCACCGTCTCACCGGTCGAGCTGCTCTCGATGAAACGTCGAGTCGAAGGCGTCTACATGGGCGGCACAAGCGCGAAGCGCGACATCCCTCTCTACGCGAACCTCTACCTGCAGGGACGGTTCGAACTCGACGCCCTGGTCTCCAGCGAGATCTCACTCGCCGACGTGCAGGACGGATACGCGTCGCTCAAGAATCCAGAGATCGCGCGCGTCGTCGTCACCGACCTGAGCTGACCGCCCGGCAAGCCACAAGCAGCCGACAACAACCTCTCCCACGTCAGGGGCCGAGCACTTCGCTCGGCCCCTGAAGTGCTCTTCTGAGCGCGCATGTGGCGACTTCGTGAAGACCTCCACCGGGTTCCACCCCGCCGGTGGCGCCAGCGTGCACGCGGTCGAATTCATGAAGAGCACGGTCGGCGACCGGCTCGAGGTCAAGGCCTCCGGGGGTGTCAGGACGCGGGCTGAAGCGGATGCCTTCATCGCGGCGGGAGCGACCCGTTTCGGCGTCTCGGGCAGCCGAGCGCTGCTGAACGACGACGCGGAGCCCGCGGCGCCCGCCGGCTACTAGCGTCCCCGACCCGTCGCGACAGCGGTGGCCAGTCGATGCTGGCCACCGCTTTGTCGGCGGTTCGTTGGACACTGGAGTCACGACACTCACGCCAGCCCAACTCGACCGTGCCCACGGCGCCGTGCTCGTCTCCGCCGTCGGCGACGCCCTCGGCTCCCAGTACGAGTTCGGGCCGCCGCTCTCGGACGACACACCCGTCGTCTACGGGGTCGGCGTCTTCGGGCACGGCGCGGGGGAGTGGACCGACGACACCTCCATGGCCATGCCGATCCTCCAGGCTCTCTCGGGCGGAGCATCCCTGAACGACCCGGCAACGCTCGCCAGCGTCGTCGTCGCCTGGCGCGAGTGGGCCCGCGACGCGAAAGACGTCGGCGCCCAGACCCGGACCGTGCTCTCCGCCCTCGAAGGAGACGTCACGGAAGACCGGGCTCGCGACGCCGCCCACGACGTGCACACGCGAGCCGGCCGCAGCGGCGGCAACGGCGCCCTCATGCGCACCGGACCCGTCGCCCTCGGTCACCTCGCCGACGGGCAAGAACGCAACCTCGTCGAAGCCGCGACCCGCATCGCCGAGCTCACCCACTGGGAGAGCGACAACGCCGACGCCTGCGTGCTCTGGTGCCTCGGCATCCGCCACGCCATCCTCACCGGCGAACTCGACCTCCTCGGCCAGCTCGACACGATCCCCGCCGAGCGTCGAGACCGCTGGCGCGCCTTCACCGAGGAAGCCCTTGCACCCGGTGCTCACCCGCGCGACTTCTCGCAGCAGAACGGCTGGGTCGTCCGCGCCTACCAGGGCGCCCTCGCGGCCATCGCCGGCGCCAGCTCCCTCACGGACGCACTCGAACGGGCAGTTCGAGGAGGAGGCGACACCGACACCGTCGCGGCCATCGCCGGCTCCCTGGCCGGCGCGGTCCACGGCTCGCGGGCGCTCCCCGCAGCACTCGTCGAGACGGTGCACGGCTGGCCCGGCCTCCGCAGCGGCGACCTCGAAGCGCTCGTCGTCGCCGCCGTCCCGCGCTGACGCCGCGAGCCTGGGGTTCCGGCCGCCGCACGCTGCTGGACCCCGCGCCCCGGTGTACTCCGCGCGCGCCCCGCGCATGCCCTGGACCCGCCCGGCGAAGCGCCGGAGAGTGCCCAGCATCACCATCATCATCTAAAATAGAGATGTAAAACTGTTCGCAATATCTCCGTAATATATTCGAAACGAGGGGCCATGCGCTCACCAGGCCGCAGCGACGTCTCGCTCACGCAGCTCCGCTACTTCGTGGCGGCCGCCGAGCACGGCAGCATGACCTGGGCAGCCGACGAGCTATTCGTCGCCCAGTCCGCCGTCTCCACGGCCATCGCCAACCTCGAGACCGCCGTCGGCGCGCAACTCCTCATCCGCCGCCGTGCCAAGGGGCTGCAGCTCACCGCGACCGGCGCCGACTTCCTCGTCCGCGCGCGCGGCATCCTCGCCTCCGTCGACGACGCCCTCGGCGCCCTCCGCCCCGAGAACACCGCCGGCCGCCTCACCGTCGGCTGCTTCCGCACCCTCGCACCCTTCTACCTGCCATCCGTCATCAGCGGACTCGCCGACGAGCATCCCGAACTCCTCGTCGACGTCACTGAGATGACCGCCGAGCAGGTCCCGGATGCGCTCGCCAGCCAGGCCATCGAGATCGCCCTCACCTACGACCTGGGCTTGGATGCCGCCGTCGAGCGCGAAGTACTCGCCGAAGTGCCCCTCTACGCGGCTGTCAGCGTGCACCATCCACTCGCCGACCGCGACAGCGTGAGCCTCGCCGAACTCGCCGAGCTGCCCATGGTGCTCCTCGACATGCCCGTCAGTCGCGACTACTTCCTCCAGTGGTTCACGCGCGCCGGCCTCCGCCCCCACGTGCGCTACCGCTTCGCGAGTTTCGAGGCCGTGCGCGCCATGGTCGGGAGCGGGCACGGATTCACGCTCCTCAACCAGCAGCCGCGCGTCGCCTCCACCTACTCCGGCGGCGAACTGCGGCACCTGCACATCACCGACGACCTGCCACCCCTCGAGCTCGTGCTCGCCCGCTCCGGAGGCTCGAGGCAGCTCACCAAGAAGGCCGAACTCTTCGCCGCCCAGTGCCGGAAGTCAGTCACCGAGCAGGATGCGACGGCGCCTCACGGCGCCTGGTAGACGACCACCCCGCCGACGTAGGTGCGGCGCACGCTCGCCGAACCGTAGGCGTCGAGGTCGCTGAGGTCGGCGTCCACCCACACCAGATCGGCGAGGCGGCCGGCCTCGAGCCGACCCGTCTCACCCTCGAGCCGGTTCACCCAGGCCGCCTCCGAGAGGTACGCGTCCAGGGCGACCCCGAGCGGCAGGGCCTGCTCGCCGAGCAGCGGATGCGTGAGCACGCCGTCACCGATCGCGTGCGGATCCTCGACCAGTCCCGTGCGCGTCACCGCCGTGCGAATCGACCAGAGCGGATTCGGCGTCGTCACCGGCCAGTCGCTGCCGCCTACGATGCGCGCCCCCGCACGATGCAGGTCGCCGAACGGGAAATGCGTCAGCTCCCGCTCGGCGCCGAGGAGTGGCAGCTTGCGGTGCACGATTTCCTCGTCCCGCCGCGCCCACACCGCCGTGACGTTCGCCGCCACGTCGAGCTCCGCGAACCGCGCGAGGTCAGACGGGTCGATCAGGTCGAGGTGCGCCACGTGGTGGCGATTCCCGCGGCGCCCATTGCGGCGGATCGCCGCCTCCACCGCGTCGAGCGCGTGCCGGGTCGCCGCGTCGCCGACGGCGTGGAAGTGCACCTGGAAGTCGGCCGCGTCGAGCGCCGTCGTCAGCTCGACAAGCGCCTCGGGGGAGAGGAAGGCGATGCCCACGTCTCCCGGGTGCCCCTCGAACGGTTCGAGCATCGACGCCGTGTGGTTCTCCACCATGCCGTCGATCATGACCTTCACGGTGCCCGCATCCACCCCCACCTCCGCGGCCTCCGCCCGGATGCGCTCGAAGTCGGCGATCTGCTCCACGCCACGCGCCCGGTCCCACCACTGCGCGAGCACGACCCGCGCGGTCAGGCGGCCGTCGGCCGCGAGGCGCAGGTACGCGGGCAGCGGGTTCGGGCCGAGGTCGCTGTCGCCGACGGCGGCGTCCTGCCACGCCGTGACCCCCACCGAGTGGAGCTCGCGCTGCGCCGCCACGAGGGCCGCCTCGACAAGCGCCTCGTCGGGAGCCGGCATGAGGTGCTCGACCAGCGCGACCGCCGACTCCAGCAGCATGCCCGTCGGCTGGCCCAGTCCGTCGCGGATGAGGCGGCCGCCCTCCGGATCCGGAGTCGCCCCGTCGATCCCGGCGGCCCGCAATGCCGCCGTGTTCACCCACATGCCGTGCGCGTCGTGGCTGTGCAGCATGATGGGCCGCTCGTCGACGCCCTCCAGCTCGGCCGCCGTCGGGAACCCGCCCTCGAAGACGTCGCCGAACCAGCCGCCGCCCGTCAGTACCTGCGCCGTCGGGTTCGCGGCCGCGTAGTCGGCGATGAGCCGCAGGTACTCGCCCCGGTCGTGCACGGGCTTGAGGTCGATGCCGAGCGATTGGAGCCCGGCGAGCAGCGGATGCACGTGCGCGTCCTGGAACCCCGGGAGCAGCGTGCCGCCCGCCAGATCGACCAGGTGCGCGGCGGTCGGGAGCTCGCCGCCGTCGGGGATCACGTCGACGATCCGGTCGCCGACGACCAGCAGCGACGCCCGCTCGAAGGTGCCCGCGCCGAGGTACAGCGTGCCGTTCGTGAAGAGGGTGGCGTCCATGGGGCTCCCGTCTCGCGCGGCCGCGGTGACCGACGCTCCTCGCCACACTGAGCACCCCATGTTTCGTATGCATTTCGCCGATATTGCTGGTCAATTGCATCTCCCTTTTGGATCTCGAGCTTCGAGTCTCGCTATTTGCTTGTCGCCCGGGACCTGCCGATTCTTGACCAAAGCCGCTCCCAGCGAATCCGTCCCGGAAGGACCCTCATGACCACCACCAAGAACGCACTCCGCACCGTGGGCGCCCTCGCGTTGAGCGCCGCGCTGCTCGCCACGACCGCCTGCACGGCGGACTCGGCAGCCTCGAGCGAAGGCGGCGCGGAAGCCGTCGGGATGGGCATCCAGCCCTGGCTCGGCTACGGCCCCTGGTACATCGCACAGGAGAACGGCTACTTCACCGACGCCGGCGTCGAGGTCGAGATCACGAACTTCATGAACGACGCCGACATGACCGCGGCGTTTGCCGCCGACCGCATCCAGGTCGCGAACGTCGCAAGCCACAGCGCGCTCCAGTTCATCGAGCAGGGCCTCGACGTCAGCATCGTGCTGCTGCTCGACGCGTCCCTCACGGCCGACGCCATCCTCTCCGACGGCAGCGTCACCGACGTCGCCGACCTGGCCGGCAAGCAGGTCGCCTTCGAGGAAGGCTCCGTCAGCAACCTCCTCCTCGGCTACGCGCTGCAGGAGAACGGCCTCTCGCTCGACGACATCGAGCCCGTCCCCATGGACCCCTCCGAAGCGGCAACCGCGCTCATCGGCGGCAGCATCCCCGTCGCCGTCACCTACGAGCCCTACATCTCCGAGGCCCGCTCCTCCAGCCCCGACATCACCGAGATCTACACGGCGGCCGAGAACGCCGGCCTCATCAGCGACGTCCTCGTCGTCGACAACACCTACCTCGCCGAGAACGGCGAGACCGTGCAGGGCATCGTCGACGCGTGGGGCCCATCCATCGACTTCTACGAGTCGGACACCGACGCGGCGCGCGCGATCATCGCCGAGAACATCGGCAGCGACGTCGAGTCGCTCGACAGCGCCTTCGACGGCGTGCAGTTCTTCACCCTCGAGGAGAACGCCACCGAGCTCGGCGGCCACTACCTCGAGACCGTCCTCCCCAGCGTCGACAGCGTCGCCACCGACATCGGCATCCTCACGGGCGGCACCGACCTCCCCTCCGTCGTCGACCTCACCTTCGTCGGCGGCGCCGAGTAGCCACCGGCACCGCGACGGCACAGGCACCCAGCACCCCCGGCACCAGTAGCCACCGGCGCACAGCAACCACAGGAGACCAGAGCCCCATGGCAGTTCAGAGCACGGCCCCGGTCGCGAGCACGCAGCCCGCGACCGGGGCGCGCCGGAAGCCGGTCAGAGCACCGCTCACCAGGCGCCAGTACCTCATCACGTCCGTCATCACCTTCATCCTGCTGCTCGCGGCATGGACGGCGATCTCGACCAGCGGCCTCGTCCGCCCCCTCTTCCTGCCGTCGCCGATCGCGGTCACCGAGAAGCTCATCGACCAGGGCGTCAACGGCCAGCTCTGGTCGGACATCGCCGTCAGCACCTACCGCGTCATGGTCGGCTACCTCCTGGCCAGCGTCATCGCCGTGCCCATCGGCGTGCTCTGCGGCTCCATCCCGCGGGTCGAGGCCGCGATCGAGCCGATCATGGACTTCATCCGCTACATGCCGGTCGTCGCGTTCGTTCCGCTGACCATCCTCTGGGTCGGCACCGACGACTCGCAGAAGGTGCTGATCATCTTCCTCGGCACCTTCTTCCAGCAGGTGCTCATGGTCGCCGACGCCGTGCGGCGCGTGCCCATGTCGTACCAGAACCTCGGCGCGACGCTCGGCCTCAGCCGCACCAAGATCCTCATCCGCATCGTCTTCCCCTCCGCGCTCCCGCGCATCTGGGATGCGCTCCGCATCAGCCTCGGCTGGGCCTGGACCTGGCTCGTGGTCGCCGAGCTCGTCGCCGCGACGGAGGGCATGGGCTACCGCATCACGCAGGCGCAGCGCTTCCTCGAGACCGACCTCATCATCGGCTACGTGATCGTCCTCGGGCTCCTCGGCCTCCTCTTCGACCAGGTCATGCGCGGGCTCGGCCGGCGCTTCTTCCGCTACCTGAAGGGACGTGTCTGATGACCGTCGAAACCGCCCTCCGCGACCCCAAGGTCGTCGTCTCCGACGTCACGAAGCGCTTCGGCGAGGTGACCGCGCTCGCCGACGTCGACCTCGTGCTCGGCGACCGCGAGTTCGTCTCCGTCGTCGGCGCATCCGGATGCGGCAAGAGCACCCTGCTCTCCGTCATCGCCGGCCTCGAGGCGCCCACCTCCGGCACGGCATCGCTCAGCGGCCACGAGATCCTCGGGCCGGGCCGCGACCGCGGCGTCGTGTTCCAGCAGGCGACGCTCCTGCCGTGGCTCAGCGCCATCGACAACGTCGTCTTCGCCCTCGACGGCGAGCCGGGCCTGACGAAGAAGCAGCGCATCGACCGGGCCCGGGACGTGCTCGACCAGGTCGGCTTGACCGGCTTCGAATCGAAGTACCCGGCGCAGCTCTCCGGCGGCATGCAGCAGCGCGTCGCCCTCGCCCGCTCGCTCGCCTACGGCCCGGACGTGCTCCTCATGGATGAGCCCTTCGGTGCCCTCGACGCGCTCACCCGACGCACCATGCAGGAGCTGCTCACCGAGGTTTGGGAGCGGCACCGCATGACGGTCATGCTCATCACCCACGACATCGAGGAGGCCGTCTTCCTCTCCGACCGCGTCATCGCGATGACCCCGCGCCCCGGCAAGGTCGCGGCCGAGTACGCGATCGACCTCCCTCGCCCCCGCGAGGTCGACGTGCTCGGCAGCCCCGAGTTCCACGGCTACTACACGGAGATCCTCGACCTCATCCACCGCGGCTGACGGCGGCGCTGAGGGCGCCGCACTTCGGGCCGCGCGACCTGTCCGGTGTGCCGACCCGAGGCGGCGGGCGCGGGCGCCTCGGGGTGCTTCGGCCCGGCATACTGAAGAGATGTCACACGAAGCTGAAGCCGACCGTCGATGGATGCAGAACGCGATCCGGATGCTCGAAGCCGACGCCAATCGCAGCGCTGACACGCACCTGCACGTCTTCCCGCTGCCGCGCGAGTGGGGCATCGACCTGTATTTGAAGGACGAGTCGGTGCACCCGACGGGCTCCCTCAAGCACCGCCTCGCCCGCTCCCTCATCCTGTACGCCATCGTGAACGGGCAGGTGGGGCCGCGCACGACGCTCGTCGAGGCGTCGAGCGGTTCCACGGCCGTGTCGGAGTCGTACTTCGCCCGGATGCTCGGCCTGCCGTTCGTGACCGTCGTGCCGCGAACCACGAGTCCGGAGAAGATCGAGCTCATCGAGTTCTACGGCGGCCGCTGCCACCTGGTCGACGAGCCCCTCCAGGTCTACTCGGAAGCGGAGCGCCTCGCCGCCGACGTCGACGGGCACTACCTCGACCAGTTCACGAACGCCGAGCGCGCCACCGACTGGCGAGGGAACAACAACATCGCCGAGAGCGTCTACTCGCAGATGTCGCTCGAGCGCTTCCCCATCCCGAGCTGGATCGTCGTCAGCGCCGGAACCGGCGGCACCTCCGCCACCTTCGGTCGCTACGCCAGGTACTGCGGGCACGACACCCGCCTCGCGGTCGTCGACCCGGAGGGGTCGGCGTTCTACGAGGCCTGGAAGACGGGCGACCGCACCCACGCGACCGGCCGGGGATCCAAGATCGAGGGCATCGGACGCCCGCGCGTGGAGCCGTCGTTCATCGAGACGGTCATCGACGACATGATCCAGGTGCCGGATGCGGCCTCGGTCGCGGCGATCCGCGTCCTCCGGGAGAAGACGCAGCATTGGGCGGGCGGATCGACGGGAACGAACCTCGTCGGCGCGTTCCAGATCATCGCCCGCATGCTCGCCGCGGGGGAGCAGGGCAGCGTCGTGACGCTCATCTGCGACGGCGGAGCGCGCTACGCGAACACCTACTACGACGATGCCTGGGTTGCGGCCCAGGGGTGGGATCTCGAGCCGCACCTCGAGCGGATGCACCGCTTCCTCGACACGGGCACCTGGGCCGACTGACCCCGGCTGCGGCCGGTCAGACGACCTTCTTGACGACGCTCGACTTCAGCTGCATCTGCCCGAAGCCGGGCACCTTCGCATCGATGTCGTGGTCGCCGACTCCGTCGGAGATGAGGCGGATGCCGTTGACCTTCGTGCCGACCTTCACGGTTCCGCCGCCCGCGCCCTTGACCTTGAGGTCCTTCGCGATCGTGACGGAGTCGCCGTCGGCGAGCACGTTCCCGACCGCATCCTTGATGGCCGGTGCCGCGTCGCCGTCAGTGCCAGCGTCAGCGTCGCTCGGCGCCCACTCGTGCCCGCACATCGGGCAGACCAGCAGGGCACCCATCTCGTAGGCGAGGTCGCTCGCGCATTCCGGGCACGGGGGCAGCTGCTCAGGCATCGAAGGTGGCCTCCAGGAGAACTCGCCGATCAGGGAACATCGACCACGTTAGGGCACCGGGCGGCCTGACCTCGCCGATCCCGCGTTGCGTGCTCAACCGCTCGAGTCCATTTTCTGGACAACTGTCCGAAACTTGCTAGGCTCGTGGTGTGCCAACGACCGCCACGCCCCGCTCGCCCGACCCTCGTCCCGCCCGCACGCAGGCCGCGATCATCGACGCGGTCGAGCGCCTCTCGGCTCGCGGCGAAGAGGTCACCGTTTCGGCGATCGTCGCCGAAGCCGGCGTGAGCCGCTCGACGTTCTACACGCAGTTCCGCGACCTCGACGCGCTCGCCGTGCGCATCCTCACCGAGGTGTTCACCGAGATCGAGGCGCTCGACCTGCGCCTCCGCGCAGCCGCGACCCCCATCGAGACGGCGAGGGCGACCACGTCGCAGCTCGTCGCCGAGTTCGCGAAGCGGCGCACCCTCTACGCGGGGGTGCTCGGCAGCCGAACGACGACGGAAGCCCACCGGGCGGTCCGCGCCGCGTTCGCCGACCAGGCCCTCGGCACCATGCAGCTCACCGTGCCGGAGGGCCTCGACCCGAAGGTCGCGGCCGACTACGTCGCCGGCGGCACGCTGGCCGTGCTCACCGCCTGGCTGCTCAGCGACGCCCCCGAACCCATCGAGCGCGTGCAGCAGCAGCTGCTCGCGCTCCTCCCGACCTGGCTCATCAACGAAGACAAGGACCCAACCTCATGACCCGTACCTACGTCGTCACCGGCTCCGCCTCCGGAATCGGCAAGGCCACCGCCGAGAAGCTCCGCGCCGACGGGCACACCGTCATCGGCGTCGACCTCAAGGGCGCTGACATCAACGCCGACCTCACGACCGCCGAGGGCCGGGAGGTGCTTGTCACCCGCGCGAGCGAGCTCAGCGGTGGTGTCGTCGACGGCGTGCTGGCCATCGCGGGCCTCGTCATCCCGGCCCCCGTCACCGTCGCCGTGAACCACTTCGGGGCCGTCGCGACCCTGGAGGGGCTGCGGCCGCTGCTCGCGAAGTCCTACGCGCCCCGCGCCGCCGTCGTCGCGTCCCTCGCCGCCCTCGAGGAGATCGACGGGCAGCTGCTCGATCTCATCGAGTCCGGCGACGAGGCCGCCGCCCTCGCCTACGCAGACTCGCTCGGGGCAACCGCCAACGCGACCGGCTCGTCGGTGCTCTACACGACCTCGAAGCTCTCCATCGCGCGCTGGGTGCGCAAGAACGCACCGAGCGCCGAGTGGGCGAAGGCAGGCATCGCGCTCAACGCCGTCGCCCCGGGCGTCATCCTCACGCCGATGACCGCAGCGGCCCTCGAGACCGAAGAGGGCCGAGCGGCACTGGATGCGGGCGCCCCGGCACCATACGGAGGCCCGGCCGCCGACCCCCGCCAGGTGTCCAACCTCCTCGCCTGGCTCACGAGCGAAGACAACGGTTACGTGACCGGCCAGGTCATCTTCATCGACGGCGGAGCGGAGAGCATCCGCCGCCCCGAGCTCGTCTGACTGGCGGCCACTCGCGTCGGCGGGCGTCAGCGGGCGTCGGCAGCCGTCGCCGATAGGTCACTTTCGCACCGTGTGCAGCGCTCGGGTCGGGTGAAAGCGCCCCATGTCGGCGGGCATGTCCCACAGTCTCGCGTATAGGTCACTTTCGTACCGTATGCAGCGCTCGGGTGGGGTGAAAGTGCCCCTTGTCGGCGGGCATATCCCACAGTCTCGCGTATGGGTCACTTTCGCACCGTGTGCAGCGCTCGGGTGGGGTGAAAGTGACCCATTGTCGGCGGGCATATCCCACAGTCTCGCGTATGGGTCACTTTCGCACCGTGTGCAGCGCTCAGGTGGGGTGAAAGTGCCCTATCGGCGGCGGCGGCGGAGGCGGAGGCGGGGCGAGCGGACCGGTCCGGCTAGGCTGGGGCGGATGGACGACTCCCTGGTGCTCAGAAGCGTACTTTCGCTCGTGATGATCGGATCCGGACTCCTCGTGGTCTGGATGGCGAGCGCGGCAGCCTCCGGTCAGCTGCAGCGGAACTCGCTCGCGGGCATCCGCACGCCGAGCACGATGGCGAGCGATGTGGCGTGGGTCGCAGCGCACAAGCGGGCGAAGCGCCCCACGATGATTGCCGGATACCTTGCGCTGGCGACCGGCCTTGTTGTCCTCATCCCGATGCCGGAGTGGGGGATCGCGGTGATCGTGCTCGGCGGATGCGGGGCGCTGCTCGGGTTCGTGCTCCACGGCGCTCGCGTGGGCGTCCAGGCCGCGAAAGCGGTGCTGGAAGCTCCCGGCGCCAGGCCCGGCGCCAGGCCCGGCGCCAAGCCTGCAGACGAGCCTGACGCCTAGTCCGTGGGTGGCACGTCGCCGTCCATGACCACCGACTGCGTGTCCTCATCCCACGTGAAGGTCGCCTGGACTCGACCGCTCGATTCGGCGTTCGCCTCACCGGGCAGCGTGTACGTGTAGGTCACCTCGATGCTCGCGTCGTCCAGGCGGGCGACGCTGGGCAGGAAGCCGTATGCGTCCGCGGTCGCGGTGCCCAGGTACCGGCCCTGGTTGAAGAGCATGATGTGGCACGGCGTCGAGTCGGTGCCGCCAGACAGCGTCACCGCGACGTAGGAGAGTTCCGCGCACTCGTCGTACGTTGCCGCGTCTGGCGTGGCGGCGACCCACTCGTGCGACTCGAGCCCGGGGAACGGGGCGATGGAGCCGATCGACGCCGAGACGGCTTCCTCCTGCGTGAGTCCGGAGCACGCTGGGACCTCCGGCGTGGGGGTTGCCGTCTCCACCGGAGTGACCGGCGGTGCCGACGCCGGAACGGTCTGCGTGACCGTGACGGTCGGGGCGGCGGATTCGGGTGCCGCCGACGGCGAGCATCCGGTCAGCGCGACCAGCGTCAACGCCGCACACGCGACGACAGATGGTGTCAGGAAGCGGGGAGCCATGCCCGCAACCTAGCACCGCGACTCAGGCGGATGGCCCGGCTTTTGCTTCGATTTCCACGAACGTGAACGGTTCGTCCCGGTCGTTGACGAGGTTGTGGTGGGCTCCGGGCTCTCGGCTATAGCTGACACCCGACGTGCAGTCCATGGCGAGCGGGTCCGCCGACGTCGTCTCGACCGTCAGGGTGCCGGTGGTCTGCGGCACCACCACGTAGGGCAGCTCGTGGGTGTGCCAGCCGGTCTCCGCTCCGGGCGCGAACCGCCACTCGGTCACGCGGAAGCGAACGTCGTCGACCTGGACGGTGGGGGTGGCGCTGGGGCGAGTCATGTCACGACGCTAGCGCCTGCAATGCGTGCCACGCACGCGCCTAGTTCTGCTCCTCTGCCGGGTCCTCGTCTTCCTGCTTCGTCTCCTCGGTGCGGTCGCGGAGCTTGTCGGCCATCGCGGCTGCACCTTCCCGGCCGTGCTCGCTCTCGACCTCTTCGATGATGTCGCGCAGGTTCTCGCCGCCGGCGGAGTCGTCGGATGCGGGGGACGCGTTCTGTGGGGTGGTCATGCCGCGACCGTACGCACCGAGGCTGGGCAGTGGCACATCACCGCCTGACCGAGGGCTCCCGTGGGCCCGCGGGGCGCTCGCTCCGCTGCAGCCCCAGCTTCTCGATCGCCCGCACCGCGTCCCGTCCTGCCCGGTTGGCGCCGACCGTCGACTGCGACGGGCCGAAGCCGATGAGGTGGATGCGCGGCTCGTCAGCGACCTGCGTGCCGCGCATCGTGATGCCGCCGCGGGTGTTGCGCAGCCCGAGTCCGTCGAGGTGCGCGAGGTCGGCGCGGAACCCCGTGGCCCACAGGATCGCGTCGACCGGCGTGAAGGACCCGTCGGCCTCGCGCACGCCGTCCGGCTCGATCGCGGTGAACATGGGCCGCCGCTCGAGCGCGCCCCGATCCCGGGCGGCCACCGCGTAGGGCGACCAGCCGAGGCCCGTGTACGAGACGACGCTGCTCGACGGCTCGCCCGCCTCGACGTCGGCCGTCACCTTCGCGATGGTGCTGCGCCCCTCCACCTCCGGGTTGAAGCCGTTCTCGAGGAAGACCGGCTCGCGTCGCGTGTACCAGAACGTCTGCGCCCCGCGCGAGATCTCCTCGAGCTGCTGCACCGCCGAGATGCCGCCGCCGACGACCGCTACCCGCTGGCCCTTGAACGCCGACGCCGACACGTAGTCGCGCGTGTGCAGCTGCGTGCCGCGGAACGAATCCTGGCCAGGGATGCTCGGCAGCAGCGGGTTGTTCCACGTGCCGGTCGCGTTGATGATCGCGTCGGCGCGCCACCGGCCGGCGCCGTCGGTCGCGACGAGGAGCGCTCCCTGAGGGTCGTCGTCGGCGCGCGACACCTCGAGCACCCTGACCGGGCGCAGGATGGGCAGGGGCTTCGCGCGCTCGAACTCGGCGAAGTACCGGGGGACCGCGTCGCGACTCGGCTCGTCCTCGCTGCCAGGGGTGCGAGCGAACGTGGGCAGGTCGAAGATGCCGTTCACGGTCGCCATCGTCAGGGACTCCCAGCGGTGCTGCCATGCGCCGCCCGGCTTCGGGTTCGCATCCAGCAGCACGAAGGTGTGCTCGGCGTCCGGCTCGTCGAGGGCGCTCGCGAAGCCGCGTCGCGACAGGTGGAAGCCAGCCGAGAGGCCCGCCTGGCCGGCGCCGATGACGACGACCGTCGCGGAGCGCAGAGCCTCAGGCACGGTCGGCGCCGCCCTCCGCCTCGTCGAGCCCCAGGTGCTCGCTCAGGGCCTCCGTGATCGACGCCACCTGGGTCAGCTGCTCGGGCGAAAGCGCGTCGAGGAAGAGTTCCTGGATGGCCTTGAGGTGGGGCACCGAGCCGCGCCGGAACGCGGCGGCGCCCTTTTCGGTGAGGCTCACCACCGAACCCCGAGTGTCGTCGGCGCAGGGGTCGCGGCGCAGGAGTCCGCGCTTCTCCATGCGGCCGAGCTGATGCGAGAGGCGGCTGCGCTCCCAGCCGATCGTCGCCGCGAGCTCCGACGAGCGCAGCGATCGGCTGGGAGCCTCGCGCAGTGCGAGCAGGACGCCGTAGTCGCCCGTCGACAGCGCGGACTCGCTCTGCATGCGGCTCGCGAGGCGCGAGTTCAGCACGCTCGTGGTCTCGATGAACCCGCGCCAGACCCGCAGCTCCTCGGCGCTGATCTGTGTTCGCTTCTGCGTGCCCATGTGTCCTCCGTCGTTCGTGTCGCCTCATCATGCCACGTAGTTGACATATCAACTACTCGGATGCATGATTGACGCGTCAACTACTTGGAGGACCTATGAGCACGCAGAAGGGCACGCAGATGAGCGCAGTGGATGCAGCCCAGTTCGGATTCGAGATCGGCCTCAACTCGTTCGGCGACGTGCCGGGCGTCGACGGCCGTCCCATGTCCGACGCCGAGACGGTGCGCCTGCTCGTCGACGAGGCACGCCTCGCCGAGCGGGTCGGCCTCGACGTCTTCAGCATCGGCGAGCACTACCGGGAGGGTTTCGTCGACTCCGCGACCCCCGTCATCCTCGCGGGCATCGCCACGGCGACCGAGCGCATCGGGCTCGGCTCCGCCGTCACCGTGCTCAGCACCAACGATCCCGTTCGCCTCTACAACGAGTTCTCTACCCTCGACGCGCTCTCGAACGGGCGCGCGCAGATGGTCGTGGGGCGCGCATCCCAGACCCAGTCGTTCCCGCTCTTCGGCTACGACATCGCCGACTACGAGCAGCTCTTCGAGGAGAAGCTCGACCTCTTCATGCAGCTGCAGCGCAACTCCTCGGTGACCTGGTCGGGCACGGTCCGCGCGCCGCTCGTCGACCAGACCCTGCACCCGACGATGCGCCCTGGCGGCATCCCCACGTGGGTCGGCGTCGGCGGCAGCCCCGACTCGGTCGTGCGGGCGGCGCGCTACGGTCTGCCGCTCATGCTCGCCATCATCGGCGGCCAGCCCGAGCGATTCGCCGGCCACGTCGACCTCTACCATCGCGCGCTCGAGAAGTTCGGGATGCCAGCGAATCGCGTCGGCCAGCACGCGCTCGGCCTCGTCGCCGAGACCGACGAGGAAGCGGCCGAGACCTGGTGGGAGTCGTGGAAGCCCATGGTCGAGATGATGGGCAGGGAACGCGGCTTCTACCCGCCCACGAAAGACCGCTACCTCCAGGAGCTCGAGACGGGCGCCCTGTTCGTCGGCTCCCCGGACACGGTCGCGAAGAAGATCGTGCGCATGGTCGAGGCGCTGCGTATCAGCCGCTTCGACCTCAAATACGACGTCATCGGCCTGCCAGTCGATGCGCGCTCGCAGACCATCACCCTGCTCGGCACCGAGGTCGCACCCCGCGTGCGCGCCCTGCTCGCGAAGGAGGACATCAATGTCTGACGCTCAGCCCACCCCTGGTCAGTCGGCAGCGAGCCTGCCCACGATCGGCATCCTGGGGGCCGGCAAGGTCGGTACGGTACTCGCCCGCCTCCTCATCGCGAGCGGCTACCGGGTGCTCATCGCGGGTTCCGGCTCCCCGAGCAAGATCGAGCTCATCATCGACGTGCTCGTGCCCGGCGCGACCACGGGCACCAGCGCCGAGGTGGCCCGGCAGGCCGACATCGTCATCCTCGCGCTGCCGCTCGGGAAGGCGCTGCCGCTTGACGGGCACGAGGCCATTGCCCGCGACGAGCTGCGCGGGAAGCTCGTCATCGACGCCATGAACTACTGGTGGGAGATCGATGGCGTGCGCGACGACCTCAACGACCCGTTCGCGGCAACAAGCGAGCTCGTCCAGGAGCTGCTCTCCGAGTCGCGAGTCGTCAAGGCCTTCAATCACATGGGCTACCACGACCTCGACGAGGGGCCGAAGCCCGCAAGCGCCGTCGGCAGGCGCGGGATCGGCATCGCGGGCGACGACCCCGCGGACATCGCCGGTGCCTCACTGCTCGTGGATGCGGCCGGATTCGACCCCGTGCTCGTCGGCACCCTGCACGACAGCTTCTCCCTGCAGCCGGGCAGCGAGCTCTTCGGCGCGAACTTCTCCGCAGCGTTGGTGCGCTCGACCGCCGCGCGCTTCCCGAGCACCGAGCGGGGCCTCGAGCTCGAGGACCTCCGCGCGGAACGGATGGGCACGGTACCAGCCGGGCGGCCGTGAGCCTGAGTCGCGCCAAGCTGCCGCACACCGCGCATCCACGTGCGGATGTTGGACTCTCCGTATGGCGCATTCGCGTCGAACCGACGAAGTGAAGGAGACCGAATGGTATTCGAGAACATCGGCGACAAGGCAGCGCAGGCGACGAACAGCGAGCAGGGTGAGCAGTTCACCGACCACGCGTTCGACGCGGCCGGAGACCACGCGGACACCGCGATCGGCAACCAGCACGACGAGCACATCCAGAAGATGCGCGACGGAGCCGACGCGGCAGCCGGCACCGAGTAGCACCGCCGTCGCGGCACTGCCGCAGACCACGAAGGCCCGCCCAGGTGGCGGGCCTTCGGCGTCTGCCGGTGGGCAGTCGCTGGCGCTGGTGGGACGGCGTCAGCGGATGCGGGTGCGCAGTTCCTCGGTCGACGTCACGCCCTCGTCGATGACGGCTCGGGCCGCGTCGCGGAGTGCTTCGCTCTCGCCGACGTCCCAGAGCAGGACGCCGACGGGTGCCCCCGACTCGTCGCGGAAGTAGCTGACGCGGCTCTGATCGGACTCGCCAGACTCGGGGAGCGCCGCGTCCAGCACGTCGAGCTCCGGGTCGAGGGTGCCGACCGCTTCCCACCGCGTGCCGAACACCATCGAGTAGAAGTACGGGGTGTGCGAGTACGGTTCGGCGGCGCCCGCCATCGAACGGCCCGCGGCCGCCCCCATCTCGGTGGCGTTGTCGACGTGCTCGACGCGCGTCTGGCCGAGGACCGGGTCCGGGTAGACGGCGATGTCGCCGGCCGCCCAGATGGACGGGTCGATGGTGCGGAGCTGTTCGTCGACGACCACGCCTCCGTCGTCGACCACGAGGCCGGAGTCCTCCGCCAGGTCGACGACGGGCTTAGCTCCGAGGCCGAACACGACGAAGTCGGCCTCCGTCTCCGCTCCGTTGTCGAAGACGACGGTCACGCCATCCGGGGTGGTCGCGGGGGAGGGGGCGCCAGTCGCGGACTCCACGGTCTCGGCTGCCTCCGCGGTCGCCTCGTCGTAGGGTGCCCGCACCTCGGCGCGCACGCTCTCGACGCGGCGCCCGGGCACGAGCCCCACGCCGTGCTCCACGAACAGTTCCTGGAATCGTTCGGCGAGCGACGGCGGGAACGTGGATGCGCCGAGCACCTCGTCGGGGAAGACCAGGTCGACCTCCACGTGGTTCTGCGCGAGGGCCGCCGCGATCTCCGTGCCGATGTATCCGCCGCCGACGACGACCGCGTGGGCGTTCCCCTCGCTGAGCTCGCGCAGGCGCCGGTAGTCGCTCGCCGAGCGGAAGAAGAGGATGCGCGTGCTCTCGGGCACGTCGATCTCGACGGGCTTCGAGCCCGTCGCGAGCAGCAGCTTGCCGTAGCTGACGGTCTCGCCGGTGTCGGTCGTGACGCTCTTCGCCTCGCGGTCGATGCTCGTCACGAGCGTGCCGAGCGTGATCTCGGCGCCCGTCGCGTCGCTCGTGCCGAGCGGCGTCTGCTGCCACGTGAAGTCGGGGTCGACCCAGAGCTTCTTCGAGAGCGCGGGCCGCGCGTAGGGTTCGTCGACGTCGGCGCTCAGGATGCCGATGGTGCCCGTCTCGTCTCGTTCGCGGATGCCGCGGGCGGCCGCATCCGCGACCATTCCTCCGCCGATGATCAAGTAGTCGTAAGCGCTCATGTGCTCGAGGCTACGAACCGAGCTCGGGTGGCGCCTGGGAGCGGGGGCGGGGAAATGGCCTACGCCTGGTCTCGCCCGAGCGGCGAATCGGAAAGCGCTCCCTGCATCACTGACGGTTGTCTCGCGGATCATTCCACGTTATGTTGGAGCAATCGGGAAAGCGGTTACCCACCGTGAGAGCTCAACCGGGTGCCGCGTTCGACCGAGTCCCCTCTTACAACGCTGTAAGGAGCTCCGCATGACGAGCGCAACCACCAACACCCCAGTCATCGGCTCGCCGACTGACGCAACGCCCCCACCCGTGAAGCGACGCTCCATCGCCAAGGGACTCTCCGGCTACACCTACCCGGCCATCTTCCTCATCGTCGCGTTCGCGGCCTGGTGGGCGGTGACGGAGACCGGAACCGTCGCCTCCTACATCCTCCCCTCGCCCGCCGACACTCTCGCGGCGTTCACCGACAACCCGCAGTACCTGTGGGACAACACGTGGGTGACCACCGTCGAGACCGTCATCGGCTTCGCCCTCTCCGTGGTCCTCGGCGTCGCGGTCGCCGTGATCATGGTCTACTCCCGCACCCTCGAGCGCACCTTCTACCCGCTGATCCTGTTCGCGCAGGTCATCCCGAAGATCGCCATCGCCCCGCTCTTCATCGTGTGGATGGGGTTCGGTCCCGAACCGAAGATCCTCGTCGCCGTGCTCATGGCCTTCTTCCCCATCGTCATCGCCGGCATCAGCGGTCTCCGCACGATCGACCCCGAGATCCTGGAGCTCACGAGCACCATGGGTGCCTCGCGATGGAAGACGTTCGTGAAGGTGCGCTTCCCAGCCGCGCTGCCGGAGCTGCTCTCCGGCATGAAGGTCGCCGCGACGCTCGCCGTCACGGGAGCCGTCGTCGGCGAGTTCGTCGGCGCCAACGCCGGCCTCGGCTACGTCATCCTGCAGGCCAACGGCAACGTCGACACCGCCATGCTGTTCGCCGCCCTGATCATCATGTCCCTCCTCGGCATCCTCCTCTTCGCCGTCATCCTCGTCGCCGAGCGCTTCCTCGTGCCCTGGCACGCGTCGCGTCGCAACCTCGACAGCTGACAGCAGCCATCTCCCACCCTCTCGACCCACACCGCCTCGACCCTCAACTGGAAAGGCCCCTCATGTCAAAGAAGACAATCCGCAACGGGCTCGTCACCGCCGTCGCCGCCAGCGCGCTCCTCCTCACCGCGTGCTCCGGCAACGCATCCCCCGAACCGGGAGCAGCCGGAGCCGACGGCGAAGCCGGCCTCACCGACGTGACGCTCATGCTCAACTGGTACCCGTACGGCGAGCACGCCCCCTTCTACTACGGGGTCGAACAGGGCATCTTCGAAGCGCACGGCATCAACCTCACTATCCAGGCGGGCCAGGGGTCGACGAAGACCGCCCAGGCCGTCGGCCAAGGGCAGGTGGACTTCGGCTGGGCAGACACCCCGGCTGTGCTCGCCAACATCGACAAGGGCGTGAGCATCCGCAGCGTCGGTGTCTTCCTGCAGACCACGCCGTCCGCCGTGCAGGTCTTCACCGACTCCGGCATCTCGACGCCCGCCGATCTCAAGGGCAAGACCATCGCGACCTCCGCGGGAGACGCGCCGACGACGACGTTCCCGCTCTACCTGGAAGCCGCCGGCCTGGAAGAGGGGGATGTCACGCAGCAGAACCTCGACGCCGCCGGCAAGATGGCCGCGATGATCAACGAGCAGGTCGACGGGCTCATCGGCTTCGCCCACGACCAGGGCCCGACGATCGCCGCGCAGAGCGGCAAGGACGTCACCTACCTGAAGTACTCCGACGTCGGACTGAACTTCTTCAGCAACGGCCTCGTCGCCAATACCGATCTCATCGAGAGCAACCCGGACCTCGTCGAGAACATGGTCGCCGCGACCTCCGAGGCGTACGCGGCAGCCACCGAGGCGCCTGAGGATGCCGTCGCGGCCATGGACGGCAAGGACCCGCAGATGCCCGCGGCGGAAGTGCTCATCGAGCAGTGGAACAACACCATCCCGCTCCTCACATCCCCCGAGAGCGACGGCAACGCGCCCGGCGTCAACACGACCGCAGACTGGGAGGCGACCATCGAGGTGCTCTCCACGGCCGGGCTCATCGAGGAGGCGAAGCCCGTCGAGGACTACTTCGACGCGAGCTTCGAGCCGAGCGGAGCGGCAGAATGAGCATGACGGTCAACGAGCGCACGGCGCCCTCCTCGGCGGGCGGCCACCAGGACTACCTGCTCGGCATCGACGACGTCGGCATCCGCTTCGAGACGAAGCGTCGCAGCGTGCAGGCGCTGCGCGACGTCGACCTGCACGTCCGCAAGGGGGAGTTCGTATCCATCGTGGGGCCGTCGGGATGCGGGAAGTCGACCCTGCTGCGGGCGGTCGCCGGCCTCACCGTGCCGACCGAGGGAACCATCGAGCTGCGCGGCTCCCGAGTCACCTCGCCGCGGCAGGACGTCGGGTTCGTCTTCCAGCGACCGGCCCTGCTGCCGTGGCGGGACGTGCGCGGCAACATCCTGCTGCAGGCCGAGATGCGAGGCCTCGACAAGACGGCAGCGTCGAAGCGGTGCGACGAGCTCCTCGAGCTCACGAGCCTCACCGACTTCGCGAAGGCCCTCCCGCACGAGCTGTCTGGCGGCATGCAGCAGCGCGTCTCCCTGTGCCGGGCCCTCCTGCATGACCCCGATGTCCTCCTCATGGACGAGCCCTTCGGGGCCCTGGATGCGCTCACGAGGGAGCACCTCAACGTCGAGCTCCAGAGACTCTGGGCGCAGACCGACCTGACGGTGCTCCTCGTGACGCACTCCGTGCCCGAGGCCGTCTACCTGGCGAGCAGGGTGGTGCTCATGGGGCCGCGCCCCGGCACGATCATCCAGGAGTTCGACGTCGACCTGCCGCGCGAACGCGAGTACGAGCCGACGCTCGAGGACCCGCGCTTCCACAAGGTCGCCGGACGCATCCGCGAACTCCTCGGCAGCCCTCTCGGCGGCGACTGAGCGCCCCGCCGAACCGCGACCCTCGAAGCACCTGGCCCGCTCACCGCAAGGTGGGCGGGCCTCTTCGTGCGCCGGCAGGCCCACGCCGGGCCCCGGCCGAACAGCGCGGGCACTGCGCCCCGGCACTACGCGCCGGCAGGCCCGCCCCGGGCCCCGGCAGAACAGTGCGGGCACACAGCAGAGCGCCTGCCCCAGATCGGGACAGGCGCTCTGCTGGCTCGTGCGGCTGGCCTCAGCCGCGCACTGGCAGCGCGAGGTGGGTACCGACGTGCGTTCCGAAGGCCTCGACCGTGTCGGCAACGGCTTCGTCGAAGTCCTTCGCCCACAGCTCGGCGTTGAACACCTCGACCTCGACGTCGCCCGTGTAGCCGGCATCGGTGACCCAGCTCGTGAGCTCGGCGAAGTCGATGATCCCGGCGCCGGGAAGATGGCGGCTCAGCAGAACGTCGGCGGGGAGGGGAGTCGCCCAATCGCACACCTGGTACGAGGCGATTCGGCCGTCTCTCCCGGCCCGGGTGATCTGCTCCTCGGCGTCCGGATCCCACCAGACGTGGAACGAGTCGATGACCACGCCGACGGCGGGGCTCCCGACACGATCGGCGAGGTCGAGCGCCTGCTTGAGGGTCGAGAGCACCGCCCGGTCGGACGCGTACATGGGGTGCAGCGGCTCGAGCACAAGCGTGACGCCCGCCGCCTGCGCCTCGGGCGCGAGCTCGGCGATGGCCTCCTCGAGGCGGCCGCGGGCCCCCGCGAGGTCGCGGCTTCCCTCCGGGATGCCTCCCGCCACGATGATGAGCGACGCGGACGACGCGGACGACCCGGGAGCGCCGGCCGCGGCGAGCGTCGCCGCCTCCTCGATGGCCCTGCGGTTGTCGTCGATGGCCGCCCGACGCTCAGCGCCCTCCGGCATCGTCACGAACCCGCCGCGGCAGTGGCTGGAGAACCGCAGGCCGGAGTCGGCGAGCATGCGCGCCGCCTCCGCGAGGCCGACATCCGCGACCGGCTCCCGCCACAGCCCGATGCTCTGCACGCCCTGGCGCACGGTCGCATCGACGGCCTGCCGCAGCGAGGCGTGCTTGATCGTCGCCTGGTTGATCGACAGGCGGGGGTGCGCGCTCATGCGAGCACCCCCGAGGTGGCGTCGACGCCGTTGAGGCGCAGCATCGCGTGCCAGCGTTCAGCCGCGAGCTCGGGCCGTTCAAGTGCGCCCGACGTGTTCGCGAGCTCCACGATGCGCGAGAGGTGCGGGAGGCTGCGGGCCGCGTGCAGCCCGCCCACCATCTGGAACGCATCCTGGTGACCGTTCAACCAGCTGAGGAACGCGACGCCCGTCTTGTAGTAGAAGGTGGGGGCGGCGAAGACCTGCCGCGACAGCTCCTGCGTCGGCTCGAGGATGCGCCGGAACTCATCGGGGTCGCCAGCGTCGAGGGCCTGCACGGCGGCGGATGCGCTCGGCGCGAGCACGCTGAACGCGCCGAGGAGGGCGTCGGAGTGGATGCCGTCCGCGTCGTCCTCGATCAGCTCGACGTAGTTGAAGTCGTCGCCCGTGAACATCGTGACGCCCTCGGGGAGGCGGGCGCGAACGGCCCGTTCGGCGTCCGCATCCAGGAGGCTCATCTTGATGCCGCTGACCTTGTCGGCGTGCTCCTCGATGAGGGTGATGACAAGGTCGGACGCCTGCTGCCAGGCGTCGGCGCCGAAGTAGCCGCGCAGAGCCGGGTCGAACGCGGTGCCCAGCCAGTGCAGCACCGCCTTCGACGAGACGGCGCCGAGCACACGCGTGTAGACGCGGGCGTAGTCGGCGGGGGACTGCGCCGCGCGGGCCAGGTGGCGGCTCGCCATGATGACGGGCAGCGCGCCCTGCGCCTCAGCGAACTCGAGCTGCTCGAGGTAGGCACGCTCGATCTCGTCGAGGGTCAGCATCTCCTCGGTGCGGGAGTCGGTGTTGACGCCGACGGCGATGCTGCCGCCCTCCTCGCGCGCTGCCGCGGAGCTGCGGGCGATGAGCTCGCGCGTCGCCAGAGCGTCGAGTCCCATGTTGCGCTGCGCCGTGTCCATGGCGTCGGCGACGCCGAGACCCCACGACCAGAGCTGCCGCCGGTAGCCGAGCGTCGCATCCCAGTCGATGTCGGCAGGCGCGCCAGGCACGTTGTCTGCCGTCGCGCGGGGGATGACGTGCGCCGCCGCGTACAGCTCACGGGAGCGGAGCCCGCCCGTCGGGCGCTGGAAGGCGGGAGCCTCGAGCAGCTCGACCCGCGACGACTCGCCAGCGGGGGAGAGCAGAGCGAGCCGAGTGCCGGTCGCCGTCCGCGTGCTGTCGATCACCTGCGTCGCCGTCACTTCGCAGCCGCCTGATCTGCGAGCGACACTCGGCGGCCAGACGCGTTCGACTCGAGTGCGGCCTCGGCGAGCAGCATGCCCTTGGCTCCCGAGCGGAAGTCGTAGTCGTGGGTCCCGTCCTCGAGTACGTAGCGGAGGAACTCGATCCACTGCAGCTTGAAGCCGTTGTCGACGGCGTCGTTCTGCGGCACCTCGATCCAGTCCGCGGAGTAGTCGTGCTCGTCGCGCAGGTCGGGGTTCCAGGTGGGCTTGGGGGTGACGTTGCGGGGCTGCACCTTGGCGCCGAAGAGGCCGACGACGGCGCTCCCGTGCGTGCCGTCGACGTGGATCTCGACGAGCTCATCGCGGTTGACGCGCACGGTCCAGCTCGAGTTGAACTGCACGATCGGTCCGTCAGCGAGGTCGAAGATCGCGTAGGCCGCGTCGTCGGCGGTTGCCGTGTAGCGCTTTCCCGCCTCGTCGACACGCTCGGGGATGTGGGTGCGCGTCTCGGCGTAGACGGAGGAGATCTCGCCGAAGAGGTTCTCGATGACGTAGTTCCAATGCGGGAACATGTCGACGACGATGCCGCCGCCGTCTTCGGAGCGGTAGTTCCAGCTCGGTCGCTGCGAGGGCTGCCAGTCGCCTTCGAAGACCCAGTAGCCGAACTCGCCGCGCACGGAGAGGATCTCGCCGAAGAAGCCGCTCTCGATGAGGCGGCGCAGCTTGATGAGGCCCGGCAGGTAGAGCTTGTCGTGGACGACGCCGTTCTTGACGCCGGCCGCCTCCGCCTCCTCGGCGAGGGCCAGCGCGTCGGCGTAGCTCTCGGCCGTGGGCTTCTCGGTGTAGATGGCCTTGCCTGCGGCGATGGCCTTCCGGATCGCGGGCACGCGCAGTCGCGTGATGAGGGCGTCGAAGTAGACGGGGAAGTCCTCGTCGGCGAGGGCGACGTCGAGGTCGGTCGTGTACTTGTCGATGCCGTGCTTCGCGGCCAGCTCGCGGAGGCGCTCCTCGTTGCGGGCGACGAGGTAGAGCTCGATCGGGCGCCGCGTGCCGTCCGACAGCGGGATGCCGCCCTCATCGCGGAGGGCGAGCAGTGAGCGGACGAGGTGCTGGCGGTAGCCCATGCGCCCCGTCGCGCCGTTGACGATGATCCCGAGCTTGTCCGTGGTCATATCCATCCTCTCGTCTGAGTCTCGGCGTTGAGACTTCGACCAGCGTATTGGAAAGCGCTTACCGAAACAAGCGCGAGATCGAGGATGGGGTGCCGGCCTGGTCTGCGGGCCCAGATCGCGGGTGGCCTCGAGGACGCCCGCGCGAACGGTTCAGTCGCGGCGCGGAGTGCTCTCGCGGATGACGACGGCCGTGTTGACGGGCAGCACGACGGGGCCGTCCTTGCCGCGCTCCGCGAGGGCGAGGCGCACGGCGCGGTAGCCCATGTCGCTCAGGGGTGCGACGACGGTCGTGAGGGGTGGGGTCACGTCGCGCACGAGCGCGATGTCGTCAAAGCCGGCGACCGACACGTCGCGGCCGGGTTCCTTGCCGAGGTCTCGGAGGGCGGTGAGGACGCCCGTGGCCATGAGGTCGCTGGTCGCGAAGATGGTGTCGGTGTCCGGGAAACGGGAGAGGAGCGTGCGCAGCGCCTCATAGCCGCCGTCGCGGGTGAAGGCGGTGGAGATGACGGCGTCGTCGTCGATGCCGAGGTCCGATTCTGCGAGCCCCTCGGTGAAGCCATCCACGCGGTCTCGGTTGGTGAGCAGCTCCAGGGGCCCCGTGATGATCCCGAACCTCCGGCCGCCCTGGTTCACGAGCTGGCGTGCGAGCTCCTGCGCACCGTCCCGGTTGCGGAGCTCGACGACGTCGAAGGGAGAAGGGGCCTGGGCGACGAGAACAACTCGCCCGCCGGAGGCGTCGTATGCGAGCAGCTGCTCCTCGAGGGCCGCCTGCTGCGGGTCGTCGATGCGCCTGGATCCGGTGAGGATGATGGCACGGGGGCGCTGCCCGCGCAGGGTGCGCACGATCTCGAGCTCGTTCGTGACGCTCCGCTCCGCGGCGGCGATGGTCACGATGAGGTTGGCTTCCTCGGCGCCGCGCATGACGCCCGCAGCGATGGCGCTGAAGTATGGGTCGGCGATGTCGCTCACGACCACGGCGATGGTCGAGGATGCGCCCCTCGCGACGGCCTGCGCGCTCAGGTTGGGTGAGTAGCCGAGCCGGTCGGCGGTCTCCTGGACGCGCTTTTTGATCTCCTCGTTCACGCGCCTGCCAGCGCTGCCGTTGATGGCGCGCGAGGCGGTTGCGATCGAGACGCCTGCCGCCTGCGCGACCTCGCCGAGCGTGACGTGGTTTCCGTGTCGACTCACGTGTCTCCTCCCCGGCGCGCGACGGTGCGTGCCGCCCTGAATATCTGGAGCCTAGCGGGAAACGCTTTCCTCGGGCGCGTTCCGGTCGGTAGGTTGGGGGTATGCAGCGCCGCACCGTCATCGCACCGGATTCGTTCAAGGGCACCGCTTCGGCGGCCGAGGTCGCCGCGGCGATCAGGCGGGGCTGGCTGCGCGCCAGGCCCGGGGACGAGTGCGTCGAGGTGCCGATGGCCGATGGCGGCGAGGGGACGACCGCGGCCATCGCCGGCTCGGTCCCAGGCGCGCGAGTGGTGTCGGTGCGCGTCGAGGGGCCGCTCGGTGCCCCCGTGGACGCTGAGCTCGTGGAGCTCCCGGACGGCACCTGGGTCGTCGAGCTGGCGGAGACGAGCGGCATCGCGCTGCTCGACGGGGTCGACCGCGAGTCGTGCGCCAGAGCGTCGACCATCGGGCTCGGTCAGGCGATCAGGTTCGCGGCGGAGCACGGCGCGAGGCGAGTGCTCGTCGGGTTGGGGAGCAGCGCGTCGACCGACGGCGGCGCGGGGATGCTGTCTGCGCTCGGCGTGCGGTTCCTCGACGCCGCTGGCGCCGACATCCCGCTCGGGAATCGCGGACTGCACTCGCTCGAGAGCGTCGACATCTCCGGACTCGTCCGGCTCCCCGCCGACGGCCTCGTCGCGCTGACCGATGTCGTGAATCCGCTCTTCGGTGTGGCCGGGGCTGCTGCGGTGTTCGGGCCGCAGAAGGGCGCATCCGCCGACGATGTTCCCCTGCTCGAGGCCGGGCTCACGCGGCTCGCGCAGGTGCTCGACGGGGCACCGGAGGCGAGCGGCGATGTCCTCGCGCTCGCGGCGCATCCCGGTGCTGGTGCGGCCGGCGGCACGGGATTCGGCCTGCTCGCGGTCGGCGCGGAGGTCTCGGCGGGCGCCGTGGCCGTCGCCGAGGCGGTCGGCCTGCGGGAGCTGCTGCGCGGGGCCGACCTCGTCATCACCGGGGAGGGCAGCTTCGACGCGCAGTCCGAGGCAGGCAAGGTCCCCTCGCTCGTGCGCAGGCTCGCGCTCGAGGAAGGCGCACGCTTCGGGGTGATCGCTGGCCGTGTGGGCCTCGGCGCCGAGGAGCGGGCGGTGCTCGCTCGGGACGGCGTCAGCATCGTGTCCTTGTCTGAGCTCGCAGGCTCTGGCCAGCGCGCCATGGACGAGACGCTCGACTGGGTCGAGGTCGCGGGGGAGCGGATGGCGGGCACGCTCGAGTTCTGACCCACCTGCCCGGGAAGGGCGTCAGACGTCAGCGGCGCGATCTCGGAGCTCGCGCTCCACTCGGGCGAGGATCTCGGGGTCGCGCACGACGATGCGCACTTCCTGGACCTGCGACCCCGAGCTCGCGATGGTGTCGACGGCGGCGGCGATCGCGTCCTCGAGCGGCCATGCGTAGATGCCGGCGCTGACGAGAGGGAACGCGACCGAGGTGGCGCCGAGCTCGTCGGCGACCTCGAGCGAGCGCCCGTAGCAGGAGGTGAGCAGCGTGCGATCGCGCTGGCCCGAGCCGTAGTCGGGCCCGACGGTGTGGATGACCCATCGTGCTGGCAGCTCGCCGGCGGTCGTGTATCCCGCATCCCCGGTCGCAAGGCCGCCCGGGAACCTGGCCACGCAGTCGCGGAGCACCGCGGGCCCGCCCGCACGGTGGATGGCGCCGTCGACCCCGCCGCCCCCGCGCATCCCGTTGTTCGCCGCGTTCACGACCGCGTCGACGGCCTGCTCCGTGATGTCTCCGAGAACTGCCTCGATTCGCCTCATGAGAGCAGTCTGTCGCAGGAGCGTCGAGAGAAACGGTGGATGCGGTGACAGCTCAGCGCCGGGCGCGGCGAATGCCCGTCGCGAACTCGTCCAGGGCGCCCAGCATTCCGGAATGCTGCCAGACCCGTCCCCGGCGTCTGCCGGTGCGCTCGGTGAGGACCCCGCGGTCGGTCAGCAGAGCAAGGGCGCGATTGGCGGTGACTGCATCCACAGCAAGTGCCCTCTGCACGAACGCGGAGTCGACGATCGGCTGCCCGACGAGCAATGGCAGCAGCCGCAGCGCCGAGGCCTGCGGGCGGACGCCCGCCAGGAGCTCGCGAGAGGCCGCCAGCTCGGCGCGCAGCGCGTCGACGAGGTCCCCACCCGCCGCGGCGCCGAACCTCGCAGCCTGAGTGAAGGTGCGGACGATCGGACTGGCGTCGCCGTCTCGGAACGCGCCAAGTGCCGCGAAGTAGCGATTGAGGTCGGTCAGGAGGCCTGCCGACAAGGGCACGGTGGTGTGCGACGCGATCCCGCTGGCGCGCAGCATGACCTGCACGAGGGCGCGTCCTGTGCGGCCGTTCCCATCGACGAACGGATGGATCGTCTCGAACTGCGCGTGCGCCACGGCGATCTGCAGCAACGCGGGCAGGTCGGCGCGGTCGGCGAAGAGGAGCAGGTCATCGAGTGCTGGCGGGACGAGCTCCGGTTGCGGGGCCACGAAGTCAGCCTCGCGCGGGCCCGCGTTTCCCTTCCCGATCCAGACCAACTCCTCGCGCAGGAGGCCCGCGTGCGCCTCCATGCCCTGCTGATGCGCGAGCAGCTCGCGATGCATCGTCAGGATCGTGCCAACGGACAGGGGCTCTGTCAGCGTGACGGCGGCCTCCATCGCGCGGACGTTGCCGATGACCGTCCGCGAGTTCGGGGAGGTGCCTGCGCCGATCTCAGCCAGGGCGAGCTGTCTGGCACTCACGGTGAGGTTCTCGATCTGTGAACTCGACGCGCTCTCCGTGCGGAGCAGGATCGCCGCCATCGAGGCCAGAGCGGTGTTCTCCGTGCCGAGGACGAGCGACGCATGGCGATCGAAGTCGCTCAGGGCTCGACTGGCATCTTCAAGGTCTGCTCCGAGCTCGCTCGTGAGCGTGGGGGACCAATCTGCGAGTCGCGTCGGTATCGCCGACGAGTACGCACCCGTCTGGCGCTTCAGCTCGGAACGTGAGAACAGGCGGGGGTCCGACGGGCGCCAGTTGTGCAGCGCCACGCCGACCGCCGGAATGGCGAGCATCGGCTCGTTCGCATCGCCCGCAGATGTTGGCATGCCCCAACCTTAGTAACACTTCTGCCAGGAAGTGTCACTAACCGCGGATCGCAGTGACAGCGCAAACTGTCCCGGCCGCACTTGTGCGTCCCTCGGTCCCCCGAACAGTGCGAGGCACCGAAAGAAGTTCGGGCGGCACTTCGCCGGCGAAACGCTCGCCCCGCGAGACCCATGCCCGCTACTGTGACGAGCAGAGACCAGCGCACGCTCCCCAGCGCTCTCGACCTCACGATGGACGGAGCTTCTCATGTGGATGCAGGACATCGACCCGTTCGGAAATCCCTGGCTGTCGGCGCTCGTCGCCGTGATCCCGATCGCCATCTTCTTCATCTGCCTCACGGCGCTCAAGATGAAGGGGATGCTCGCCGCCAGCATCGCCGTCGTCGCCGAGATCCTCGTCGCGCTCGTCGCGTTCGGGATGCCGGGGACCGCCGTCGCCGGGTCGGGGCTCCTCGGCGTCCTCACCGCCATCTGGCCCATCGCGTACATCATCGTCATGGCGGTCTGGCTGTATCGCCTCGCCGTCGCGAGCGGACGCTTCGACGTGATCCGCGCCTCCATCTCGGGCATCTCTCCAGACCAGCGCATCCAGGTGCTGCTCATCAGCTTCGCGTTCGGCGCGTTCCTCGAGGGCGCGGCGGGCTTCGGGGTGCCGATCGCGATCTGCGCGGCCCTCCTCGTGCAGCTCGGCTTCAAGCCGGTGAAGGCCGCCATGCTGTCCCTCGTCGCGAACGTCGCGGCGGGAGCCTACGGAGCGATCGGCATTCCCGTGATCGTCGGCGCGCAGGTGGCCGGCGTCGAGGTGCTCGAGATGTCCCGCATGATGATGCTGCTCCTGCAGCCCCTCACATTCCTCGTGCCGTTCCTGCTCGTCATGATCCTCGACGGCTGGCGCGGCCTCCGCGAGACCTGGCCGGCGACCCTCGTTGTGAGCGTCGTCTTCAGCGGCGTGCAGGCGTCCGTGCTGTGGTTCCTCGGACCGGAGCTCGCCGACCTCGGCTCGGGCCTCGCGGCGATGCTCGCGCTCTTCGTGTTCGGCCGCGTCTGGCAGCCGAAGCGCATCTTCCGCGAAGGCGGAGGTGAGGCGCCGGCCGTGGAACGTCACAGCGTGCGCGAGATCGCGGTCGCCTGGAGCCCCTTCTACATCCTCACGGGCCTCATCCTCGTGTGGAGCATCCCCGCGTTCAAGCAGCTCTTCGCCGTCGACGGGCCGCTCGCCGCCGCGGTCATCAAGTTCCCGATTCCGGGTCTCACCGGTGAGATCGCGCTCTCGAGCGGTGACCCCGTCGCGACCACCTGGGACTTCGCCCCCATCAGCGCCACCGGCACCGCCATCCTGCTCGCCGTCATCGTGTCGTTCCTCACGACGCCGAGCCTCAAGGCCGCGGACCTGTGGGGGCAGCTCGCCGCCACGTTCCGCGAGCTCTGGCAGGCGCTGGTGCTCATCGCGCTCATCCTCGTGCTCGCGAACATCGCGAACTACTCGGGTGGCTCCGCGAGCATCGGCAGCGCGCTCGCGGCCGTCGGCCCCGTCTTCCCGCTCCTCGCGCCCATCATCGGGTGGCTCGGCGTCTTCCTCACCGGCTCGGTCGTCAACAACAACACTCTCTTCGGGCCCCTGCAGGTCGCGACGGCCGGACGCATCGGCGTCGCGCCCTCGCTGCTCGTCGCCGCCAACACGGCAGGTGGCACGACGGCGAAGGTCGTCTCGCCGCAGTCGATCGCCATCGCCGCGGGCGCAGTCGGTCTCTCCGGGCGGGAGGGGGAGATCCTCCGCAGCTCCATCGGCTACAGCCTCGGGATGCTCGCCTTCATCTGCGTCTGGAGCTACACCCTCTCGATGCTGCTGCCCTCCTGAGCGCGCCGGCGCCGTCTGGCGCGTGCCGGGACGCGCCGGGACGCGCCGGGACGCACGAAGTGTTGTGGCTTGATGCGGTTGCGGAGCAGGCGAGGAGCGCTTTGCCACAACTCTGCGATGGTGCCGGGTGCGCAGGGACGCAGGATGCGCAGGGCATTGTCCGCCGCGGTGCGCTGCGGGGCGAGCTGGTTTCGGTGTGCGGTTGGGTGCGTGTCGGTCGGCGTGTGCCGGGCCGGGGCGGGCCGTGCGCAGCGTTGTGGCTTGGTGCGGTTGCGGTGCTCAGCAGGTGCACCAAGCCACAACTTTCTGCGGGGGAAGCTGTCGCCGGAGGCGCCAGCGCGGCACCTACTTCGAGACGAAGAACTCCAGCGCGATCTGGTCGGGGTCCTTGAAGCTCAGCGCGTAGCCATACGGCGCCTCGACGATGCCGCTGTGCTCGATACCGTGCTCGCTCAGGTGGCTCGCCCACGCCTCGAGTTCGTCACGGCTCTCGACGGTGAGCCCGATGTGATCGAGTCCCGGCGAGAACGGCGAGAACCCTCCGCCACTCGCCCTGTCGGTGCCGCCGTCGTGCTGCGTGAGCCCCAGGTTCGTGCCGCCCGGCAGTGCGAACAGCTTGCGGTGCAGCGATTCGTCGTCGATCTCGGTCGCCGGGGCGAAGCCGAAGACCTGCTCGTAGAAGGCGACGCTCGTCTCGAGGTCGCGGACGGTCACCGCGAGGTGATGGATGTTCGTGAAGGTGGGCATCGTCGCTCATTCCTGCGCGCGTCGGGGCTGCGCGCTCCGCCATCCATCTAACGCCGGTCCCGCTGGGAAGCACCGGGATGCGGCCTCCGAGCGGCGGGCTTCGCCGGCAGAAGTGTGGCCAGGTGCGTTTGCGGTGCTTCGCGTGCGCACTTGCCCACAACTCTGGTGTCGCGACAGTGGGGAGCGCGAACGGGAGCGAGGAAGGCCGAGAGCGCGAAAGGCCGAGAGGGAGGGGCCTAGGGAGGGTCGAGAGAGGCTGAGAGGGAGAGCTCGAATGGCGGGAATCCGGGGGCCCGAGCGGGGGCCCGAGATGCGGCCTCCGAGCGGAGGGCTTCGCCGGCAGAGGTGTGGCGAAGTGCGGCTGCGGTGCTTCGCGAGCGCACTTACCCACAACTTTGGTGCCGGGACAGCGAGCGAGGGGCCGCGAAGGAGGGGCCTAGGGAGGGGCTGAGAAAGACCGCGCGGGAGAGCTCGAGTGGCGAGAAGCCGGGAGCCTGAGCGGCCCGGGGGCCGGAGCGGCGGGTCCCGAGCGGCGGGCTTCGAGCGGAGGGCTTCGCGGGCAGAGGTGTGGCCAAGTGCGGTTGCGGTGCTTCGCGACCGCACTTGCCCACAACTCTCGTGCCGGGACAGTGAGCGAGGGAGGGGCCGCGAGAGAGTTCGAGTGCCGAGAATCTGGGAGGCGGAGTGGCACGGGAGCCCGAGCGGCAGGGGAGCCGGAGATGCACGGGAGGCGCAGTGGCACGGGAACCCGAGTGGCACGGGAGCCGGAGCGGCGGGTCCCGAGCGGCGGGCTTCGAGCGGCGGGCTTCGCGGGCAGAGGTGTGGCGAAGTGCGGTTGCGGTGCTTGGCGAGCGCACCTGCCCACAACTTTGGTGCAGGGAGAGGGAGGGAGAGGTCGAGGGAGGGGCCGCGAGCGGGGGTCGCCCGCAGACACAGGTACCCGCAGAGACAGCCGCCGCAGACGCAGGTGCCCGCAGACACAGCTGTGGCGAACCGGCACCCAGGAGTCCGCGGGTGCGGTTCGCCACA